>JABFXN010000029.1 GCA_013361705.1 Acidobacteriaceae bacterium
ATGTCGATTGAGTTTTGCTTGTGTGTACTCAAATATTTGTATCGAGGGTGTTTGACGATGCATCGTTGCAGCAATGGGTTTCTTCGTGCCCTTTGTTTATGCGTGCTTCACACAACGATGAGCAGCCTCAACAGATGATCTGAAATATAGAGCGGGCCATTCCGGAAGTCCTAACGAGCGAATCTATCGATGGCCCCTCGTTTTATAGGTCGCAAAAGCAAAGAGGCCCGGACGAGTCCGGGCCTCTTTGCTTGTCGTCGTGAAGGTAGTGCTATGCCTTGCCTGCAAGCTGACGCAGCACGTACTGCAGAATGCCACCGTGCTGGTAGTAGAGGATCTCCTGCGGTGTATCGATGCGGACCTGAGCCTGGATGTTCTTGACGGAACCATCCGCGGCCTTGGCATGCACAGTGATCACCTTACCGGCGGCAAACTTCGAGTCGAGCATCGCCTTCAGGCCGGGGATGTCATAGACCTCCTCACCCGTCAGGCCGAGCGACTCGACGCACTGCCCGTGAAGGAACTGCAGCGGAAGGATGCCCATGCCTACCAGGTTCGAGCGGTGGATACGCTCATAACTCTCGGCGAGTACGAAGCGTACGCCCAGCAGGCGTGTGCCCTTGGCCGCCCAGTCACGCGAGGAGCCTGAACCGTACTCCTTGCCTGCGAGGATGGCCAGCGGCGTGCCGCGCTCCGCATAGGTGACGGAGGCGTCATAGATGGACATCTGCTTGCCCTCAGGCAGAAGGCGCGTGACGCCGCCTTCGGTTCCAGGAGCCAGCTTGTTCTTCAGGCGAACATTGGCAAAGGTGCCGCGCACCATCACTTCGTGATTGCCGCGGCGTGAACCGTAGCTGTTGAAGTCGGCCGGCTTCACACCATTGCTGGTGAGGTACTTTCCGGCAGGGCTGTTCAGCTTGATGGAACCCGCGGGAGAGATGTGGTCGGTGGTGATGGAGTCACCAAGGAGCGCCAGCACGCGAGCTCCGGCGATATCGGTTACCGGCTCCGGCGTGGCGGGCATGTTGTCGAAGTACGGAGCCTGGCGGATGTAGGTAGAGTCACCCTCCCATCCATAGGTGTCGCCCGAGGGGAACTTCAGGTTCTGCCAGTTGACGTCACCCTTGGATACGGTCGAGTACTCCTTGTGGAACATGCTGCTGTCGATGGAGCTCGCGACCGTGGCTGCGACCTCTTCCTGCGATGGCCAGATGTCAGACAGATAGATCGACAGGCCATCCTTGCCCTTGCCCAGCGGCTCGTTGTCGAAGTCGAAATCGATGCGGCCGGCCAGTGCGTAAGCAACCACCAGCGGCGGCGACATCAGGTAGTTGGCGCGCACATCAGAGTTGATACGGCCTTCGAAGTTGCGATTTCCAGAGAGCACGGAGACCGCTACCAGGCCGTGATCTTCAATCGCCCTGGTGACATCTGTGGGCAGTGCACCCGAGTTGCCGATGCAGGTGGTGCAGCCGTAACCGACGGTATTGAAGCGCAGCTTGTCCAGATACTGGGTCAGGCCGGCCTTCTCGTAGTAGTCGGTGACGACGCGCGATCCAGGAGCGAGTGAGGTCTTCACCCACGGGGGTGTGGAGAGGCCCTTCTCAACAGCCTTCTTCGCCAGCAGGCCTGCGGCAAGCATCACACTCGGGTTCGAGGTGTTGGTGCAGGAGGTGATCGCTGCGATGACGATCGATCCGTGGTGGAGATACTTATCGACGTCGACACCCAAGCGGTCTTTGATGCTTGCGATTGGCTCGGTAGCCTTGCCCGGTTCCGGAGCGCCCTTGCTCTCGTCGGAGTCATCAGCCGCAAGGTGACCGCCCTCGCCCTGCCAGCGAACGATCTGGCGGTCGCCGTTCTTGTTAGAGTTGGGACCGAAGAGTGATGGGAGCTGCGACTTGAAGCTCTCGGCGGTGCGAGAGAGCGCAACGCGATCCTGCGGACGCTTCGGTCCGGCGACGGAGGGTTCCACCATACCGAGATCGAGGTGCAGCACGGAGGAATAGGTAGCCTCCTTCGCATTGGCGGTGTGGAACATGCCCTGGGCCTTGTAATAGGCTTCGACCAGGGCGATCTGATCCTCGCTGCGGCCGGTCAGGCGCAGGTAGTTCAGGGTCTCTGCATCGACGGGGAAGATACCGCAGGTCGCGCCATACTCAGGCGCCATGTTCGCGATGGTGGCGCGGTCAGCCAGCGGCAGAGCGCTGATGCCCGGTCCAAAGAACTCGACGAACTTGCCGACGACGCCATGCTTGCGCAGCATCTCGGTAACCGTAAGCACCAGGTCCGTGGCGGTGGCGCCCTGCTTCAGCTTGCCAGTCAGCCGGAAGCCGACGACCTGCGGCACCAGCATGGAGACGGGCTGGCCCAGCATGGCAGCCTCGGCTTCAATGCCGCCCACGCCCCAGCCCAGAACGCCCAGACCGTTGACCATGGTGGTGTGCGAGTCGGTGCCGACCAGGGTGTCAGGATAGGCGACGTTGTCATCGGTGGTGAAGACGACGCGGGCCAGGTACTCCAGGTTCACCTGGTGGCAGATACCCATACCCGGAGGCACGGCGGAGAAGTTGCGGAAGGCGGTCTGGCCCCACTTCAGGAAGGCGTAGCGCTCGCGGTTGCGCTGGAACTCGAGCAGCGAGTTCAGCTCATAGGCGTTGGCGGTGCCGTACTCATCCACCTGAACGGAGTGGTCGATGACCAGCTCGGCCGGCTGCAGCGGGTTGATCTTCTGTGGATCACCGCCCAGGGCCTTCATGGCATCGCGCATCGCTGCAAGGTCCACGACGGCGGGCACGCCGGTGAAGTCCTGCATGAGGACACGGGCCGGCATATAGGCGATCTCGCGGCTGGGCTCGGCGGCGCAATCCCAGTTAACGAGGAAGTTAATATCGTCGGCGGTGACGGAGACTCCATCTTCGCGGCGGAGCAGGTTCTCAAGCAGGATCTTCAGCGAGAACGGAAGTCGAGTGAGCTGGACGGTGTGCAGTGCGTCAAGGCGGTAGTAGGTGTAGCTCTTGCCGCCTGCGGTCAGTGTGGCTTTTGCGCCAAAACTATTGACGGTGCTCATGGTATCGGGTCCTCAAGTTGCGCCTCTAAAGGGCGCGGGTTTTCGCAGATCGCACGGTCCAAGGGGGCGATCTGCAAGCGTAGGAAGCGTAACAAATCTACAGGAAAAGGAGGGTTACAGGAGGATGCGGCCGCGGTCGTGCTTACCGCGGCGGAACCGCTTCAGGATGAAGGGGCTGCCCATGGCGATTATTGTAGCTCCGCCAACTTTTAGAAGGGAATGACCTCGGGGGTACTGATTCGGCGGGGGCAACGAATGCATGGTCACTTCAAATTGGCGATGCGCTTTCTGAGAAATCGTTGCTGTTCTTTTGAGCACACCAGCCCGAGTGCCCGTTCATATGCGGCAGCAGCTTCATCGCGCCGGTTAAGGCGCCGCAACAGTTCGCCTTTCGCCGCATAGAAGTGGCCATAGCATTTCAGGTCGCCGCGCTCTTCGATCTCGGCCAGCAGTTTGAGCCCTGCTTCTTCGCCATAGGCCATGGCAATCGCGGCTGCGCGGTTCAGCTCGATGATCGGTGTGGGCTGTTGGCGATAGAGCAGGGTATAGAGCGCCGCGATCTGCGGCCAGTCGGTGGCTGAGGCGGTCTGCGCCTGGGCATGCAGGGCAGCAATGGCTGACTGCAGCGCATAGGGGCCGGGGGGCCCTTGCCGCAGGGCTTCTTCCACCAGCACCAGACCTTCCTCGATCTGCGTGCGATTCCACAGGCCGCGGTCCTGTTCCTGCAGAAGGACAAGGTCGCCTTCCGTGGAGAGGCGGGCCGCGGCGCGGGAGTCCTGCAGTAAGAGGAGTGCCAGCAATCCGGTCAACTCAGCTTCGGTGGGCATAAGCCGGTGCAACAGCCTGGCCAGGCGGATGGCTTCTCCAGCGAACTCCCGATTGTTGTGGGTATAGCCCTCATTGAAGACGAGGTAGACGGTCAGGGCTACAGCCGAGATTCGCTCCGGCAGATCCTCATGCGACGGAACCCGATAGGGAATACCGGCGTCGCGGATCTTCTGTTTGGCGCGCACGATGCGCTGCTGCATGGTGGCGACCGGCACCAGGAAGGCGCGGGCGATTTGTTCCGTCTCCAGAGAGCACAGCGTGCGCAGTGTCAGGGCGACCTGAGTCTCCTGGGAGAGGGCTGGGTGGCAGCAGGTAAAGATCAGGCGGAGCAGATCGTCTTCGATCGGCTGTTCTGCCCGAAGAATGGCTGCCTCCTGAGCGGGTGTCTCATGCTCGCAAGCCTGCAGGAAGTGCACCAGCTCGGTTTGTTTGTCCGCAAAGTTTGCACGGCGGCGGATCAGGTCGAGCGCCTTGTGCCGTGCGGTCGAGATCAGCCAGGCCCGGGGATTGGCGGGCAGGCCCTCAATCGGCCATTGCTGGAGGGCAATGGTGAAGGCTTCCTGAGTCACCTCTTCGGCCAGATCGAAGCTGCCGAGCAGGCGGATCAAGGTGGCCAGAACCCGGGCAGCCTCTTCGCGATAGATGGTCTCGAAGTCGGCCTGCCCGGTTTCCATTGGTAACGGCATGATGGTTAGTTTTGATCCTTACGCTCGGCTGGCCGTTCCACGATGGGACGGACCTCGATCGATCCGGTACGGGCGGAGGGGATGCGGGCGGCGATGGCGACGGCCTCGTCCAGGTCCGACGCTTCCACCATATAAAAACCACCGAGCTGCTCCTTCGTCTCCGCAAACGGACCGTCGGTGACCGTCTGCTTGCCGTCCTTGACCCGGACGGTGGTGGCCTGTGCTACCGGATGAAGCTGACGTCCGGCGAGAAAGTGGCCAGAATTCTTCAGGGACTGCGTCAGGCCACCGTATTCGGCATACATATCAACAAGTTGCGCCGGTGGCAGGGCGTTGAGCTTGGCTTCGTTGTCGTAGATCAGCAACAGATATTGCATGGGTTCCAGGCCTCCATTTGCCTGTCTGCGGGTTAATCGAACAGGCCGAAGACAGATCGACAGGGTATGGGAAGATGAGGGGAAATTTTGCTTTTTCCACCATTTCACAAGAAATGGTGCAACCTTTGCTGGTTTTAACGCTCCTGTAACAATCCCGTAGCCTTCGACATTGATGGGGTTGTTACTATCCATGTGGCGGCTTGTCCAAGGCGAGCGCGTCGGAGTGTATTTGTGACGGTAGCCGTCAAAGAAGGCGTTAGTCAATCCGCTGCTTTACAGGCCAAACTCAAACGCACCCCAGGCAAAAAGAGCTTCGGTGTCTTCGGCGCCATTATTTTGGCGGGAATTGTGTACGCCGGGGTTCATGTCTCCAACGACCTGAGCCGCGTTCACAATATCAGCGGATGGCCCTACATTCTGCTCGGCATTGCCCTCCTCGTCGCTCTCGGTTTTGAGTTCGTCAATGGCTTCCACGACACCGCCAATGCTGTAGCCACCGTTATCTATACCCATTCGCTCGACCCACATGTCGCCGTGATCTGGTCGGGTATCTGGAACCTGATCGGCGTGCTGACCTCTTCAGGTGGCGTTGCCTTTGCGGTGCTCTCGCTGCTTCCGATTGAGATCATTCTGAAAGCCGGTTCCGGCGCGGGATTTGCCGCGGTCTTTGCTCTGCTGCTTGCGGCGATCACCTGGAACCTGGGCACCTGGGCGCTCGGGCTTCCGGCCTCCAGCTCGCATACTCTGATCGGATCGATGATTGGCGTCGGTATCGCCAACCAGTTGATGAACGGCTCCAACGGAGCCAGCGGCGTGGATTGGGGCCAGGTGGCCAATGTCTTCCGTGCGCTCTTCATCTCTCCGATCGTTGGCTTCTCGTTCGCGGCGTTGATGCTGATCATCCTGAAACAGGTGGTAAAGGATCAGCAGCTCTATGAGGCGCCGGTCGGCAATGAGCCGCCTCCGTTCTGGATCCGCGTTCTGCTCATCCTCACCTGCACAGGTGTCAGCTTCGGGCACGGGTCGAACGACGGTCAGAAGGGCATGGGACTTATCATGCTGATCCTGATCGGAACGGTCCCGACGGCCTATGCGCTGAACCATGCTCTCGGCTTCTCGCAGACGCAGGATTTCGTCGCCGTCAGCGAGTCGGCCGCACGCGTTTTCGAGCACTACGCTCCGCAGGGCATCGAGGTGAATGACGCCAGGACGGTGCTGACGACATACATCCGCTCCAAGGATTTGGTACCCGACGTCATCCCCGCAGCGCGGCGTATGGCGGATGAGATCACCCACCAGGTCGCCCCGCACCATCAGCTCGCCGATGTTCCGGATGACCAGCAGCGCAACGTCCGCAACGATATGTATGTCGAGAGCGAGACCCTGCGTCTGCTCGCGAAATCGAATGAGGAAAAGGGTGTTCCGCCCTTCACCGCCGCCGATAAGGAGACGCTGAAGAACTACGAGGACCACCTTGATCACGCGACCAAGTTTATTCCCGCATGGGTGAAAGTTGCGGTGGCTCTCGCGCTCGGCCTGGGAACCATGGTTGGATGGCGCCGCATCGTTATTACGGTGGGCGAGCGCATCGGTAAGGAGCATCTCACCTACGCGCAGGGGGCTTCGGCGGAGATTGTCGCCGCGGCGACAATCATCGCAGCGGATCGCTTCCATCTGCCGGTGAGTACGACCCACGTGCTGAGCTCAGGCGTGGCCGGCACCATGCTGGCCAATGGCAGCGGCCTGCGCATGCAGACCATCCGCAACATCCTGCTGGCATGGCTCTTCACGCTTCCGGCAGCGGCATTTATCGCGGGTGGTATCTATTACGGCCTTCGTCTCTTCGTGAAGTAAACCCCCGCAACACCGTTTGCAACAAAAAGATGCGGCAACGTGTGCGAGTCAGGGTGTGTCTATCTATGGGTACCAGCCGGACGGTGAGAAAGATCCGGTATGAAGAGGTGACCTATGGGTGGGAATGGCAATACTCTCAGAATCAGTGTGATGGCGGCGTTTTTGGCATTGCCGCTGGCCGGCTGCCGGGGTAGCAGTGTGCAGGCGGCGCTTCAGGAGCCGGGAGCGGGCAATCCTGCCGACTCCAACATGGCCCAGCCCATCCAGGGAAACAGCCAGCAGAATGAGGCGGTAACCCAGGCGCAGACCTACCAGGGTGGTCAGCCTTCTGCACGGACCTATCAGCCTGCCCAGACACAACAGCAGCCCGCATATCAGGATCCCAACACGCAATATGCAAACCAGGACCCGAACGCGGAGTATGCGAATCAGGATCCGAATGCGCAATATCAGGATCCTAATCAGGGACAGTATGACGACGATACCTATCAGCAGGGCGCGGATGCGCTTGATGAGATCGTCGCTGACAACCCGCCGCCTGCTCTGCCGGAGTATGACCAGCCCGAGGCGCCAGGACCGGACTACATCTGGACGCCTGGTTATTGGTATTACGCCGATACCGGCTACTACTGGGTTCCGGGTGCGTGGGTGTACCCGCCGTACGTAGGCGCGCTTTGGACGCCCGGCTACTGGGGCTGGTATGGCGGCCACTATCGCTATCACCGCGGCTACTGGGGACCGCACATCGGCTTCTACGGTGGTATTAACTATGGCTTCGGCTACATCGGGTTCGGCTATCAGGGCGGTTACTGGAATGGACCGCACTTTTACTACAACCGCGTGTGCAACCGTGTTCCTCCGCACGTGACCTACGTCTATCAGCGCAACGTCACGGTGATCAACAACACGTACATCAACAACACCCGTGTGGCGTACTACGGTGGACGTGGCGGCATCAACCGTCCTCCGGCTCCTCAGGAGCGCTTTGCCTTCCGTGAGCAGCACGTTCGCCCAATGACGCAGCAATTGGCAGTGCAGCGTGAGGCGATGCAGAACCGCAATGCGTTCTTCGCGGCGAATCGCGGACGTCCGCAGGTTGCCGCCGTGAACCGTCCGCTGCAGGCTGATCATGGCTTCCAGCGTCCGGCTCCGAATGCAGTGAACCCGCAGTGGGCGGCACGTCAGCAGATGGTGCAGCAACGTCAGCAACAACAACAGATGCAACCGCGGCAGCAGCAGCCTAACCAGCAACCGCAGAGTCAGGCAGTGCGCGGTGGCTTCGGACGGAATCCTGGCCTGGTACCTCCGGGACAGAATCCGAACGGGCAGCAGCAGAACATCAACCGCGGCAGTTTCGACCAGCAGCATATGCAGGACCAGCAGCGAGTGCAGGAACAACAGCGCCAACAGCAGATGATGCAACAGCGTCAACAGACGCAACAGCAGCAGCCCAACCAACAACCGCAGAATCAGGCGGTGCGCGGCGGCTTCGGACGGAATCCTGGCCTGGTACCTCCGGGACAGAATCCGAATGGGCAGCAACAGAACATCAACCGCGGCGGTTTCGACCAGCAGCGTGTTCAGGAGCAGCAGATGATGCAGCAGCGTCAACAGACGCAGCAGGAGCAGATGCAGCAGCGCCAGCAACAACAGGTGCAGGAACAACAGCAACGTCAGGCTGATCAGCAACGGCAGATGCAACAACGTCAGCAGGCAGATCAGCAGCGGCAACTACAGATGCAGCAGCAACGCCAGCAGGAGATGCAGAACCAGCAGCGTTCGCAGCAGATGCAGGAGCGTCAGCAACAGATGATGCAGCAACGTCAGGCTGATCAGCAGCGGCAGATGCAGCAACAGCAAATGCAGCAGCAACAGCGCATGCAGGAGCAGCAACGTCAACAACAGATGCAACAGCAACAGCGTCAGCAGATGGACCAACAGCGCCAGCAGCAGATGCAGCAAATGCGGCAAGAGCAACAGCAGCAACGCCAGCAACAACCGCAGCAGCGAATGGAAGCTCCGCGCCCACAACAGGGAGGCGGACGGCCTGACCAACCGCGTGGTGGCGATCGTGGCCACGGGCGGTAGCTATACGTAGCAAGCACAGGGGGAGGCTGAGAGCCTCCCCTATTCTTTTTGCCATGCCTCCATCAAGAGAATTACCACTATGGCGTTCAACATTTCCTTCGGAGGATGACGTTGAGCTGCCGGCAGGCTATAGAGATTGTTTTGTTGTGACGAATCCGCTTAGAGCGAGCAATACGGTGGCTGCGACGAAAAATCCTGCAATTGGTGCTATCGCATATGAGCTCGCCCAGAGCATCGTACTGCGATCCAGGTAGTGGGGTAAGAGGCCGCTCATGAAGTCAGCTACATGCAGATGGAAGGGGCTGAGGCTGGGAAGACGGGCTGCAGCGAGATAAAAGATGTAAGCGAGGTAAGCGACGGCTAGGGAGACGTATTCGCTGGAGAAGACTACGGATGCGAGGAACGAGATGGCATAGGTGAAGATACCGCCTACGGTCCAAAGCGGGATGAACCGTAGAGAGTAGTCCAGCGGAAGCTGCTGGCCAACCAGATGCGATGCCGCAGGGATGACGAGCGATGGGATAATCGCGAGAGCAAGCACCTGCAGCAGACCGAGTGCGGCGCGTGACGCGATGAGGCTGAGGCGGCTGGCGGGAAGCGCGAGCGTGAAGCCGAGCGTGTTCTGTTTGCGTTCGCGCTGAAGCCCGCCGAGTCCCAGGAGGAGACAACTGAGCTGCAGGATGCCGCGTGTGGCACCACCGAAGATGGTCCAGTGAATGTATTGCGTGTAATTGTGGATGCGCGGTTGTGCATGCACGACGATCGGATAGAGGCGACTCTGAAAGAGTGTGTAAATCAGGCACATCAGAGTGATGGCGGCGCTGCTGATCAGGAATCGCAAGCTACTTTCGCGCCAGGCTTTGTACCACAGCATAGGTGCTCTCCCTTAGAAATCGAGCGGCTGGATACGCCGCGCGGCAAGAAGGATGAAGGTTGCGCTGACGGCAAGCATGACGGCCAGTGAAAGCCAGGGAAAGGGAGCGGCGAGCAAATGTTGGGCTTCATTGAAGAAAGGCATGTCTTCGCCATTGATGACATGGAAGATGTTGAGCATCGGCAGGCGAGCCAGCCAGGGAAGATTGATCAACAGCCCATAGAGCATGAGTGAGGGTATGGCAAGCAGCACGGCAATGTAGTCGCCTTCGAGTCGATGCGCGAGCAGAAAGGCAAAGCCGTAGAAAACAGCTCCGCAGGCGGCCCAGAGAGCGAAGAAGCCGCAGGTCTGCGCGACGGGGTAGTACTCGCCGATGTAACGTGAGGCCATCGGTACGGCGAGGACGGGCACAGAGGCGATGATGAGCACGCCGCAATAGCCCATCACCGCGCGGGTGATGACGATGTGTCGCCTGCTGACGGGAAGTGCGAGGGTGAAGCCAGAGGTGCCGTGCCCGCGCTCCTGCAGCAGACCGCCGGAACCGAGGATGATGGAGAGGATAAGGAAGATGTCGCGGCCTATGCTGTTGTAGACCGACTTCCAGATGTAGGCAATGTAGGTCATGGATGCATCCGCGCTGGCGCGCATGGCCTGCTGATAGAAAACGATGAGCACGCAGGCGGCGGCCATGGCGGCAGCGCCGACGAGAGTAACGGTACGGATCTCGCGGAGGGATTTATACCAGAGCATCTTCGCGCTCCAGATGGCGTTGCTGATCCTGCCGGTTGCGTTCCTGCACAGTCTCAAGGAAGATCTCGCGCAGATTGACGGGGGATACGTCGATGTCGACGGCTCCGCGATCGCGGCCCATCTGTGCGATGGCGTCGGCGTTGCTGCTGGCGAGGATGCTGATCTGGCGGCCGTCGCAGCGCATCTTCTCCACGCCGAGGATGGACTGAAGCTGCGGTGCAGGATTGGAAAAACCGAGTGAGATACGGCGGTAGTTTTCGCGAATCTGCTCAAGCGACATATCAAGGACCGTGGCGCCTCCGTCGATCATGAGGACGTCATCGGCGATGCGCTCGACCTCGGAAAGCTGATGCGAAGAGAAGAAGACAGTGGTGCCATTGGCCGGTGCGCTTACGAGCGTCTGCAGGAGTTCTTCGATGGAGACAGGATCGAGGCCTTCGGTAGGCTCGTCGAGGATGAGCAGCGCCGGGTGACGTGCGAGCGCGAGCAGCAATGCAAGCTTGGTGCGCATGCCCTTGGAGAGCGCTTTGACTTTGCGTTTGGGTGGAAGACGGTATTCGGCAAGAAGCCGGCGTTCAGTGTCGGGTTGCCAGTCGCGATAGAAGGATCGGGTGAAGCGAATAAGCTCGGCGACGGTCATGTAGCCGTAGAGGCCCTTGTCCTCGCCGACGTAGGCGATGCGACGGCGGATCTCAATACTCTGTTTGGGGTCGTCGATGTGGTAGCCGAGAACGGTGCCGGAGCCGGAGGAGGGCTGAATCATGCCGAGAAGCATCTTGATGGTGGAGCTTTTGCCCGCTCCGTTGCGGCCCAGAAAGCCGGTGATCCGCTCGGCGCGGACACTGAGGTTGAGATGGTCAACTGCACGGAAACTGCCATAGTTCTTGGTGAGTTCGCAGGTCTGGATGACACGGTCGGGAATCATTGCTTCCTCGCAGTGACAGTGGAATGGATGAGCTGGGCTTCGAAGAGACGCCGAATCTCATCGGGGGAGAAATCGTCGAGCAGCTCCTCAACCACTCCGCGGACGCGAGTCTGTGCCTTGAGTAGCCTGGCGGCGCGCGCCTTGCCACTGCGAGGCGCGGAGATGTACGCGCCCGAACCATGACGCAGCTCGAGTAGGCCTTCGTGCTGTAGCTCCATGTACGCTTTCGCGACGGTATTGTGGCTGATGACAAGCTCTTCGGCGAGAGTACGAATACTGGGCATGAGGTCACCGTCCTGTAGGACGCCGGTCTCGACAGCATGACGCACCTGCTCCATGAGCTGGAGATAGAGAGGATGGCCGGAGGCCGGGTTGAGGCGAAAGACCATGCCGCAAACTGTACCACAGTATTGGTACAGAATGTCAATTTAAGGCTCAGATACAAAAGAATCATAGACAGCGATAGCGTGATGTTGGCTTCTCGTTTGAGTCGGAAACATGAAGCCCGATACACTCATCTTCGCTACAATTTCCGCCTTTGAGCGCTCTATGAACCTCTCCTCCGCCCCGACGCCGGCTCTTTCCGCCTCGAAGTTCTCCTGCGAGATCCACATGCTAAAGCTGCCCTCGTACGACCGCTGTATTGAGGTTATCGCCGAGGCGGGCTACCAGGGCGTGGAGCTTATCGGATACTTCCAGAAGTGGACATCCGAGGAGCAGCGGCGCATTCTGGCGAAGATGAGTTCCCTCAACGTAGTAATCGATATGTTGAGCGGACTTCAGGCGAGTTTTGCGATTCCTGGGCAATCCGAAGAATTTGCGACGAGTGTGTCAGAACACTGCCGCATTGCCAAGGGGCTCGAATGCCCTCAGATCAACATCAAATCCGGCAAGAAGCTACCGGCCGTCGATCCGCAGGTGCAATATACCGCCGCTGTCGAAAATCTGCTGCGTGCCTCCGACATTGCAGACAAGCAGGGAATCAATATCGTGATTGAGCCGATCGATCTGATCGAGAATCCCACCATCTTCCTTACGTCAGTAAAGGAGGGCTTTGAGATTGTGCGCGCGGTAAACCGTCCCAACGTGAAAGTGCTGTACGACTTCTATCATGAGCAGCGCGGCGGCGGAAACCTGATCGAAAAGCTCGAAGCATATATCGAGTGGGTGGGGCTGGTCCACATCGCGGATGTTCCGGGTAGGAATGAACCGGGAACCGGCGAGATCGACTACACCAACATCTATCGCAGCTTAGGAAAGCTGAACTACAACCGCGTCATCGGGATGGAATACGCACCTACTACGGATCCGGTGGCCTCCTTACGGAAGGCGAGACTTGATGCACAGAAGGCGTTAGCTGAGGGGCACGGCGCTAAGATGTGATTCGTGCCTGCATGCGAGCTCAATTGCCCGCGCGGTGCACTTTAGTATTCACCCAGATGTTCCCGGAACCAACTCACCAGTTTCTCCGTGACCTGCGGCCAGACGGTGTGCTTGTCATGCGGTGCTTCAGGAAAGACCTCCAGTACCGATCCCTCTGGAAGACGATGAATCCCTTCGTGCGAGGTGGCTGCAAGCATGCGCTCCTCATCGTCGCCTCCGCCGTGAATCAGGAGAACCGGAACGGTGATAGGGCTCAGCAACTCTTCCGAAGAGAACGTACTGAAGCTATCCATCAACGTCTTCGATGCGAGCACGACAGGCCTGCGTTCCGACTTTGACGGCACGGGCATGATGCCGGTGCGGCGCAGTTTATTGACCGCTGTCTGCGGAAAGAACTCGTCGAAGTTGTAATGCACTGGTCCTGTAGCCGCCCCGGTCGTGGCAAGCGCCTTGATCTCCGGCGTGAACGACCACAGCGAGATGGTTCCTCCGAGCGAGTGTCCATAGAGTCCGATGTGCGTGAAGCCCTGTTGCTGCAGGAAACGGATCGCGGAACGAAGGTCGTCACGCAGGCCTTCAGGTGTAAGCGTGTCATCGTCCGACTCTCCACAGCCGGCAAAGTCATATCGCAGTGTGGAGATGCCCGCGGCATTCAGTGCAGCAGCCAATGCCGGCAGGCGTCCACGCCCATTGCGGTCGCTGGCGAAGCCATGCGAAAGGATAACGGCGCGGGTGGGGCCGGCAACCACCAGGTCACCTACGAGAATGTGATTGCGGCCGTTTACAAACGTGACACGTGTTTCCAGCATGACTCTAGCTTAGCGATACTGCTTCATGCCCGGGGACAGAGCAATTCTCCTAATAATGTAGCGTTGGATAAATCTGCGAATGCCGTTTTCTTCGAAGGAAACGGCGCAAACAGTCAAAGCTTCGCTCTAAACCTTTGGGAGAAATGCTCTAGCGAACAAACGTCTGCCACAGCAGCAGCGCATTCAAACTCACGATGATCGTCACGATCAACCAGCCGGTGTATTTCGTCCGTTTGCGGTTGGCGAAGCTGTTCATCACATCGGGGCGGCTGGTGAGTAGAAGCAGCGGCACCAGAGCGAAGGGAAGAGCGAAGCTCAGGACCACCTGCGAGAGGATCAGGATCTTCAGGGGATCAAGACCCAGACCAATGACCACCAGGGCCGGAATGATAGTAAGAAAGCGGCGCAGGAAGATGGAGAACTTGACGTTGAGAAAACCCTCCAGCACTACCTGGCCGGCCATTACGCCGACCGTCGAGGAGGAGAGGCCGGAGCACAGCAGGGCCACGGCGAAGACCGTTGCCGAGATGCCACCTAGCAGGGGGCCTAGCGTGTGGTGCGCATCTTCGATGCTGGCTACCGGCGGCAGGCCGCGCGCGGCGAAGCTGGCGAAGGCTCCGGCGGCCATGATGATCATGGCTGAGTTGATCAGCCAGGCACCGTTCATGGCGACGAAGACGTCGACCAGCTCGAAGCGCAGATAACGCGACCGGAAGCGTCTTCCAGGAAGGCCGGAACGATGGGTGGCCTGCTTGATGCGGGGCTGCACCAGGGCAGAGTGCAGATAGACCACATGCGGCATTACGGTAGCGCCCAGCATGCCCACGGCGACATAGATGCTGCCGTGCAAATCTGCGCGATCGAAGGATGGCACCAGCGCGTGGAAGGCGGCGAGCTTCCAGTCCGGATGCACCAGAAAAATCTCGATGGCGTAGCAAATGCCAATCACACCGACGAAGGCCATGATGCCCCACTCCAGGAAGCGGAAGCCGGCAAGGTCGAGTGCAAGGATCAGGAAAACGCAGACCGTGGTGAGCATCGCCGCGGCAAACATCACAGCGGTGCGCGACCATCCATGCTCCAGCAGCGCGGGTCCAAAGAGCAGATAGAAGCCCAGCGCCGCACCCAGAAACTCCGCCAGATCTGTGGCCAGGGCAGCGATCTCCGCCGCGACCCACAGGAAGATGTTGGTGCCGCGCGAGTAAACCTTGCGGCAGTTCTGGGGGAGGGTGAGTCCAGTGACGATGCCCAGCTTAGCCGACAGGTACTGGATCAGGATGGCCATGGCATTCGACCAGAGAAGGACCCACAGCAGGCGATAGCCATAGCGGGTTCCTCCGTCGATGTTGGTGGCGAAGTTACCGGGATCGATGTAGGCCACCGAGGCCACGAACGCCGGACCAAAGTACGTCCACAGCTCGCTGCGCTTCAACTCCGGCAGCAGGCGGAAGCGCCCATGCGGGGCCGTCTCATTAGCGGGCGTCTCCGGGTTGGTCTGGATCTTCGGATTGGTTTGGGTCTCGATCACGAATCCTTAGGTGAGCCTAATTTAGGCTTGCCTAATTCTAGCACCTAGAAGTTTTTGTTTGGCATCCATGAAATACTGCTTTTCCATTTTTCTAATACAGGAATTTAATTGGCTTGATAACGTTCGTGAGCCCATACCTTGCCCCATCCATCGCATCGCGATGGGTGGGAAGGATGCCCCAAAATTTGGGCAAAAGGCAGAAACGAATCGGCCGGGCGGGCCCTTGGTCGAGAAGCGGATTTCTTCGCTACTCATCACCAAAGCCAGCTTGCTGGCTCCGGTGATGAGCGCTATGAAATGACAAAGATTGTTGCCAGTCCCTACATCTGCACAGCCTGATGCACCGCCAGTAATTGCTCCAGCACCTGCTTCAAGTGATTCAGATGCAGTGCGTTGGCTCCGTCGCTCTTGGCGTTTGGCGGGTCGTCATGCACCTCCAGGAAGACGCCGTCTACACCGGCGGCCACGGCTGCACGGGCGAGCACGGGGATGAACTCCGGCTGGCCGCCGCTGACGCCGTTAGCGGCTGAGGGTGTCTGCACGGAATGCGTTCCGTCGAAGACCACGGGGGCAAAGCCGCGCATGATGGGCAGTGAGCGCATATCGACGACGAGGTTGTTGTAGCCGAAGCTGGCGCCGCGCTCGGTCAGAAAGACGCGTTTATTGCCGCTCTCCCGGATCTTCTCCGCGGCGTGGCGCATGTCCTGCGGAGCAACAAACTGGCCCTTCTTTACATTGATGGCCCGTCCGGTCTCGGCCGCGGCGATCAGCAGGTCGGTTTGCCGGCAGAGAAAAGCGGGAATCTGCAGCACATCGACGGCTTCCCCGACCGCGGCACAGTCCTGCGGTGTGTGTACGTCCGTCAGCACGGGCAGACCATGGGCTTCGCGAACGGCTTTCAGGATGCGGCAGCCTTCTGCCAGGCCGGGGCCGCGAAAGCTCTTGATGGAGGTGCGATTCGCCTTGTCGTAACTGGCCTTGAAGATATAAGGCACACCGAGGTCGGAGGTAATGCGCTGAATCGCATCCGCCATCTTGCGGACGTGGGCCTCGCTCTCGATGACACATGGGCCAGCGATCAGGAAAAGCTTGCCGCCGCCGACTCGAACTCCGGAGAGATCAAAGGAACTCATACTTCTTAGGATTGGAACACAAGTGTCGTTAGCATTTGGCGCCGACGATGACGAACGGCGAACGATCAGCGTCCCATGGCCGATTGTTTGAAGGCAGACGGAGACTTGCCGTAAGTCTCGCGGAAGGCAGCGCTGAAGTGGCTGTGGCTGGAGAAGCCAAGGTCCAGGCTGAGCTGGGTGAGATCCTCATACTCTTCCAGAAGATCGAGCGCGCGTGCGAGCCGCAGCCGTAGTTGATAGCGATAGAGAGGAATGCCCTCCACCTGCTGAAAAACCTGTGTGAGATAGACCGGCGAACAGCGAACTTCAGCGGCAACCTCCGCGAGCGTCCACCGCCGTCCAAGGTCGCTGGCTACGGCCAGTTTGGCACGGTCAACCAGGCGTTGACGTCCCGTACTGCCGCCGGCGATGTGGGCGGTACGAGGTCCCAGTGTATGTTGCACCAGCTCCAGCGCGAGTGTCTCCGCTTCTAACGGGGCTGCGACTCCTTGGCGCAGCCGGTGCCGCAGCGTGGCGAGCAGAGATTGGGTGTGGGTATCGACGCGAAGCCGTTGTGTCTTATACGTCGGCTCGGAGCGGTCAACCAGGAGCGAGACGGGGGAAAGCTCCGCCAGCAATGACGGAGAGAGAAGTAAGGACAGACTGGCGTCTCCCCCTTCGACGGGGTGGCTGACACGATAGCCCTGACCTCGGTTGAAGAGCAATACCTGGTTCGCTTCGGCAACGGACTGATCTTGTCCGACGTGGCGAACATAGATGCCGCGATAGGGAAAGACAAGCTCGGTTGCAGTTGCGTGCTCTTCCGCGCTGTGTCCCTTACAGGTACCGGCGCAATAGATGTCGCGCACGGAAATACTGGGGGAGTGCAGCAGAAGGTCGACGGAAAGCTCCGGCGTTACCGGTCTGTTGTGGCTCTTCGATCGCACGGCTCTGGACGTCTGGCACCATGAAGCATACCACCGGCAGATGCGCGTTTTTCTCCGAGCGTGCGACGAGAGCGGGCATATTACTGGGGAAGAGTACGATCGAAGCTCTGAAGATAGAGCCCAACGGAGGGCCCATGTGTCCGGAGCAACGTGTCTGCGTCGTTCTGTCTGCCGGAGGCCATAGCTGCCTTAACGGCGAGGGCGACGGAGCGGTCGGTCTCGCGGTTGTGAAGATTCTGCAACGCAAGCTCCCACGCGCGTTCGGCGTTATGACCCTGGCTGAGATAGAACTCGGCGGCGTGATCGGCAAACGCGAGTGGCGCATGCATCAGCAAAAGGTCAAAGCGTTGGCGGGCGTGATCGATCTCCTGCCGGCCTTGTTCCAGAAGACCGCTTCGTAGATGCAGCGATCCCAGCAGGGCATAGGCTTCCGGTTCGTCCGTGGCTTTGAGAACGCCGGTTAGTCGATCGATGGCAGATTGTGTCTCACCGCGAGCTGCTTCGATCTCGGCAAGATTGATGTTGGCCGCTGCGAATTCGGGAAGGTAACGGAGCGCCTGCTGATAGGACCTTTCTGCCTGCGTCAGATCCTGACCCTGCTCTGCCCACATCAAGCCGCGAGCAAAACAGATCCAGGCATAGGGGAACGGAAGGGTGGTATGGAGATCGGCCAGAGCCGCGGCATAGAGCTGATCTGCTTCATGCAAGCGCCCGAGCATAGCGTAGGCAGCGGCGAGCATGGTGCGCGAGGCCAGGCCTGGATGTTGTTTGACCTCGGCTTCGAGGGATCGCCTTACTTTGGCTGCATTGCCGGTTGCGATGAGGATGGAGGCTCGCAACGGTACTGTCTGGCTGCGATCAGCTCCTTCGGCTTCTGCGGCTTCAACATCGTTAAGTGCGTCGCTGAACCGATGCAGCGCGGCTCGCGTACGAGCTCGCTGTAACAATGCTTTGGTACTCGCCGGCTGCTGCTCGGTGAGGGCAGAAGCGCGCTCCAGCGCATCGTAGTCTGCCAGATAACGTGCTCTGGCAAGCAGCAGGTCTTCCACGCCGGGAAGATTTCCAGCCTGCGCAATCTGTGCGTCAAGGTTCGCAATGGCGATCACGCCTGCGGTGGTTTCCCTTGCGATGTCCGCGCGGTCTTCGCCGAGTGCAGATGTTTGCAGGCTGAGGCCGATCACAACGCCGATAAGAGAGAATCCGAGTCTATTCATGGTTTCGCCAAAAAGGGAAAGGTATTGGTGGAGTGTTGCTGGTCGTCGTGCAGCACGCCATCGTCGACGCCATTCATCCGGTCGAGAGTCAGCAGCGAGCGGAAGATATTGTTTGCGTCATAGTTTGGAGTTCTGCCGCCGCAGTCATCTGATACAGCGTCAGACCGATGAAGAGCGTTGAACTCGACTGCAAGAAACTGTGTGCACACACCGGATGCGCTGTTGACCCAGATCCGATCGTCCGCAAGCAGGTCCGCAAGCGGCTTGTAGCGCTGTGCTGGCGCGGTATGGACATTAGCCAGCCACTGGTTTCCGCACTCTCCATCGAAGCTGTCATACAGGCCGAGCGTTGCTGCAATGTCCCGCGTGAACTGCGGCCATCCTGCGCGCGAGACACGATTGTAGGCCTCTTTCCGGCGGTCGCTCATTGCCTCCAGTGCAAGCGGACCGCCGACGAGCGCGTTCTTGATCAAGGGACGAGCCGTACGCTCGATCTGTTCACCAGGCGCGGGAACACCTGTGTGCTTGCTCTTTCCTGCGCGCGGCATCCTGTGCACCGATCCCCAGACCGCCAGCAGCTTGCCTCCGCGCGCGACGGTATCGACATTAATGGAGACGACCAGTGCTGAGGTCTTCCATCCGGCGAGGAAGTTTGATGCCGGGCCGCCATTGGTATGGCGCCAGGTATCGAGAATGGCTTGCGACGTTGATGCATCAAAACGAGGACAGCCCGCTCCATCCATGGCGGCTCCGCGTTTCAGAGCAGTCTTTGCGACATCGTATGCTTCCCGTGTTCCTTTCACGTTGTTGAAGAAAGGATCGTCCCGCAGGCCTGCAAAGACCGTGAAGCTGTGGGCGTCACTTTCAATGCCGGTCTCTACATTCGCATTGCCCCTGACATGATCGGCTCTGACATGACCTGCTTTGTCTGTCCAGCATTCGACGTTGTTGGCAACGTCGAATGTACAGATGACGATGAGGCTTGCAGAAGTCGCTCCAAAGCGGTTTCCGCTGTCGATGTGAAAGACATACTGCAGCCTGTCGGAGAACTTATGGGCCACGATGTCCATCACCAGGTTTAATCGCCTGCCGTCGGGTGACATCCAGGCATAGAGATCACCGATATCCGCCGCGGGGTCCTTAATCACGGTTGGTGTATCCAGATGGTCGGAGGCAAACGCGGTTGCAACGAAGAAGAGGCTCGCGATCCCTGCGACAAACTCGACGATGAGAGAGGGCATCTCTTCGGGAAAGAAGAGCTTCGCTCCCGGCACGAGGCGGTAACCAAGCGAGTTTCCAACGGTGGCGTGGAAGTACTGCGGACTCTGCTGCGAGAAGATAGTGTCGCCTGTGCCCCACAGGACGCGCGTTGCGATGGAGGATGTCTTGAGTTTGGCGCTGATGCCGGCCAGCGGGTTGGGAGCGAGTGCGGCTGCGTAGGCGTTCGTCAGCTTCTTGCGTTTCTCGGAGCTGACCAGAGGGGCGAGATAGATGTCGATGGCTTCGTCGCCCGGATGTTGAGGGTTCGCGTAGCACATGCCTCCGAGTCCGATCTCAGAGCGGGCGAGCGGCTTGTCCGCAACCCACGGGGCAAGCCACTCGTCGGCAAACCTTCCCTCGCGGCCGAGCTCGATCACGGGAGCTACCGCCTGAGGAGGACTGTCGGGCTCGGTATCGCAGTTGGTCAGCAAAAGACTTTTGACCCGGTGCGGGTAGCGAACAGAGAAGAGCTGGGCGACGGCGCCACCGCTGTCGTTGGCGACGATATCGATGTC
>JABFXN010000355.1 GCA_013361705.1 Acidobacteriaceae bacterium
CGCGCAGCGTCATCGTCTGATGATGCTGCAGGCCGGCGAGGTGCGAAAGCGAGTGGAAGATGGGGGAGAAGATGCCCGCCCACAGGCTATCCACAATGCTGGCGAGGACATTGTTGCGCGCTGCTTCGGCGATCGCGACGTGGAAGTGGCGGTCGGTGATCTGTGCATTCTGCCCGGCCGCATCGAGCGCCTTCATCTCCTGAATGGTGGCCTCAATCTGTTTGAGCTGTTCGGCAGAGGCGTTGAGCGCGGCATCGGCGGCGATCTCGCCCTCGATTAAAAGACGCGCTCGCAGCAGCTCGAATGGTCCCGGACCCGCATCGAGCAGTAGCGGAACCTGATTCGGGGCCTGGCGAATATAAGCGCCGGAGCCGACACGAATCTCGAGTTGGCCGGCGATCTCCAGGGCGATCATCGCCTCGCGGATCGTCGGCCGGGAGACGTTGAGTTTGCGGGCAAGGTCTTTTTCCGACGGTAGACGTTGCCCTGGCTCAAGACGGTGCTCCCGGATGTAGGCGGAGATCTGTTCGGCTACGCGCTGATAGAGCCGCGGCGTGGGATGGCTGTTCGAGGACATGCTTCGCCACCATGGTACGCGATGGAGTCTCAAGAGACTCTTGCTGCAAGTTTGATCGATTTTCAGGGAACCGCTCAGATACCTCGTGCGTATGCTTATTCGGAGGTACTTCCGCCTTCGAAAAGCAGCCTGTATGTGCTGCTTCTTCGAAAGCCGCGAGAAGATCTCACATCCCCTTTTCGGCTGCAGTTTTCAGGCCCCTCTTGCAAAGGCAAGTGTGCGTGACGTCGTCACGCATAGACTGCCATGTGCCTGCGTGCCCTTATTTCTATGTGTCAGGAGTTCTTTGTTCGATGAAACACGTTGTGATTGCTGCTACACCCGTTCCAGGTCACTTCAACCCCATGATGGCGGTCGCGGAGCATCTGGCCGCCAACGGATATCGCATTACGGTACTGACCGGCGAGATCTATCGGGATCGCGTTAAAGCTGCCGGCCTTGGTTATGTGCCACTCGCCGGAGCCGCCAACTATGACATGCGCTACCAGGAGCTCCACTTCCCGGAACGCAGCAGTATCGAGCCCGGTCTGCCGCAGATTACCTATGACATGCAGCGGGTATTCGGAGACGCGATTCCCGAGCAGTACGCCACGCTGAAGCGGCTGGTCGATGTCGAAGACGTCGATGTCGTCATGGCAGACCTGCTGTTCATGGGAATCTTTCCCTTGCTGATGGCTTCCCGTGCCGAGCGGCCTGCGGTTGTTTCCTGCGGTATTGTGCCGTTTATGTGCCGCAATGCGGCGGTCTCGCCGTTTACAGGGCCGGACAGCTCGCCAGAGGGCCTGTTGCGCAATGCAGAGCACAATGCACAGATCGCCGCGGCTTTGCAGCCCGCCACCGATTATGTGAGCGGCAGAATCGAAGCCTGCTGCGGCAGGCGTCTGGATACCTTCCTCTTCGATGAGTTGTATGCGCGTCCGGACTTGTTTCTGCAGTTCACCACCTCCGCCTTCGAGTTTCCGATGAGGGAACTGCCGGGGAACGTGGTCTTTGTTGGACCGATGATTCCCAAGCACGATGACGAAAAAACTCCGCCATGGATCGAGTCGCTCGATCCGGCAAGGCCTGTGGTCTTCGTGACCCAGGGAACGATTGCCAACTACGACTTCAACCAGTTGCTGCAGCCCGCACTGGATGGTCTCGCCGGCGAGCCGGTGCAGGTGATAGCGACGGCAGGCGGCGGCGATGCGAGCGGAGTGCGCGTGCCTGCGAATGCACGTCTCGAGGACTATCTATCGTATGCTGCCATTCTGCCGAAGACCGCGGTCTTTGTGACCAACGGAGGTTACAACGGTGTGCAGATGGCGCTCCGTGCGGGTGTGCCATTGGTAAGCGCCGGAGCGTCGGAGGATAAACCTTTTGTCTCGGCACGGGTTGCGTGGAGTGGCTGCGGCATCGACTTGAAGACGGGGACTCCTACGGCGGAGCAGATTCGCGATGCGGTAAGGACCGTTCTGGCCGAGAGCAGCTACCGTCAGAAAGCACAAGCGATGAGCCGTGCGTATGAAGGCTGGGACGCGCTGCAGAATACGCTGCTCGCGATTGAGCCGCTGCTGGAGGGCGGTATTGCTGTCGAACCAGAGGAGATGGCGAACGCCTAGACTAGCGACTGTAAATACAAGATGCCCCGCATCTGTGATATCTGGTGCGGGGCATCTTCGTTTCGCCATTGATGCGGGCACTATCGCGCCGATAGAGCATTTCTCCTAGGAGGGTAGTGCGGAGATTTGACTGCTTGCGCCGTTTTCCTGCGAAGAAAACGGCATTCGCGGAATTATCCAGAGCAACGGCATTAGGAGAATTGCTCTAGAGGTTAGTTGCAAAGCTCTAATGGCAGCGAGTGACGTATCTCCCGGAGCAGCTCTGCGGGGTGGATTGGTTTGTGCAGCAGCTCGAAGTCGTAGCCCCGGTTTCGAGCTGACTCCAGAAGGTCCACGGTGCCGGCTTGGCCAGAGAAGAGCAGCACCTTGCATGGCGTGATCTTTTTCATAGCGATGGCGAGCTCGATGCCCGAGAGATAGGGCATCATGACATCGCTGAGAAGCAGATCGGGTGGTGTGATGAGGGCCATCTCCAGCGCGCGACGTGGATCGTTGAAGTCGCGGGCGGAGAAGCCCTGTTGCTTGAGAATGGTTGCAAGAGACCTTGAGATCAATGTTTCGTCGTCAACAACGAAGATAAGCGGACGATTTTCGTTCGTCATCTGCTTCACCCCGATTCTTTCGATAAGCGCTACCTGCAAATACAAAGAAGCAGCGAAAAGAAGTTCAGCGGTATATGAGAACCGCTACGAATGGGCTTTCCAAGGATGAGGAGTCGCAGAGGGACAATGTTGATTTCGATTGTTCGAGTGCGGAGTTCTTTCGCATCTCCTCAAATCATGGGTCACATTCTAACCCTTCCCGGCCGTTTCAGCGAATGTCTTTTAGGTAACGCTGATTGAACCGGCGTATGACGCGAGGGCAACCCGGCTTCAAGAGAGACCTTCTTTGTAGAGGAGGCAGTCTGGCTCTTTCTTCGAAGGATTCCATGGTCATATCCGCGAAAGCAAAAGAACGTCAGTACGCCGTCTCCCGGTTTGCTCTGCTGCTGATCGATGTCATTAGTCCATTTGAATTTCCCGATGGGGACCAGATCCTGGCGCAGGCTCGTTCGATCGCCCAGCCTATCGCCCGGCTGAAAAGGCGTGCGCGGGCAGCGGGCATCCCAACTATTTATGTGAATGACAACTTCGGCGAGTGGAGGTCGGAGCGGTCAGCGCTTGTACAGCGTTGCCTCGCCGCCGGGTCGAAGGGGCCTGATTTCGTCGATCAGCTCAAGCCCGATGACGACGACTACTTCGTGCTTAAACCGATGCATTCGGCCTTTTACCAGACTCCGCTCGAGACGCTGCTCAGCTTTCTGGGCACGCAGTCGCTGATTCTTACCGGCCTCACGTCCAATAGCTGCATTAGCTGTACTGCACATGATGCCAATATGCGTCAATTCGAGTTGTACGTTCCGTCGGATTGTTCTTCGGCGCGGTCGAAAGAAGAACACCAGTCGGCGTTACTGCAGCTCAAAAACACGATCAAGGCAAAGATTGGCCGGTCGTCATCACTCTCCTTTCGATGAGACGTATTGGCCAAACAAGGAAACGCCGGGCACTCTGGAAAGTGTGCCCGGCGTTTCTTTGAAAGGAGATTATGCGGCGGCTTTGTCGGCGAAGGGGTTGACGCGATTGGCAATGCTGGTCAGCAGATGATCGGCGTGTCCTTCTTCCTTAATAGTCTGGTCGAGAAGCTGCGCGGGCGTGCTTTCGCCAAGAATCTGGGCGAAGTGGCGAACAGCCCCGTACGTGGCGATCTCATAGTGTTCGACTCGTTGGGCGGCTGCGATGATGGCGGCATCGCGCACGGATTCGTCAGAGGCATCTTTGATCATGTCCTCTGCTTCCTCCACCAGTGCAGCGAGAGCTTTGCTCTTGACCGTCTCCACTTCGCCGGTTGTCTGTCGCAGGATCTCTTCCAGCCGGGTGGCCTGGACTTCGGTTTCCTGCAGGTGAGATTGAAGGGCCTGCTTGAGCTGAAGATCGCTGGCTTTCTCAATCATTTTCGGAATCGCTTCTATGAGCTGCCGTTCCGTCGATAGCAGCATTTGAATCTGATTGATATAGAGCTCGCGGAGATTTTCTAGATTTGCTGAGAAAAATTTCATGGTCTGCTCCTTGGGTATGCGGTTTTAAGCGGCTTGTTTCTGGCTGGTTGAGGGTTCAAGCTTGACCTTGATCCAGCCTGGTTCATGGCGCGCGAACGAACGATAGGCATCGATCGCGGATTGAATTGGCGCCTTCTGCGTCAGGAATTGCTCCGGACGGATTACTCCACTGCGAACCAACTCGATCATCTCTGGCATGTAGCGGCGATGATTGCAGTTGCCGCCCTTGAGCGTGAGGTCTTTCTCCAGGATCTGCTCAATAGGGAATGCCTGGACAGCAGAGGGGTAGACGCCGATAACGGAGACAGTGCCAGCCTTTGCAACGGATTCAATAGCCCATTTGAGTGCCTGGGAAGGCGCTCCACCCGGTTGAAAGGCTCCGTCCTGAGGGAACCCGTGTGGCGTGGTGGCCTGAAGTTCGCTTTGCAGCTCCTGTACGTTGTTTTTCCGGGATGCCGGCCCTCGTGTTGCAGGAGCAGCATCGACTCCGACTGCGTCGATCGTTCTGTCTGGACCGGAGCCATTTGTCAGATCCTTGAGCACGGCGATGGGATCCTCTCGATCGAAGTTGATGATCTCGGCGCCGCGCTCGCGCGCCATCTCCAGGCGTGAGGGCACATTATCGACGGCGAAGACTCTGCCTGCGCCCAGGTGCTGGGCACAGGTAATGGCGAAGAGACCGACCGGCCCGCAGCCGAAGATCGCGACTGTGTCAGACGGCGTGATCTCGGCCATGACAGCCGCCATATAGGAAGTGGGAAGAATATCGGACATCAGGACCGCCTGATCATCCGTGATCTCTTCCGGAAGCCTTACAAGGGTTGCGCCGGCATAGGGTATACGCGCAAATTCAGCTTGCAGCCCATCCAGTCCTCCAGCCGCCTCAGGTCCACCACAGAAAACTGTTCCGGCAGAAGGACCATTGGGATTTGCGACATTGCATTGTGAGTGATATCCGGCGCGGCAATAGACACAACTCCCACAGCCTACGGTTGAAGGGACAACAACTCGATCCCCTTTGCGAAGATTGCGGACTGAGTTGCCGACCTCTTCGACAATCCCAACAGCCTCGTGGCCCAGAATGCGGCCCTCTTTCATGCCCGGGAAGGTGCCACGCACAAAATGGAGATCGGTTCCACAGATAGCGCTGGAGGTAACCCGGACGATTGCATCGGTGGGCTTCTGGATCTTTGGTTCCGGTACATCTTCAAGAGCGACGTTGCCAACGCCGCGGTAGATAACGGCTTTCATAAGCTGCTCCAATCGTGTCAGTCACGGGTAGTTGCCAGGCAGCCAGTTGGCTGCGGCGGGATGGTCAATCCTCTCGAGCAATCCAGTCGGGACAGCAGACGGCATCGATATAGGGAGAGTTGCCCGCGATCCTTCTTTTTTGATGAAACGGCCGCTTCTGCCGTGCCAACTCCACGAATGGTTTTCTGCGTCCATGTGAGATCAAAGGCCGTGTCGATGGAGGCAGAAAATGACGAAAGAAAAGGAAACCGATCCACGCAATCTTGGTCCGAAACCGCCGTTTCCGGAGCAACAGCAGAGCCCGCCAGGATCGGTGCGGGAGCTCGATCCACCTGCGGATCATGGCGAGACCTCCTACACCGGCTCGGGAAGACTGCTGGGGAAGGTGGCCATTATTACAGGTGCGGACAGCGGTATCGGACGCGCGACCGC
>JABFXN010000062.1 GCA_013361705.1 Acidobacteriaceae bacterium
ATCTGGTGTTGGTACGCATCACGCCGCTATCGAAGATGGCAAGTCCAACCCTGGTGGTCAAATCAGAATTGCTCAGGGCAACAACCACTGAATCTGTTGCTCCAGGCAATGCAGCCAGAGCCTGAGCATTCGCGGGCGAGTTGTAAATGCCGGAGTTTACCAGCGGTAGTGAAAACGTCAGACCCGCCGTCTTCGCAACCAGATCCACTTTACGAACCGCCGAAGATCCATCAAGGCCGACCCAAAGATAGTGGCCGTCAGCCGTTAGAGCAAGCTTGTTCGGCTCACTGCCAACAAAGATCGGCGTTCCTATCGCTCCTGTCGCAGGGTTCACCGAAACGACCGAATTACCAAGCGGCGCAGCTACTGAGCCTGGAATCGAAGCATAGATCAGGCCGTCGGCAGGGTTATACACCGTGCTGTTATTGACGAGAGGGATATAGGCAGAGAACGCCAATGAGCCACTGGTGCCACCTCCCGGCGCGGGCGTCGTAACAGTAAAGGAGTAATTCCCCGGCAATGATAGAGATGACGCTGGAACCGTGACCGAAAGCGACGTCGAGCTGTTATAGGTCGTCGTCAGCTGCGTGCCGTTCAGACTTACGGTCGATGCAGTCGAAAAGCCGGTTCCCGTAAGCGTTATGTTGGTCGCCGTATTCATCGGACCGTAATTTGGTGAAAGAGCGGCGAGAGTGGGGACCGGAGGATTACCGATCGTTACCGTCAGCGAGTTGGAGAGCGGTACAAGTGCTGTCGGACAGTTGACCGTAATCGCCGCAGTTCCAATGGACGCAAGCAAGCTCGCAGGCACGATTGCGGAGATGCTTGACGAGGTTAGAATACCGGTCGTGAGCGCGGCGCCATTCCATTGAACGGAGCAGTTCGTATTGAAACCTGACCCTGTGACCGCGATGGTGCTGCCCGGCGCCCCAACAATCATGGTCGATGGCGCCAGGGCAGTCAGTACAGGAGTAGCCGTTGGGGTACTGACAAGGATGCTTCCAGGATTCGAGGTGCCGCCACCCGGCGCCGAATTAACAGCCGTTACCGAAAGCCTACCAACTATTGCCTGTTCCACGACCGAGAGCGGGAACGTGAGTTGCGTACCGCTGACGATCGTGGGCGTATGCGCTGTCGTGCCGACCTGCACCGTCGTCCCGGAAATAAAGTTGTTTCCGGTAAGCGTAATTGTCGTGGGAGTGGTCTTGCCGGCGGGTACGGCAGCAGGAGAAAGCGATGAAATCGTTGGAAGCGGATTATTCACCGACAACGACGATGCCGCGGAGCTCCCGCCTCCCGGCGCTCCATTGACGGCCGTCAACGTAAGCGTGCCGGCGCCGGCTAGATCTGCAGCGCTAAGAACGATATTGACCTGCGTTCCGCTGACGTAGGTGGTGCTGCGATTATCACCATTCACCTGGATGATTGTCGTGGGAACGAACCCCGTGCCAATGACCGAGACGACCGACGACACCGTTCCCGTCAGAAAGGTGGACGGCGTAAAGCTCGTAATCACAGGTGAAGGATTATCCACCTCCAGATTCACCGCAGTGCCGCCGGCGCTGGTAGCCCCGCCATTGACCACGATGATCGCCAGGTTTGCGCCTGACGTCAACAAGCTCGCCGGTACCGCTGCCGTCAACTGCGTAGCGCTTACATAGGTCGTCGGTACAACAACGTTTCCTACCTGTACAGATGACGTCGACGTAAAGTTAGTTCCATTCACCGTCAACGTAACCGCCGCATTGCCGGCGGCGAGCTTGGTGGGTGAGATAGAAGTTACCGATGGCGTGGCAACCGTATTTCCACCGCCGCTGCTCGAGCTATTACTTCCACCACCCCCCGAACATGCTGTTAGAAACCAGACACAAAGAGACACAGAAAGGGCTACAACTGCTCGGCGGAAGATGGAAGTTTTCATGGAGGTCCCAGCATACACTGAGACAACAATCTAAGAAACCGTCACCTAGTAAATCGCTTGATTCCGCAGCCTAAAAGTAACGGCAGCAATAACAGATCGAATTCAGATCTTGCGATGTGTCCTAAATTCGGGCACCTTCCGCCAGTCTCCTAAGCTTCGTTATGCCTTGACATCTAGGTATAGGAGGCGCATCATGCTCCATACCTAGATTTCGAGGCATAGATCGCTATGGCAAAGAACGACCTGCAGGGAACGCTCGAACTCCTTATCCTCAAGACCCTCGCGCAAAACACCTCCCTCCACGGCTACGGCATCGTTCTCCACATCGAGCGAGTCTCCGGCGAACTGCTTCGCGTCGAAGAGGGTTCGCTCTATCCCGCACTCCATCGCATGGAGCAGAGCCAGTGGGTGCGTTCGCAGTGGGCTCTGACTGAGACCAACCGCCGCGCTAAGTTCTATTCCCTCACCGCCGTCGGCCGTAAGCAGCTCGCCGCCGCCGAGCGAGCCTGGGAGCAGACCGTCAAGGGTGTTCAAGCCGTCCTGCACTTCGCCTGAGGTGAACCGATGAATCTGCTGCGCCGCATCGCTGCTCTCTTCCGCCGTTCCTCCCTCGACCGCGAGATCGCTGATGAGCTTCAGGCTCACCTCGCCATGCGCACCGAAGACAACATCGCCGCCGGCATGCCGCCTGATGTCGCGGCACGTGACGCTCGCCTGCGTTTCGGCAGCCCCACCGCCACCCGCGAACGCGTCGAACACGTCGATGTCGCTATCGGCCTGGACTCCTTCTGGCGCGACATCCGTTATGCCATCCGTGGCTACTGCAATGCTCCGCTCTTCGCCATCGTCGCCGTCTCTACACTCGCGCTCGGCATCGGAGCCAACACCGCCATCTTTCAACTGCTCAATGAAGTCCGCCTGCGCAGCCTTCCCATCCAGCATCCGGAAGAGCTGGTCGACATCCGCATCATCGGCGGCAACCAGGGACTCGGTGTCTCCGACTCCTTCTACTCCTCGCTGACACGACCCGTCTGGCAGGAGATCGAACGCAGCCACGAACCACTCTCCGCAGCCTTTGCCTGGAACTTCGACTTCCAGAACATGCAGATCGGCGCCAACGTCAACGATGTCCACGCGGTCCGCTCCATCAATGTCTCCTCGCAATTCTTCAGCACCCTCGGCCTCGAACCGCTCACTGGCCGCCTTCTCGGCCCGGAAGATATGGCGGCTGCCTGTACCGGATCCGGCGCGGTCGTCAGCTATGCGTGGTGGCAGTCGCAGATGGGAGGACGTGCCATTACTGGCGCCGAGCCCGTCGTTCTCAACGGAGTCCCTTACCGCATCGTAGGTGTCACACCGCCGCGCTTCTTCGGTCTCGCCGTCGGCGAGAACTTCGACTTCATCACGCCTCTCTGCATTCCTTCAAACGCTCAGCGCGAACACTTTGACATCAGCGTAATGGGACGCCTCGCTCCCGGCTGGAACGTCGATCGCGCCACACTGTGGTTTACCGCTGCCAGCAAAGGAATCTTTGAGGCCACGCTCCCACAGGGCTACGGGACAAAGAGTACGGAGCAGTTCCGCAACTTCAAGCTGGGAGCATACGCAGCAGACTCGGGCGTAAGCCGACTGCGCCATGACTACGATTCATCCCTCTGGATTCTGCTCGGCATTACCGGCCTGGTGCTTCTCATCGCCTGCGCCAATCTTGCGAATCTCATGCTCGCTCGGGCCAGCGCACGCCAGCGCGAGATCGCTCTACGCATGGCTCTCGGCGCTACACGCACCCGCCTGTTCCGTCAGCTCCTGCTTGAGTCCGGCCTTCTTGCGCTCTTTGGAGCATTCCTCGGCATCGCTCTGGCACAGGTCTTCAGCCGCTTGCTGATCCGTGTACTTGCTTCCACAGATGAGAACCTCGCACTCAGTGTCCACACCGACTGGCGCGTGCTTCTCTTTACCTCCGGCATCGCCGTGCTTACCTGCACCATCTTCGGCACACTTCCCGCCTTTCGTGCCGCCAAGGCCGATCCCATTCATGCGCTCAAGACCGGAGACGCCCATGCCGCCGGACATCGCGAGCGCTACTCCCTGCAACGGCTCATGGTCGTCATGCAGGTTGCTGTCTCCATGGTGCTGCTCGTCGCCGCGCTGCTCTTCGTGCGCAGCTTCCGCAACCTCATGACGGTCGATCCCGGCATGCGCGAGAACGGCATCACTGTCGGCGGCTTCCTGTATCCCACCTCCACCATCACACCCGACCACTTTGAAGAGTTCAAGCATCAACTCGTCGATGAAGTGCGCTCCGTTCCTGGAGTCTCCAATGCCGCTATCGTCACCATGGCTCCCCTCTCAGGGGGTTCGTGGGGACACCTCATCAATATCGGCTCTCGCGAGGGAAACAGTCACTTCACCTGGGTCAGCCCGACGTACTTCGCAACCATGGGTATCCCCATCGTCTCCGGCCGCGGCTTCAACGACAACGACACCGCCAACTCCCCGCGCGTCGCCATCGTCAATCGAGCTTTTGTCGACCGCTACTTTCCGGGAGAGAACCCCCTCGGCAAAACCATCCGCACCCAGGCTGAGCCGCGCTACCCTGCGACTCTCTTCGAGATCGTCGGCGTCATCCCCAACACCTTGTACAGCGATATCCATGAGAAAAGCATCGAGACGATAGCCTTCGTCCCAGCACGCCAGTTTCCACCCGAGGCGGACGGCCGCGGCACGCAATTGGTCATTGCATCCTCGCTTCCCTCCGCAATCATCAGCGAAGAGATTAAGCGAAACATCAGGGCAAAACATCCTGAGGTGCGCATGTACTTCTTTGACGTCCATGAGCGAGTACTCAAGAGCCTGCTCAAGGAGCGCCTGCTCGCCATCCTCTCCGGCTTCTTCGGAGCCCTCGCCGCCATCCTCGTCATGGTCGGCCTCTATGGGGTGGTCTCTTATCTTGTGACCCGCCGCCGCAACGAGCTCGGCATCCGCATTGCGCTTGGCTCCACGCGCTCGCGCATCGTCTCACTCGTGATGGGAGAGGCGGGACGCATGCTCCTTGTCGGCACACTCATCGGCACAGCCATCTCGCTCGCCGTCACCCGTAGTGCCGGCTCTCTACTCTTCGGCCTGAAGACGTGGGACCCCGCAACCATCGCCTTCGCCATCACAGCTCTCGCAGCCGTGGCGTTCTCCGCCAGCTTCCTGCCGGCCTTTCGCGCCGCCCGCCTTGACCCCGTCGATGCACTGCGACGCGAGTAATGGAAGCGGCCTTTGTGATTTGTCATCTCGTCGACGTCAGTTCCATTGCTCGCGCACGCCGGGGATATTCGAGCTGCGCGGCAACAACATCGGCAGTTGCCGCTCCATATCGGTCGCCAATGGCAAGCAGAGTCTCATCGAGCGCCGGCGCCGGTGGGCCTGCCGGAAGCTCCATCTCCATGCCGTCAGAACGGCTTTGATCAGGCCGGATCCGCATTCCCGAACGGCTCGTCACAACGCCGGTCCCTTCAGCAAACGAAGTTACCCTCGAACGATACGTTCTTGACCAGGCATCAGCCACCAGCGCCAGCTTCACCTCGTCGACCCCGGGCACCAACCGAACCCCAAAACGATCATGATCCCAGAATGCGACGGAGTTCCTGAGAACCGTAGTCGCGAACGGTCTCGAGAACAGAAACGCATCCGTACGATGGCGACCATCCCATTCCACAATGCCAAGATCGCGAGCAACCGCTTCGGCCTTGTCGCGGCCTCCGATAGCTTCAATCAGCGTTAGCATCATCGGGATGGAAGCGGTAATCCCGGTCGTCGTAGCGACCTTATCGTCGATGACGAAGCGCCGGTCACGCACGAACTGAATTGCCGGATGTTTCCTGAACATCGCTCCCCGGTAGTACCAATGAGTCGTCGCTCGCTTTTCATCCAGCAAGCCCGCCGCCGCGATCACCTTCGCGCCGGCGCAGACGCTGATGTTGGTTGCATGTTTGGCACGCTGGCTCTGTAACCACGCCATCACTGCCGGATCATCAT
>JABFXN010000231.1 GCA_013361705.1 Acidobacteriaceae bacterium
TGCGCTTGGATCCAAAACCTGTATTGGGGAACAGGAAGCGCTGTTGCAGGGAAGCGACGCTCAAGCGCTTGGAGATGCCGGCAAGGTCGCCGCTGGGTGAGTGACACTTGTTGCATCCGCCTGCTCCATTGAAGTACGCCTCGCCGGCCTTGGCATCGCCGCTCAGCAGGTTCTTGGGCTCGGCATCGTAGCCGCTACGCAGGATCTTATTGATGGAGAACGAGAGGAAGTTCGAGAGGTCGGCAGCTTGTTTGGCATCGAGCTCGATCTTGTGGGGAGCGTCCTTCAGATACGGCGCGAGCTCCTTACCTTTCAGGTTCTCGCGACGGTCGTGAAGTACCTTCAGCGAGCGCAGAAGGTCAGGCGCTGTCTGCGTCCCGCGCACATCATCACCATGGCAGCGTGCACATTGCTGCCCGTAGATAGCCTTACCGCGTTCGACTGCGGCGGGGTCTGTGATCGACCGTGGAAACTGCGCCAGGGCCGGAGTTGCTATGCTGAGGCCCAGGGCAAACAGCATTTCGGAACGAGCGAAGAGGCGAAATCTCATCGTTCCTATTTATACTTTGTTCGCACGACGAACAGGAACTGAGATTGGGACTATGAATCGCCGACACTTTTGTCATCTCGCAATGGCCGGTACCGCACTGTCCCTGGCCCCGCGCGGCTTGTTTGCCGCTCCTCCCGCTGCTCTGCCGAAGTTTTCGTATATGATCTGGGCTTTTCCCAAGCCCATGACCATCGATCAACGGCTGGAAACCGTTGCGAAAGCCGGCTATACCGGGGCGGAACTGGTGACGGAGTGGATGGCCTGGTCACCCGAAGAACGCCGCCGCGTCGCCGCTCTGGCCAAATCGCTCGGTATCACCATCGATCTGATGTTCCCCGGCTCGGTGCCGCTCGCCGATCTCGCATCGCGAGATACCATCCGGGAACAACTCGCCAAGGCAATTCCAGTGGCGCGTGAGCTCGGCTGCCCGCAGTTGGGCTACGCCTCTGGCCCCCGCATTCCCGGTCAGTCGCCTGAGCAACAGATCGCCAACATCACGGAGAATCTGAAAGTCGCCGCCGAGATCATGGAGAAGGAAAAGAAGGAACTGCTGCTGGAGCCCATCGATCTGCTCGAAAACAAGCGGGCGGCGGTCAACTCCGTCACCGAGGCATTCACGATCACGCGCGCGGTTGGCAGCCCATCGATCAAGGTGTTGTACGACTTCTACCATGAGCAGCGCGGAGCAGGGAACCTGATCGAGAAGCTGGAGAACAACTTCGATCAGATCGGCCTGATCCATGTGGCCGACGTTCCCGGCCGCCATCGCCCCGGCACCGGCGAGATGAACTACAACAACATCTATCGCCGCCTCGCCGCCCTCGGTTACAACCGCTATATTGCTATGGAGTTCTACGCGCAGGGCGATCCTGTTGCTGAATTGAAGACCGCCAAAGAAGAGGTCTTGAAGGCCTTTCAACAGGCGTAGCCACAAGCTTAGCGAGATATCGGAACAACGCACTTACCGGATGTCCCATGTTCGGGTCCCAGCGAACAAGTCCGCTGGGACCCGAACATGGGGACTTGATCTGTGCTCGAGCTATCGTGCTGATTCTGTGCGAGGTTCCTTCTCGAAGATCCATTCGTAGAGCACGGGAAGCAGCAGCAACGTCAGAAGGGTGGATGTAACAAGCCCGCCAATGACAACTGTGGCGAGCGGTCGTTGCACCTCTGAACCTGCTGAACGTGAGAATGCCATTGGGAAGAAGCCGAAGCTCGCCACGCAGGCCGTCATCAGCACTGGCCTGAGCCGACGGCGTGCGCCAGAGAGAACGGCATCATAGGTAGATTCTCCCATTGCCCGTGCGTGATTGATGGAACTGACCAGCACGACTCCGTTGAGCATCGCGACGCCAAACAACGCGATGAAGCCCACTGAAGCCGAGAGATTGAGATTGATGCCCCTCAGCCAGAGAGCCGCGATCCCACCTACAAGCGCGAAGGGGATATTACCCACCACCAGGAATGCTTGCTTGAACGACTTAAAGGTGAAGTAAAGCAGGATGTAGATGAGTGAAATTACAATCGGAATGATGACCAGAAGGCGCCTGGTAGCACGTTCCTGATTCTCAAACTGACCACCATACTCGATCGAATAACCCACGGGAAGTTTCACTCCGCTCGCGATATTCTGCTGCACCTCCTTTACGAAGGAGCCAAGGTCGCGGCCACGAACATTCGACATGACCACCATGCGGCGTTGTCCTTCTTCGCGGTCGATTTCGCTTGCAGCACGGACGACGCGAATCTGGGAAACCTGATCGAGCCGAACCTGAGCGCCGCCCGGCGAGCGCAGCATGATCGCTTGCATCGCCTGAGGGTTTTGACGGTAGCTATCCGGTAGCCGCATCGCAATGTCATAGCGCTTCTGCCCATCGAGGAATTGCGAGATCACCGATCCAGAGGCAGCGGCTTCGACCGCTTGTTGCACATCACTCACGTTCAGGCCGTAGCGAGCCAGCGCCCCCCGATCAACGTGAATGCGAAGATCGGGAACGCCGGAAGTGAGCTGGATCTGGGCGTCTGCCGCTCCGCGCACCTTCTGCACCGCCTGCAATACCTGCGCCGAGAATCTGTCGAGCTGGTCGAAATCATCTCCGAAGATCTTGATGGCGAGGGCAGCCTTTACGCCGGAGACTGTCTCTTCTACACGCATCTGCATGGGCTGATTGAAGTTGTAGGCAAGGCCGGGTACTGTTGCCAGTTCTTTGTCGATGGCTTCGACCAGCTCCTCCTTGGTGGTAAACCGATGCCATTCCGTCATGGGTTTCAACAGGAGATAGGTATCTCCTTCGTTGATGCCCATAGCCTCAGTAGCGAAATCCGGGCGGCCAATTTTGATCACGACATCTCGAATCTCGGGGAAGGCACGCAACTTCTGTTCGATCGTCTTGCTGATCTCCACCGACTCCGTCAACGAGATGCCTGGTAGCTTGCGCGTCTCAACAAGGATAGAGCCCTCCTCGAGCTGGGGCATGAACTCCGTACCGATGAATGCTAACGAACCGAGAGCAACCGTAAGGAGCATTGCAGAAACGCCGACAGTGATCCTGCGGTGAGCAATGACGATCTTGAGCCATTTCTCATATTGGCTCGCAAGACTCTCCATCCAGTGGGATTTTTCCGAACGCCTCTCGGGAAGGCCTTTATGGAATGCAAACGAGGTAAAGACTGGTATAGCAACCAACGCGAGGACCAGAGCTCCAAGCAAGGCAGAGCAGACAGTGAATGCCATCGGGCGGAACATCCGCCCCTCCAGACCCTCAAGGAAGAAGATTGGAAGATAGACGGCGACGATAATGACAATGCCAAAAGTCATCGGCCGGGAGACATCATGAGCCGCGACACGGATGGCGGTGAACGGGGATTCTTTCCGGCGTTCCTCCAGTCGATGAACGGAGTTCTCCATCATGACTACGGCGCCATCCACGATCATTCCGAAGTCGATCGCGCCAAGACTCATGACGTTGGCACTCAAGCCAAAGAGGCGCATATTGATGAAACTGACCAGCATGGCCAACGGAATGATCGAAGCGGTGATGAGGGCTGCCCGAATGTTTCGCAGGAAGAGAAACAGGATGACAGTGACCAGGATGAAGCCTTCGAAGAGGTTCCGCTTTACGGTGGAGATCGTCCGATCAATTACTTCAGACTGATCGTAAAACGGGACAATTCTGACTCCATCCGGCAGCTTGAGCTGCTTGATCTTGTCTTTTACAGCCTGGATGACCTGCTTACCGTTTTCACCCTTCAGCATGATGACCATTCCGGAAACGGTCTCACCGTTCCGGAGAACGGCTCCATTCTTTGGAGCAGGTCCGATCTTTACCTCTGCAAGTTGTCCCAGCGTTACCGGAGCACCCTTGCTGGAGAGCAATACGATGTTGCGCAGATCCTCAATGGACTTTGCCCGTCCTTCCCCGCGTATGGTGTATTGCTCCTGGCTGTGTTCGATGAAGCCGCCACCAAAGTTCTCGTTGTTGTCCTCAACCCGTTTGGCGACCTCCTGCAGCGTCAATCCGTAAAGATTCAAAACCGCCGGATCGACCACAATCTGGTACTGCTTTACCTCTCCGCCCCAGTTATTGATCTCACTCACGCCTGGCACATTCCGGAGCTGGCGTTTGATCTGCCATTCCTGAATGTCTTTCAATTGCATTGCGGTGTACGGTCCGCTCAGGGTGTATTGATAAAGCTCTCCGAAAGCGGTAGCGGGCAGGCCGAGTTGCGGCTGAATGCCTTTGGGGAGTTGATCGGAGACCTGTTGCAGTCGCTCGTTAATCATCTGCCGCCCGAAGTACATCGAGACCGAGTCATCGAAGATGACAGTGACAATCGACACTCCGAGCTTTGAGAGAGAGCGACCTTCCTGCTTCTTTGGCATCCCCATCATGGCTTGTTCGATGGGAAACGTCACAAGCTGCTCAACTTCGGTTGGTGGCATGGCTGGCGCTTCCGTGACCACCGTGATCTGGTTGTTGGTGAGATCGGGAAACGCCTCCACTGGCATGGTGTAAATGGCGTAGACCCCAAACGCAATCAGCGCGATCAGGAGCAGGAGGACGATAATGCGGGCTGAAAGTGCAGCGTCGATAATCTTGTTCAGCATTTAGTCTCCAATCGACGCTTTGAGCAGTTCGGACTTAGCGACGAAGCTGCCACGGCTGATGACTCGTTGTCCGGCGCTCAACCCCTGCAGGACACGCACCTTCCCATTCACGATCTCCCCGAGCGCCACTGTCTGTACGCGAAACTCTTCCGGAGCGATCTGAACGAACACGACGTCCTCGCCGTTCACTTGCTGGACGGCGTCCTGGGGGATAAACAAAGCCGGTTTGGCCTCGCCCACAGCGAACTCAGCGTTCGCCAGCATCTCTGGCCGCAGGCGAGAATCAGGATGGGTAATTGCAATGCGCACCTGAATCAGGCGAGTTGTTGGGTCGAACTCCTGGCCAAGATTCGTGATCTTGCCCTCGTAGGTTGCCCCGGGTACATCCGGTACGATAACCGTTGCCCGTTCTCCAACTTTCAGCTTTGCCAGCGCGGCGGCATCTACAGACGCAAGCATCCACAGATGGCGCAGATCGCCGATGACAAAGGCGTCGGTGGACGGCGACAGGATGGCGCCGGGTGTCACATTTTTCATCAGGATGTGTCCGCCGGCCGGCGCTTTGATGGGCATCAGATCCTGCCCGTCGTCATGCATCGTGCTCGGCAGCACCCCAAGGATTTCGCTCAGATGCGCTTCCTCGCGATGGACGTTATTGTCCGCTTCGTGGGTGGCGCTTTGGGCATTAACGACCTGTTGCTTCGCGTCTTCTACGGCCACAAGAGGCTCAGCCTTCAGCTGGTAAAGCCTTTGGCTACGCTCATAGTTCTTCTGCGCCAGGGCTTCGGCTGCCTGCGTCCGTGTGCGCTCGGCGATGGCATTCGCATACGCTGCGCGCGCTTCATGCACGTCATGGCTATGGACTTTCGCCAGGATCTGCCCGCGGCTGACGGTGTCTCCGAGGTTCGCATTGACGCTGTCCACGCGACCCTCTGCAAGCACGCCAACGCGCCAGGTCGCATTGTCCGGCAACGCGATCTTGCCCTTGGCCAGATATCCGGACGGCGCCCTTCCGCTCTCAACCGGCGCGAGCACAATGTTCTGTTCCGTCTGCGCCTTGCTCGTCAATGTGAGTTGATCGGGCTGCTTATTCGAGGCCTTGTTTTCAGTCGCTGCGGTCTCGGCTTTATTCGATTGGCGGCATCCGCTAAGGAGAGCACAGGCCAGTGAAACCATCGTGAAGTACTTTCGCGTTCTCATCATTGGTCCATCCCTTCGGCATAATTCAGTTCCGCCACGCTCACGTGGTAAGTCTCCAGAGCTCTTACAAAGCTCAATT
>JABFXN010000076.1 GCA_013361705.1 Acidobacteriaceae bacterium
CCCTTTGTTCTCTCGCGGGCCTTCGGTTCCATCATGCTTGCGCAGCGAGAGGGACGTATCGTGAATGTCGCTTCCATCGCCGGTCTGGTCGGTGTGAGTGACCGCACCGCATATAACGCGTCCAAGCACGGCCTCATCGGTCTTACCCGCACGCTTGCCGGAGAGTGGGGTGGGCGTGGCGTTCGCGTCAATGCCGTCTGTCCAGGCTGGGTGAAAACAGAGATGGATATAGCCGATCAGGCTGGCGGCGGCTATACCGACGATGACATTACAGGCCGTGTTCCCATGGCCCGCTTCGCGAGTCCCGATGACATCGCTCGCGCCATCCTCTTCCTGGCCGACCCAGCCCAGAGCGGCTTCATCAACGGCCAGGCTCTTGCTGTCGATGGTGGCTGGACCTCCGATGGAAGCTGGCAAAGCCTCCGCATGCGCAAGCGTTAGAGCACTTTCGCCGTAGGGCAGCGATAGGCAGATCTTCCGTCAAGCGCGTTTGTCGGTACTGACTCGGTCCCAACCAGCATGACAGAATGGCTGGGGTCACGCCTACGGTCGTGCGCGCGGAATGAAACATCGCGTGGCGAAAGCAGGGATGTGCATCCAGGGAGCGTTACTTTGATGTTGGCGCATGTGCGGCCTTTTGTGGTCCTTGTTCTTTTGGTGCTTTGTTCTGCGGCGCAGATGTGTGGTGAAGAGTTTTATGTTTCGCCGAAAGGCGCGGACACGAATCCCGGTACCAAATCGCAGCCCTTTGCGTCTCTCGAACGAGCACGGGATGCAGCGCGTGCAACAAAGCATGACGCCCCCATCACCATCTGGCTGCGGGGGGGGCGACTACCGTAGAACTGCGGCCTTCGCCCTTGTCCCCGAGGATAGCGGGACAGCAGCCGCGCTGATGGTCTATCGCGCCGTGCCGGGAGAGAAGGTGCGGATTGTTGGTGGCGTAGCGGTAAAGAACTTCAAGAAGTGGCGGGGAGAGATTCTGCGCGCCGATCTACGCGCGCAGGGAATCACCGACTACGGGGAGATGATCTCGCGCGGCAAGGGGCGGACGAACGTCGCAGGTCTGGAGTTATTTTTCAATGGCCGGCCGATGACGCTGGCACGCTGGCCGAACGTTGGCTGGGCGTACACCGGCGCGGGCACCACGGACAAAGCGGAGAACCAGTTTGCGTATGAGGGCGAACGTGCGGCGCGCTGGGTGAAGGCTCCAGATGCGTGGGTACATGGCTACTGGTATTACGACTGGGCCGATCACTACGAGCGCATCACGTCCATTGATACGGTGCATCATGTCATCGATACCGCAGCGCCCAATCCTGCCTATGGCTACAGGGCAGGGCAGCGCTGGCAGCTGGTGAATGCGCTGGACGAACTGGACGAACCAGGCGAGTGGTATCTGGACCGCGGGGCGGGTATGTTGTACTTCTGGCCGCCGTCTCCGATTGCTTCTGGAGTTGCGGAGATCTCTCTGCTCGATAAGCCGCTGGTAAGCGTCGAGGGTGCGTCGTATGTGGAGTTCCGCGATATCGCGTTTGAGGTGACGCGCGCCGATGGCATCGTGATGGATGGCGGCAGCCACAACCGCATTGAGCATTGCAGCATTGCCAATGCCGGCAACGCAGGTGTAGTTATCCGCGGCGGCGCCGGGGACGCAGTGGAAGATTCGGAAGTTCGCGGAACTGGCGACGGCGGCATCGTTCTCGATGGCGGAGACCGCAAGACGCTTACGGCTGCCGCGCACATTGCGGCTCGCAATTATATTCACGACTATGCCCGCTGGTCGCGCACTTATACACCTGCAATTAATGTGTCCGGCGTGGGCAATCGCGTCATTGGCAACACCATCGATCACGCTCCACACTTTGCCATCTGGGTGCACGGCAACGACCATCTGATTGAGGGGAACGATGTGCATACCGTATCGATGGAGACGGGAGACGTGGGCGCCTACTACATCGGTGCGGACACCACTGAACGCGGCAACACGGTGCGCGGCAATTACTTCCACAACCTCGGCCTGGGAGATGTAAACGCCGTTTACCTTGACGACGAATCAAGTGGGTCGTTCGTGATTGGCAATGTGATTCGGGGGGCTGCCCGCGGCGTGAAGATCGGCGGCGGCAATGACAATGTTCTCGAAAAGAACAAGTTTGTCGACGACGACATCGGCATCCACTTTGACGCCCGCGGTATGGGTTGGCAAAAGGCCTACTTTGACGGTACCAACCCGGCGCTGCTGAACCGGTTGAAGGCAATGCCGTACAAGGAAGAACCATGGCGCAGCCGCTATCCGCAATTGCCGGGATTTCTGGACCAAACACCGGGGCTGCCCACAGGCAATGCCATTCACGACAACGAGTGCTGGTGCCGCATCTGGGTCGACTATCGTGACAAGCTGACGGAGAAAAACATGGACTCGGCCGGCAACCAGGTCCATCCGGACAAGGCGGTGTGGAACCCGGAATGGGTAAAAGGCATGGGGCTCGATATCGATACGTCATTGCTGGCTCGACGGCTGACGGCGATGAGTTCGACGCAGGCAAAGCTAACGATCGAAAACCAGGGGCGGAGCACTCAGAACGGAGTGTTTGAGATATGGATCGAGCCGGGTGTCGACGCAAAGATTGTGACGCCGTCGGAGATTCCGTTTTCTCTCAAACCGGGGGAAAAGACGGAACGGACGATGACGATCGAGCACGCCAGCCCGGTCTACCTGGGCGCTTATCTGAAGGGCGAGAGTTTTGTTCCGGCCGGAATCAAGATGAAGTAAGGGACTACTTGTGTCGTGCAAGCGAACTCTTCCACTTGTCCCCCGTAAAGAGCCTGGGGCCGACCTCTATCAGTCTTGGCATCATCTTATGTAAGCTGACACGATCCCACGGAGAATTGACCCGAGTTCGCAGTCCTTTCTCGTTGAGGTCACTGACGATCTGGGAATAGGAAAAGTCCTGGCTCAGCAGCTCCATCATTTGCATCAAGACCGAGTTCTCGTAGGGGTCGATCTCCAAACGCAGGCCATCGTCGGATAGCCGAAGACCGTAAGGAATCTCTTCGGCGTGTTCTGATTCATGAGGCGCTTCCGATGCCGGAAGTTCTCGACGCCACTCGATCGAAACCAACTGCCATCCGGCCTTTTGGCGTTCGGTGATTAGAGTCGGGCTGAAGGGGCCGGAGATCCTGTCCTTGACTCGTTCAAAGTAAGGCATGTGTTCCCTCCTGCCTATGGACTTGCACTCGCCACGCCAAAGAATTCTGCTTCATAATCATGCGTTTGATGCCGCGACGGCTTTCGCAAGCTGTACATCTTCGGACAGAGCTGTCCGCATTCGGACAATTTTCCGAAATTCGGCTAACTCAAGATCGAGACGGCCGAAGTACTACGGAGATTGAATTGGTAATGGGAAGTTGGCTTCTCGGTAGAGACAGGCCGGAAGGCTTCGCTGAGTGCGTTATTGTTACTCAAGTGCCTGCGGAACAGGCAGCTGATCGACAAAACGGGTGATGAGTGATATCACTTCGGCTTCATTCGATAGAAACACGTAATGCATTGCGTTCGGGATGATCACGATTTGTGCCTTCTCCTGCTTGCGCCAAATCTCGAATTGTCCCTGCTTCCGGCTGGCTTCTTGAGCCTTATAGGCCGCCAGCTTCACAGGATCCCGGGTGACACCTCGATTGAGGCCCTCCGGAGACGGGATGACGACGAGCGTCCGTGTTTCGACAGAATTAAATCTTTCCATCTCTACCTCAGCGACTCTTTTCGGAACCGGATGTGTGATCCGCTCGCCGACGGCGCCTGTTGTAGTGATTTGATATTTTTGTCTGATCTCGTCCTCCGGCATGATGCCGCCATAGTAGCCAACGAAGTATCTCTGGAACGCCGCAATGCTTGATCGGTCCGACTCAGTGGGTGATGGAGCCTCAGCGCCTTCTATTTCGTCGCGAAGGTCTTGAAGATTGCGACGGTAGCGGGCGTCGTCGGTAAGAACTTTCACAATAAGGGCATCGTCGAACTTGTTTTGTCCGAGTTTTGCAAGGTCCTCTTGCAATTCGATCCTGTCCGTGTCAATGTCTCCGTGCTCGGGGTTGTAAAGAGCGAAGGGGCCACCTGCGTCCAGATAGACAAGGGCTGCTACTCGGCCCACATGATATTTGGAAACCGCGCTCATCTCCTCACCAGCTATCGAATGGCCGACTAATACGGGATTGGTAAGACGAAGGGCATCGAGCACCGCGACGATGTCATCCCCATATTGCCGCGCGGTGTATCCGCTCGGAGGCGCGGAAGAAACTCCAGCGCCGCGCCTGGTGATGCCATATACGTGGAAGTGCTTGGCGAGTTTGGGCGCGAAACTCGCAAATACATGGGCTGTGTTTCCGCCTCCCGCAAGCAGCACGAGGTCACGTCCAGAGCCACCCCAATCCAGGACTTCGAGTTTCACGCCCGGTGCGACTGAAACAAACTGCTGCTTTGGGCTTGTGCTGGGGAGGTTTCTCATGGTCTGAGAGATGCAGACGGAAGGCGAGAGAAGGCACAGACACAGCAGTTGCCAAAGTGTTTTCCGAGGCTCGGTGAGACTCATGTGGCTTCGACGACAAATTGAACCGCAGGTGAGCCTTTATCTAGAAATTCGCGATGTAAAAGCTTTGGTGTTGAAGCTTGAGGTGAGAGATTAGAGTTTCAGTGCAGCACAGCAAGAGAGGAGCCGGCCGCGTCCCAGTGGCGCCAAAGGCGGTTAGTTGGCTCCTTTGCGCAAGCATTAGTTTAGGGCACTTTCCCCGTGGGAGTAATGTCGGGCGCGTCTCTTACCAGCAGGATGGCCGAATATGCTCCAAAATCAACTCCGTAATCGCTACTGTTCCACCCTTTCTGTGCCGGGTCTATCGTTGCGGTGATGAGGTTGTTGATTGTGTCTTCCGCAATATACGCGGTCCAGGTTATAAAACCAGAGCCGCAACCCGCGCATGGAGGAGGAGCGCCGGCAGGTACAGCCGGATTCGTGGGCGTCTCTTCCGGTTCGGCAGGCCGCGTCTCAGCAAGTGCAGCGTATGTGGCGCGACGGCTCCAGCCAGTCTCGACGTTCCGTATCGCGTGCAGTGGCCCGCCGAGCAGGTGTTGCAACGCCCGTTCGATTCCAGGATCCTTTGAGAATCCGTTCTCAGAACCTGTGAAGTTGGCGAAGAACCTCTGTACCTCCTCGCGCGTTGCAAAGCGCCATCCCGCAAGCTGTTCTTCCGGGGCCATTTGCTTTTGCAGTGAGCTCTTGGATTGTAGCTTCGTCAATGTCAGGCGAAGCCACTGTAGATGCGATCGCATATCTTCCAGGGCAGTTGCTTCGCCCAGAGGCGTATCGACCACCCGGAAGTGCGCTTTCCAGCCTGTATAAACGGGGATATCGGGAATGCCAGGCTCAGCCATGGATTTGCCGGTGATCTGGATAACGAGAGGCGCGGAAGTAACGCTGACGAAGGGTCGGAATCTCTTGTCCGCAGTCGCTCTGTCCGATTGACTGCAGGGCGGATCAGATGCCGGATAAGGACGCCACGTGACATACAAACGATACTTTCCCGGCTGCCTGGGCAGCAGTCCCTGTAACTTGGCTGAGCGCTCCAGGGGATATACCGTCCCTGCTTTTAGCGGAGATGGGCACATTGCTGGTCCACTGGATCCTCCCCGCAATAAGAAGCTCAAGTTGCTACTGTCTTCATTGCCCACAATGATGCCGTCCTCATCGATCAAGGTCAGATGGAAGGCGCCGGAAAAATCGCGGTAAAGGGTGCTTCCCATCCTATCGGGCTCGGCATATACCGGGCGTTCATTGGAAACCACCTGCGCCGCGATGTGCAGCGGAATGTCTTCGCCGAGTGCATATCTCAGCTTATCCAACGA
>JABFXN010000106.1 GCA_013361705.1 Acidobacteriaceae bacterium
TCAAGACACTTTCCCGTGCGGCCAACGATGACGAGTTCAACGGAGCCGTCGTGGGGCTGGGCGCACTGGGTGTCATCACCCGGATTACGCTGGCCGTGGTGCCGACGTTTCAGATCTCGCAGATTGTCTATGAGAATCTATCGTTCGACCAACTGGAACATAACCTGGACGCGATCTTTGGCTCCGGCTACAGCGTCAGTCTGTTTACCGACTGGAAGAATCATCGCGCGACCCAGGTGTGGCTGAAGCAGAACATCACTGGTTCGGCTACGCCCGCTCTGCCGCCGCTCTTCTATGGAGCTACGCTGCAGAAGACGAAACTGCATCCCCTCGCAGGACACTCCCCGGAGAACTGCACCGAGCAACTCGGTGTCCCGGGACCATGGTACGAGCGGCTTCCTCACTTCCGCATGAACTTCACGCCTTCCAGCGGCGCGGAATTGCAGTCAGAGTATTTTGTTCCGCGCGCGCAGGCGTACAAGGCCATTCTGGCGGTGGAGCAGTTGCGCGACAAAATAACGCCTCATCTATTCATTACAGAGTTGCGCACCATCGCTGCCGATGATCTATGGCTCAGCACGGCGTATAAGCGTGACTCAGTAGCGATCCACTTCACCTGGAAGCCGGAAGAGAAGGCGGTGCGGGGCGTTCTTCCTCTGATTGAAGAAAAGCTTGCTCCATTTGAAGCTCGTCCGCACTGGGCGAAGGTATTCACCATGCCGCATCAGCGGCTCAGCCAGTTGTACCCGAGGCTTAACGACTTTCGCGCACTTGCCTTGAGGTACGATCCGAACCGCAAGTTCCTCAACGCTTATCTGCAGAACGTCTTCGGCGCCTAGACCGCTGGCGCGCCTGCACGGGAATTATTTAAGTGGATACAGCTTCATGTTGCGGAAATAGACTTCGGCGCCCTCTGACTGGAAAAGGATCTTGCCGCTGGAAGGGAACGCGTTCGTCCCTTCGTTGGCGAGTTTGCCGTTTACGTACTGCCAGACATGACCATTGCGGTTGACCAGCTCCAATACGTTCCACTCGCCGTGTGGCTTCTCGACTTCGTTTACGGGGTCGCGATAGCCAACCACGTTCTGATAGGGCCCTTTGTTGAAGCGATCGATTTTGAGTGCTTTACCGTCCGGGCCGGTCACACGTGTTCCGTCCTTGCCTGTCAGGGCTGCGCCATCCGTCATCCAGAAGTCGCCGGTGCATCCCTCATTGATCTGAAACTCGACCGACCGCGGCCAGACTTTATTGGGTCCCTGGATGTTGTAAAGAATGCCGCTGTCGCGCGCCTTGCCCTGCCGTGAACCGTAGGTGCCTTCGCCCCACTTGAACTCGGCACGCAGATAGTAGTTGGAGTACTCCTGCTTCGTGATGAAGTAGCCCATTTCCATGCCTGAAACGTGCACGACACCGTTCTCGATGGTGAAGACGTGATTAGGGTCAGAGTTCAGTCCCTGGCTGGTGAGGAATGTATCGAATCCCTTGAGGTCTTTCCCGTCAAAGAACTTTACCGCGCGTCCGTGTTTGGGAATCTCCGCTGACTGGCCTGCGGCCAGGATCGTGCCGCCACTCAATGCCACTGCGCAGATACAGGTTGCAATACGCATCGGTCGTCGTGCCTCCGTTTGTTTCGCAGATATGGTCACAGAGCCGGCGGCTACGGTTTCGGGTGGGGAGCCGTGATAGGCGAGCAGCATGGCGTCATCACCGGCGTGAACTCCATCAGCTCCGTGCGTGTGCCTTCATCATCGTAAGAGTTGAACTGCCACTTTCCGTCACGGCCAATCTGCATGGGGCTGTGCTCGGTGCTGAGGCGGTCCTGCGCAGCCAGTGTCGAGACGGCTTGTTCCATATTCACCACGCCGATGGAGTAGTGGTTCATCACGCCGGCCTGCTTCTGTGTCAGCTCCTGGCCTTCGCGCGGCAACATGTATTCCACCCACTCGTTGGCATCGGGTGTCTGCTGCGAGACCCAGGAAGTACGGCCGTCGGTGCCGCCTCCATACCAATAGGGACGGAAGTTCAGAATTTCGCGATAGAAGGTGTCTTCCTTCGCCCGGTCATGCACCACCATTCCGACATGGATGATCCTCGTGCCGATAGGCTGTGCGCCGCTGAGGTCTGTTTTTCCGGGCTGAACGAACTCCACCGTGTTGCCTTCGGGATCTTTCACCGAGAAGGTCTTTGATCCATCGTTCAGCGTCTGAATCGTCGCCGGCACCTCGACGTGTTTCGCGGCGAGATACGACCGCAGGCCCGCGGCGTTGACTGTTTTGTAGGCAAGGTGATCCAGGCGGGTAATGCCGGCCTGTTCGGGTAGCGGCAGAACCTCAACAAACTGTGTTGTATTGACGTAATAACGAGTGCCGGCCGAGTTCTCCGGATCCGCTGCCTTCTTCAAGCCCATGTCATGTTCGTAATATCGCTGTGCGGCCGCCATATCGCGCGCATAAACGGCGATATGCGAGATGCCGTCGATCGCGGGGCGCTGTTGCGCCACGAGGGGAAGAGCGCTGAGAAGGAGAAGTAGAGTGGGTGCCTTCATCGCGCAACCATCATAGTCCGTTGTTGTTGCATCGGCTAGATTGCCCGTCAATTATGAGATTAAGATATGGCGACCCAGTTCCAGCCGGGGCCGCCATATCGCGGTATCGGATCGAGTGCAAGTTATTGAGGGAAGTTGCCTCCCAGGGGAAGGTTGAAGCTGCAGACGTTGTCCGTACCGACTTCCGCGTGCAAAATGGCGTGGTCCAGAGTGGTGTCGGTCAGCCTGAACTTGTAGCCGGAGGCGATTTGCACCTGTGACCCTCCGTCGGGCGTGACGTAGGCGTCGTAGGTCTGATTGGGAATATTGAGAACCATCCAGAAGCTGTACTTCGTTCCGCCGGTGTAGGGAATCGAGTTAACGGCCGCATAGCCGCCAACGTTGCCGTTGTAGGCGTCAATGAAGCCGGAGGGATTGAAGCGCACAATGGCCGCAAGCTGTGCATAGGCGGCCGGTGTGCCGCTGCTGAGGCCGACAACTGTATTGGCGTTATTTTGCGACGGCGTTGCGTTGAACTTCACCGTAGGAGAGCCGGTCTGCGCAATATACGCGATGCTGTTCCACGATGAATTGTTGGCCTGCGTGCAGACCTCGCTTGAGTGTGTCAAAGCCTCGAACAGGGTCATGTGATTGCCGTGATCGGTGTCCTGGGCGAGGTTCAGGCCATTGTTCTGAATCCAGTTATAGGTATTCGCGGTTCCGTGCTGGCCGCTGGAGCCGTGCTGATTCTGCATGGCTGCAACATTCAGGCGGTTATGGTAGGCGTTGTAACCGATGACATACGTAGCGCCGTAGCCCAGTTTGATCTGGTTGATGCCAACTCCGCCTGAACTGGTGCAGAAGTCGAAAGGCGCAGTGATGATGTTGTTCTGCCCAGGGTTCTGAGCTTCGAGGCCTGCAATAAGGTTCAGCGCGCCGACGATCCTGTCTTCCGCTTTGACCTGGGCTCCGGTCTCGGTGGAGTTGCTTGTGTCGGTGTAAAGCGCTCCTCCCTGAATCCAATCGGTCTCAGCAGCCATCATCGTCGAGGAGATGCTGTCTTCCGTATGTGTAAGGTCGCGGCAGGTCTCTTGATTCACGTTCTCGGTGGAGGAGTTGAAGATGCTTTGACCGAACCAGCTTGGGTTGCCGCGTGGCGAAGCCGCATGACTGGAGCCATCGATCGCATTGAGATAGAAGAGATCGGGAACCCGGCCCAGCCACATAGTGCGCGCCTGGTTGAGCAGAGTGCGGTTTTCGGTCAAAACGGCGATCTGCATGGTGCCGTCAATCATGGTCATGTCCCAGTTCCCGTTCACTCCCGATCCATTCTGGATAACGGGTTGATAGACATTGACCAGCATGTTCTTGAAGTTGGTGAAACTGGTGCTGGACCAACCGGAACTGGCGCCTGAGGATGTGCGGCCATAGTAGAGAATCTCCGCGGCGCGTGGCCACTTCTCAGCGTCCCATCCGGACTGTAACGGACCGTTGGAGCAGTCGGTCCCGCTCGGGCAGGGGATACCGTTGGTTCCGGCATAACCCTGGAAGCTCGCCCACGCGTTCATGATGTTCATCGCATTGTTGGCGTAGGTCTGGTTGCCGGTGATGTACCAGAGCAGCGCCTGAACATAGGCCGCGTTGGAATCGTTGTCGGCAGCCTGGCAGCCGTGATTGGGGTTGGAGTTTGACCCACATTGGCTGATGCCGCCAGGGTAATAGCCCTGAACGGTGTAGGCGGTGGACCCGTAAGCGGATGCCATGGCTTTATTGACCTGATTGCCAATTGTCGCGTTTCCGTTCTGATACGCGGTCCGGGTTGCCAGAAGTTGTTGTGGGCTTACAACGATGCCCGGATGAACCCATGTCTGGGCGGTGGCAATGGTACTGGCAAAGACGACGGCGCAAGCGATGGCGAAGGCCAGAGCCATAGGCCTGCCGATGGGAGTGATTCTCATGCAGATGCTCCTCTAAGTTGTGTGAGACGCGATGGTGCCGAAGCTGGCCAGCTTTGAGCGGCACCATAGGAGCATTGCCAAAAGATAAATGTCAAGTACGAACTAAATAAACAATCGGTTGTTTATTGGTACCTACCGCTTCTTCGGGAAATGAGACGATTCGGGATTTGGTTTGCCAGATGACGCAATTACTCGATCCTCAGAGCTTCGACGGGATTGATTGACGCCGCGCGTCTTGCCGGAACCAGGCCCGCGATACAAGCCGCCAGGCCGAGTACAGCGAGCGCTCCCAGCAGAATGCCGGCGTCCACACGTTTGATCTCGTAGAGCTGCGACTGAACGAAGCGCACGCACACCAATGTGACTGGAACGCCGATGGCCAGGCCGATGATTGTTTGCAAGACAGCGCCGCGCAGGATCATGGCCATGACGCCGCCTCTGTCGGCGCCTAGCGCCATGCGTATGCCGATCTCGTTCGTCCTGCGCACCACCGTGTATGCCGTTACGCCATACAACCCAATTGCTGCCAGCAACAATGCCAGCCCGCCGAACATCATGGTTAGCCGTGAGAGCAGTCTCTCCTCAGTGAAGCGGTCGGCGATCTGTTCGTCGAAGGTCTGGAACTTTACCACGGTGAGATTCGGGTTGATGGCGACGAGGGTACGCCTCGTGATGGTCTCCATCTCGGGGATGGGGCGATCGGTTTGCACGACCAGGGCACCAGCATAAAGGCCGAGATCGTCCTCGATGGGGCCATCTGTCGCCAGGCGTTGGAGTGTGGGCAGGAAGACCATGAGGTGGTCTGTCCATCGCACCGTGGTATAGACGGTATCCTGCACAACGCCGACGATCTCGTAGTCGCCGGGGTGAGTTTCGGCTGTGCCGATGCGCCTGCCGATCGGGTTTGTATCTCCAAAGAACTTTTTCGCGAATGCCTGGTTCACCACGGCAACTCTGGGAGCTGTCGGCGTATCGCCGACGCCGATATTTCGCCCGGCCAGCACCTTGGTTCCGACCGAGTCGAAGTACTCGGGGTTAACACGTATTACCGAGGCACCGTGGCTAACATTCGGCACGCCCTCCGCGTTCCAACCCCAGCCGTTATTGTTGTCTTCCATCGGCGTGTAGCTGGTGATGCCAACCTTCTTCACTCCGGGAACCGCGTGGAACCGGTCCTCCATCTCGCGATACAGAGCCTCAAGCTGTGTCTGCTTGTAGCCGGCAGCCTGAGGATTGATATGAACGATATACCGGTTCTTCGTCTCCAGTTTCATGTCGGTGTTCTCGAGCTTACGTAGGCTCTGGGCGAAGAGTCCCGCGCCGACCAGAAGTACAAACGAGAGCGCAGCCTGTATGA
>JABFXN010000201.1 GCA_013361705.1 Acidobacteriaceae bacterium
GTTGAAGATGAGCACAGCGTCGAGGAAGCGGTCGTCTGAGTATCAGCGGCTTGTATCGATTGCGTAAAAATACGCGGTATCGCCCTCATCCTCAAAGATAACGGCCCACGGCACGGCCGGAGAGAGGGAGGACAGATAGGCTTTGCCAGGCCGAAACGAGACGGAATCCATACACCTCACGATACACTCAAAGGGGACTCTGACCCGCGAGGTGCGCGGAAGAGCGCATCGCTGGCAATGACCCTTCCACGGATTCAGTTTGGCCGACCGCAGCAACTGGCTGCGCTGTTGCTCCTCGTCTTTTCGCTGCTTGGGCTGTACCGCATTGCCCATGCTCCGCTGACCGAGACCGACTATCGCTATGCCCACTGCGGACGCGAGATGTGGGAACGCCCCTCTCCGCTGTTGGGGTACTTCACCTCCTGCGGCAACATGCAGGGTGATGGGACCTTTGCTTACCGTGTTGCCGGTCTGCCGCTGACCATGCAGCGCTGGACGCTGCTCGCCGCAGACCACTTCCGCAAGCCGGAGAATAAGCTTTACCCCGGTGACACGCTGAACGGCTCTACATGGGAGGCGCGGCACCAGTTGTCGTACGTGAACTGGCTGCTGCGATTGCCTTTCCTGTGCTTTGGCGTATGGCTGGGCGGGGCTCTGTGGTGGGTGGCCCGGCGGCTCTTCGGCAACGAAGGTGGCTTCTTCGCGTTGGGGCTGTACAGCTTCTGTCCCGAAGTCCTGCGGATTTCAACCACGCCGAACAACGAGATCCTGGCGGCATGGGGCATCTTTGGTCTGATCTATACCGGCATTGGTGTGGCACATGCCATGCAGGGGCCGCGGCGCAAGTGGAAGCCACGCATCCTGCTGCTGACTCTGGCGCTGGGACTTACCGCGACCGCACATATCCTGGCCGCGGTAATCGGCTACATCATCGCTTTTGTCCTGATGATGTACCTCGGGGAACGCCGGCGCGGACCAGTGATGCAGGCGATGGTGCTGGCGGCTGTGGGCTCCATAGCGATTGTCTTCGCCTTCTTCTCGTTCCGCATTGGACCCTTTAGCTATGTCTTTACGGCAGGAGCAGCGCGCTTCTGGTTTTCGCTGAACGGAGCAAGCCTCTTCTTCGCGAACTGGATGGAGAATGCGGCGATTGAGATCGCCTTGCTGGTGTCGCTCTTCCTTTGGTTTACCGTGCGGCGCTCACGCTACTTCGGCAACACCGTGCCGCTACTTGTGGCACTGTTGCTGCTGCCGATGGTCTCGACCAGCGTGCGGTCGGCTCCGTGGATATGGGCGTTGCCGTTCCTGTTTGCCTTTGCCGGCGGCGTCTTTGCGGATGCGTTGGAGACGAAGCAGCGGAAGTTGTTCCTCGCATTGAGTGGAGCACTGTTGCTAACGCAGTTGCTGGTGGCGGCTACCTGGTTGGTCGTGAGCTGACGCCTCAATTGAATAATTGAATGACTGAATGATTGAATAAGGCGCCTTATTCAATCATTCAATTCTCCATTATTCAATTCATCTTTATGCAACCTCTTCCAGCACTGCGGGAGAGGAGCTGATTTTCACGCTGCCATGGGCTGTGACCGGTACGCTGATGATGCCTGAGCAGCACTCACGAAAGATGGAGCTTACTTCAGAGCGGAAGAGGCCGCGTTCTATGGCCGAGTTCTGGCTGATCATGAGCAACTCCGCTCCACTGCTCCGGATGAGCCTGGGCAGCACACGGCGGGCCTTTCCCTGACCGACGTGGATCTCCACGCGCTGTGCGCTGTCCAGGCTGGCGGCCACCTGGGTCAACCAGTCTTCGGCGTACTCCTTGCCCAGCGGAGCCTGCGTACGCAGTGTATGTGTCAATGAGCCTTCATTCACATCGGGCACGACATGCAATAGATGCAGCGTCGATCCGGTCTGCGCGGCATACTGTGCAGCCTGACGGACATGCGCGAGACCTTCCTCCGGGCTACTGAGCCAGACGCCGAGGTGACGATCGCTGTTGGCCGCAAGTGCCGACCCGACCATCGTGCGCCCAAGGGTCCACACTGGGATAGGCAACGTCTGAATCATGCGTGCGCGCAGAGAGCGATGCCATGGACGTGGAAGGCCGGTCTGGTCGCTGGGAGGTAAGACAAGTAGGGCATCGCGGTGTCTCTGGCAAAACTCCGAAATGCCCTCCGCCGGATCGCCGCTCATCAACACACGCTGGCATTGAGGATAGTTATCGGCCTCGGCGAAAAACGATTGCAGCAACGCGTTGGCGTCGCGATAGAGGGTGCGGTCAGCGTCGTAGACATGCAGCAGGCTGAGCTTGCACTGGAGCAGGTCCACCCAGCGGGCCACGGCAGGGATAGCGGCATGGCAGGCATCTGAGAAGTTGGTAGCGAAGATGATGTGACGTGTGTGCTGCAGCATTCTCTGTTGCTCCTTTTAGAAGACAAATCCGTCGACGGGTTGCACCTCGGTGAGTTGCTTGCGGAACTCACGAGGAAGGCCTTCGTCGCCCATCTCTTCGCGCAGATTGAGCTCAATCGTGCGGGAGAGCGCAGTCATCGGTGTGTCATGGATCGTGTTGTCGAACGGGTTGGAGATCTCGCGGCTCATCAGGTCCGCGGCGATGAAAGTAAAGCTGATGAGTGTACTGGCAATGGGCGTCATCAGGCCGAGGTCTTCGACCAGCGCGAGCGGAAGCAGCCAGCAAAAAGCGTCCACCAGAATGCGCGGCAGATAGTCGAACTGGCGCGGAAGAGGCGTGTTCTTGATACGCTCGCAGGCTCCCTGAATGTTGGCAAGCATGGTGAAATTCTCATCGATGGCTGTCCAGCGGAAGCTATCGATCATGCCCTCGTTACGAGCCTGTTTCAAGAGCCCGCCCATACGGACCAGCAGTGCGGCGGGAACGTTCTTGTACCGGCGCATCTCGTCCGCGATGTCTTTGCCGAGAATGGACTGGATCTCCGCAAAGGGCGTCTGCTTGCGCAGATGGCAACGCAGTACATGCGGAAAAGCGATCTGGTGCAGTACAAGCTGTTTGCTGAGCGGGATACGGTCCTTGGGCTCAAGCTCGTCATCGAGCATGGTGAGGAACTGCCGCGCCAGGGCGCGCGAGTAGTTGACGAGCTGTCCCCAGAGGGAACGCGCCTCCCACCAGCGCCCATAGGCCGCGTTCGTGCGGAAGGCGAGAAAGATGGTCAACGCCGAGGCCAGGGGTGCGACCGGTAGCCCGTTCAACGAAATCCAGTGGTGTTTGAAGACGGTATAGATCACGGCGACGGTACAGTCGAAGAACAGAAGGATGAGCAGGCGGCGCCAGGCCTGCGGCCAGATACGTTTCAGCGGAAGTCGGTCACGAACAATCATGGAAGGATGCGGTTCCTCTCTCTTTGCATTCGATTGGACGTGAGATCGTCGACTATCCGGCCCTATCGTTCCGCGGGTCTTTCGCCGCTACCGGCGGATGGGTGACGAGGCTATCTTTCGTCTAAAGCGAGATGCATCGAGCGATACGGTGGCGTCTAATAAAGAAGATGCCTACCGCCGCCGCACGCCGCCGCAGACGCCGCCGTATCCGGATCAATAACCGGGTGCGTCGTTTCGCGTCGAGCCGAAGACACATGCTCTCGCTGGCGACAGCGATGGTCGCGGTGCTGGCGCTGCTGGAGTGGGTCTACAACTTCGACTTCTCGCTGGGCATCCTCTATATCTTTCCGGTGGTGGTTGCCTCCACCGTCCTGACGCGTTGGCAGATCGTGGCGGCGGCCGTCTTCTGCGCCTACACGCGCGGGTTGTTTACCGCCGATGAAACCCAGCTCGAACACCTGCTGCGCTTTGCCATGGCAACGATTGCGTACACCGGCTGCGGCCTGTTGATCTACCAGATCAATGACTCACGACGTGTGGTGTTGCTGCACTACGCGCGCGTGCGGTTTGAGCAGAAGCTGCGACGCAGGGCAGAGGAACAACTTCGGCTGATGGCCGAAAGTTCGCCGGCCGCGATCCTGACCGTCGCCGCCGATGGACGCATACTTGCGGCAAACAGGGCGGCGCATACGATGTTCGAGCTGCGTGACGAGCAGTCGCTGCTGCAGCGGCCGATCCGCGACTTTGTGACCTTCTTCGATGATGCCTTGCGGCTGCCGGCGGACTTGGGACGCATTCGTACCAGCACGAGTACCTGGGCAAGCCGCGCGGATGGAACCCACTTTCCGGCGAGCGCGTGGTTCTCTATCTATGGCGATGGAGAGCAGCGGAGGCTGGCAGCGATCCTGGTCGATACGTCCAACGATGTACGCGAGCGCGAGCATGCGCACTTCGAGCAGTTGACGCAACATAACCGCGTGCTGGCAGGAGCGGTATCGCATGAGATCCGCAACCTGTGTTCGGCGATCGCAGTGGTGTCGTCAAACCTGGAACGGCACGGACATCTTTCGAAGGATCCAGACTTCGAGGCGTTGAAGAACCTGGTCTCCGGGTTGAGCAACATGGCCTCGTTCGATCTACGGAACCAGGCGCGGATGCAGCATCCACCTGTGCAATTGTCGTCGCTGGCAGATGAGCTGCGTGTGATCATCGGCCAGGATTGGGAGGAGATTGGCGGCCAGTTGGAGTGGCATGTACCGGCGACCTTCCCTCTGGTGCAGGCAGAGCGCGATGGCCTGCTGCAGGTGCTGCTGAATCTCTCACAGAATGCATTGCGCGCCGCCGAAGAGACCGATGAGCCGCGGCTGACGATCCATGCGCTGGACCGCAACGGACGTGCGGTACTGCGGATCACAAACAACGGGCCGGCGATTGCCGATCCTTCTGCGCTGTTTCAGCCCTTCCGCACGGCCTCAACCAGCGGCACAGGCCTGGGTCTGTATGTGGCGCGCGCGATGGTGAAGAGCTTCGGCGGCGAGTTGCATCATGTGCCAACCGCTGCAGGTGTAACCTTCGAGCTGATTCTGCGCTTTGCCGCTTCAGGAAGCATCGAACACAATGAGGTGGAGGTAGAGGCGTAGTGAGCAGTACAGGTACGAGTTCGAGCACGGGTACAAAGACAGTCCGTTTGTTTGTTCTGGATGATCATGCGCTTTTCCGTGAGGGATTGCTCCGCCTGCTGGAGAGTGACTCCAGGTTTGAGATCACGGGACACAGCGGCACGCCATCGACGGCGCTGCCGCAGATTATCGCGGCGAAACCGGATGTGCTGATTCTGGACTACGACCTCGGCAGCCAGACGGCGCTCGAGTTCATGCGGGCACTGCAACGCGAGAAGTTCGAAGGCCGGGTGCTGCTGGTGACCGCCGGGCTTCCGGACAACGATGCACTGACGCTGATCCGCCTTGGCATCTCGGGGATTTTTCATAAGCAGGATTCGCCGGAGTCGCTGCAGCGCGCGATCTTCGAGGTCTCTCAGGGACGCGTGCTGATCGATCAGCAGTATCTGCAAACCATCGTCGCTGCCAACACACCGCAGGATGCTCCGCGATTTACAGACAGGGAACGCACGACGTTACGTTATCTGCTGCAGGGTCTAGCGAATAAAGAGATTGCGGCGGAGCTGAACATCTCAGAGAGTGCGGTGAAGGCGACGCTGCAACAGTTGTTTTCGAAGACCGGTGTTAGGACACGGTCGCAACTGGTGCTGTTGGCGATTGAGCGGTATCGGGCGCAGTTGTAGGACTAGTTGCTGGTTGCTGGTTGCTAGTGTCCTGTCCCCAAAAGTTCGTGGCATCGATCAGGAAGCGCTTTGCCGTCTGAAGCATTGAAAGCAGGTCCTTCACTAATCACCCCAGCGAACAAGTTCGCTGGGGACCTCGAACGTTCAGGATGACAATATTTTGCAACCAGA
>JABFXN010000304.1 GCA_013361705.1 Acidobacteriaceae bacterium
ACTCCGGCTCCCGCGATGGGTGGGAGAGTTTTCCCCTCGCGGAAGATACGGGATACGACCCTACGCTGGGCGTTGAGACATCACACGGCCTCAGCTCCGTTACCCGCGAGGTGATTCCGCATCGTGACGGAAAGCTGGCTGTAGGTTTCATCCGCCGGGTGCACGTGGTTGCCGGGCCCTCTTCTTCATTGGCATTTCGGCTCAAGGCCTCCTCGACGGGCGGGATACCGGTTTCAATCCACATCTATCGCGGTGAAGAAGAGGTTATCCTACGGTCGGCGATTCAGGGAGGCAGCCGGCAGCGTGTACAGGTCGCCTTACCGGCGTCTTCGCACCGCATTACTGCAATTGCAGTTGCGGCGAATCTGACTCATGTCAGTCGCGGATGGCCTGAGCGGGTTGCCATCTCAGATGTCGAGCTTCGCGCACAGTCGACGCGGCACTATGTGCTGAAGTCGCCCACTGCCCTCTGGGATGGAGTTCGAGAGCTGTATTACCTGCAGCATGTACTGCGGACTGGCGATCAGGTCGCGGTTGAGTTCGATGGCCCCAAGCCGTCCTTCCATGCGCGCTGGGCCATCGAAGGTCCGGATGGCCAGGTGATTGACCACGGCTCTGGTCTCAAAGTGCAACACGCCATCTCGCTGTCTGATCCCGCCGGTGTCTGGACCATCCGCGTGGAAGGACAAGGCGGCTCCTCAGCAGTGCTCGCTCTGGTCCGCTCCGTGGTGCCTCAGCCGTTACTTGGCGTCGCTGTTCACGCGATATCTCCGGAGCTTTTACAGCTGGTTAAGGCCCGGCGCGACGAACTGCGGAAAGATCTGGGGACGAATCTCGCGTTTGGGCTGGGGGCGAATATCCAGGAGATGGACGCGCAGTTCCTGCTGCCGGGATTATCGTCTTACTTCAATCTTGTTCAGAAGCCGACGGAGCTTGCCCTGTGGGATGCGGTCTCTTATCGCACAACTGGCGAGAGTCGCGAACGGGAGGAGGCACTCCACATGTTGCGGGAGATTGCCTCATGGCGGCAATGGGTTCACCCCTGGTTTCCGGCGCATGGATATCACAGCTACTATCCACTGGGCATCATGACGAAGAACATTGTCATGGCAGAACAGTTTCTGGGGAATGCGCTGCCTGCGGACCTGAAGCACGCCCTTGATGAGGCTCTGCTGCAGCAGTCCATCATGCCTGTTTATGAGGAGTACGTCGTTGAGGAGCGCTTTCAGTTCGACATCAGTAACTGGATCGGACATACCGTCGGAGGAGCGCTGCTGGCGGCTCTACAGAGCGACAATCCCGATACCGCCGGTTATGCCCTTGCCCTCTACGCGAAAGAACGCTCGCATCTCGAGTCGGCATACACCGCGGACGGTTCCTATGGAGAGGGGATCGCTTACCATCGTTACGACTTTGAGACGACGGCGCTGGTGGCCGCGGCGGCAAAGGAGCAACTCGGAGTGTCGTTCGATAGCCAGCTTGCGCGGCCGCAGCGCTACTTCCGTTATGCGACCTACGGTAAGGACTCTCTGGAAGATTTCGGTGACAGCCATGGCGATACCGGACCTTCGAACGTCTTCGCCTACATGGCTGCGCAGAATAGTGATCCCGATCTGACGGCGTTTTATTTCCAGTATCGCAACCCCGGAACCGCAGAGCTATTGAGCCGGGTTCTTTGGGAAGACGCAATCCATCAGTCTGCAGCGACCCAGATTGATTCGCCAACCTCGGCTTTGTTTGAGAAGCGTGGCATTGCGGTGCTGCGCGATAGCTGGTCGCCGGAGTCTCAGGTCATTGCCATGCGCGCCGGCCCGAACTTCAATCACAACCATGCCGATCAGGGCAGTCTCTTCTACGCCTGGAACAACCGCCTCTGGATAGGCGAGGCGGGATATGCCGATTACTACAAGGACCCCAATTACCCCACCTATAACATCCAGGCCATCGGCCATAACACCATTCTGGTTGACGACGATCCGCAGAGCCAGATGGTAGCTGGAAATATGGTCTTCGGTAAGTACCCTTCGATGCGCCAGCTCGCTTCGAAAGATGGAGTCCAGATCATCAGCGCCGACCTCAGCGCTGTCTATCCGCAGGTTCGTTCCTATGTGCGTACGCTGATCCATCAGAAGGGCGGAGCCCTGGTTGTGATGGATCAGATCCGCGCAGACGGGCCGCACCGCTTCAGCCAGATATGGCATCCCGCGCAGCCCGTTGCGGCCTTCGATCTACAGCAAAATGTGATTCGTTTGCAGGCGCAAAGCGATGGTGTGGAGATGCATATGTTCTCCACATCCGCGATGATATTGGGCCAAAGCAAGGGCCCATTTCCTCTGATCAACTACGAGAAGGCTGAACGGGAACCTGCGCCGCGGCCAACGATCATTGAGTATCAGTCCGGCTCTGTCGACTCTCTGACGATTCTGACGGTGATTCAGCCTACTGGTGGAACGACAGCGCCGCAGTGGAGTGTGGCGGCAGGGAAGCAGAGAGAGCTTCGTATGGGGGACCTTCTGATCCGATGCGACAACCGGCAGGCTACGATCTCTCTCGGAAAGACACCGGATACGGCCTGGACGATCAGGCTCCCTTCGCAAAAGTAAGTATGTTTTGCAGAAGGGAGCTCGCAATCGAAGTTGAATAGATGAGTTATCGGCTTTAGTGTTAGCGGCGGGTTGCTTCGAAGAGGAACCAGCTACGGCGCTGTGATTGATCAATCCAGTTCTCCAGCAGACTGGCCGTAGCAACATCACCGCCGTCATCGCAAAGAGCATGGATGGCACGCATTCTCAGCGTCAGCGCCTTCTCGTCTTCGTGCAGTTCACTCAGCATGTCTTCGGCGGTAACGAACTCGGCATCGTTGTCAGCAACTCGCTGAAGACGGGCAATGTGGCCGATTGAGCGAATGGTGGTGCCGCCGATCTTCCGCACGCGCTCGGCGATGTCATCGGTCATGGCGAAAAGCTGATCGCCATGCTCATCCAGCAGCAGATGGTAATCGCGGAAGTGCGGTCCGCTCATATGCCAATGGAAGTTTTTCGTCTTCAGATAGAGAGCAAAGACATCTGCCAGCAGGCCATTCAAGCCGGCCGAGATATCGCGCACAGCTTCACTGGAGAGATCTGAGGTGAGGGTGAGGGGTGACTGTTGGCGCTTTTGCAGATCAGCGGTCGCTGTCATTGATTTCCTCCCAAGGGATATGGAGATTACCTTAATTCCATCCCTCTCTTCTCACCATACTCCTTCGAGGGGGATGCACTGCATCCGGAAGGGTGAGACAGCGGGCTAATGGTCGATGTTCGAACCTCACTTGAGAGCGTTCATCTGGCGTTGATGTCAGTCCGTTATTCGCACGCTTGGGTGCCTAACGAACAAAACGATGAATGCGCTTCAGTGAGATAGAGGTCGAGACGCGCTGTCCTTTAGATGATTGGACTTACCCGGTTGCAGGCTCTAAGTGACGGCCGAAATCCTATTTCAAAAGTGATAAACATTGCCCGCACTTAAGGATACATACTTCCGAGTATTGCATCCTCACGGCAATAGCAAATAGGGTCACGGAATCTTTACAGCAAATCTCGTATGACTCCGGAAGAGTCGGCGATGGAGTGGTTTGATGAAGCGGGCCTCTGTGCGGTTGTCTGTCCTTTTGCCTGGTATTGCAAAAAACAACATGTGGATCACAGCGGCTTTGGTCGCAGGGTCTGTCCTACCCTGTGCTCTTCCCGGCATCGCTCAATCCACCCCGGTGACAACTGGTGGCGGCACGACAAATCGGATTCCCAAATTCACTGGTTCGTCTATGATCGGTGATTCGGCGGCGATCTCCGAAGTAAATGGGAATGTGGGGATCGGAACGACGAGTCCGATCACTAACCTGGACGTAAACGGCACAGTGAGGGCCACTAGCATAGGAAACGTCCCCACAACTGGGGTCGGCGTGGAGCTGTTTTATCAGTCGAACATCAACAAGGGGCGTCTGCAATCCGTCGATAGATCAGCCAACATCTTCATTCCTACCTTGATTGACGGTAGCGCTCTGTACCTGAACTCGGTTACGGGGGGTAACGTGAGCGTCGGTGCTCAGACGCCTTTAAGCAAGTTAGCCATTGGCCCGTCGAACTACGTGACTGGCAACATTACAACGCAGTCCGCATTAGGCGTGAATGCTATCACTCTTCAGGGGCCCGGGAATGCGAACGGATCTCAAAGCGGACTCGTCGCCTCTTGGAACGGTGACGCTGTCGGGATCGCCTCTGGGCTTGTGTTTGGAAGGCAGGGAACCCGATGGGGAACATACATCGGCGTTCATATCCATCCTGATGATTTCTCCGCGATAGATGAATTTCCAGAAGTTATGCGGATTGATATGAACGGTAACTTGGGCGTTGGTACGACATCTCCAGCGGCGAAACTCGACGTCAATGGCAGCGTAAAGATCAGCGGTAGCGGCGCCTCGATGACATTCCCTGATGCGACGGTGCAATCGACGGCGTGGAATGGCACGACTTGTGGCGGAGACTACGCAGAATCGGTTGATGTAACCGGCGACCGTAAGGCTTATGAGCCCGGTGATGTGCTGGTGATCGACCGCACAGCCTCGGATAAGTTCGCGCACTCCACGACACCGTACTCCAGACTTGTCGCTGGTATTTACTCCACCAAGCCAGGACTGACTGGCCGTCGTCAAGGCCGGACCCTAACAGGAGAAGAGGCCCCGATGGCAATGCTTGGTATCGTCCCCACTAAGGTCAGTGCTGAAAACGGAGCCATTGACGTGGGTGACCTGCTTGTCTCTTCCAGTACGGAGGGCTTTGCGATGAAGGGGACTGATGCCGGCAGGATGATGGGCGCTGTTATCGGTAAAGCGATGGCCAGACTCGACTCCGGTAAGGGAGTGATCGAAGTTCTGGTTTCTCTGCAATAACTACTGCAAGACATACATCACGACGATCGGAAGGAATACGAGTTGATGACTGCGCGCATGAATTTTGGATGGTTGGTTCTGGCTCTCGCGACTGCCGGCACGGCGGCTGCACAAACATATAGCGCGAGCACGTTCTCTTTGACCGGAGCGCCTGGCGTAGGCGTTGGTCAGTTTACGAATGGCAACGGGGACAATGCAACGTTCTCCACCGTTGATAACGAGATTGATAGCTGGTGGGGACTGGGAATCAAGTCTCAGTGTTGTAACAGCTACAGTGGTTACGGCATTGTGTTTGACGCTCGCTCTGGCTCTATGTACACACAGGGCAAGGTCGGTGTCGGAACCGCGAACCCAGCCCTTCCGCTAACAGCCGCTGGTGTTCCCGGCTTTGCCTCCGTAGCAAACAGCCCGTCACCTCGTCCTGGCAGTCTTCGCTTAATGACAAACACTACCAACTCTTCGGTCATGGAGATGGGACTGCTTGATACAGCACCATATGGGGGATGGATTCAAGCCTCGAATGGCGGTACCAACGGTGCGTATCCAATTGCGCTAAACCCAAGCGGTGGCAATGTCGGAATAGGGACGTCGTCTCCTGGAGCGACGCTGGAAGTAAACGGCAATCTCAAACTGACATCCGGTAGCGGTTCATCCATGAGCTATCCAGATGGCACAGTGCAGTCGACTGCATGGAATGGAACCACCTGCGGTGGAGATTATGCAGAATCGGTTGATGTAGTAGGGGACCGTAAACATTATGAACCGGGTGACATCCTGGTTATCGATCGGACGTCCCCCGCTAAGTTCGTGCATTCCACGACACCCTACTCCAGGCTGGTCGCGGGTATTTACTCCACCAAGC
>JABFXN010000367.1 GCA_013361705.1 Acidobacteriaceae bacterium
AAAGCCGCGCGGCTGCGTAATCTCTTCAATGGCGCGCAGGCTTACGCGCGTCAATGTGACATCGACATAGGCATGCGACCGCAAGACCTTCGGCAGCGTGCGATTCCCTTCTGCTGGCGGCTTGGAATTCAACGCCTTCGCCGTTGTATTCGCCGTCTGCTGGCTAGCGGCAACCGTGGGCGATTTCTGGGCTGTATCTTCGGGAATCTGCCCCAGCCAGTTGTTGATCCGCATATCGCCTGCAATATGGCCGCCGTCCGACAGATCGATCAACATCGCGTTCAGCAGTAGTTCGGTCGGCGTAACGTGCAACTTGGTATCGAGATCCACACCGTGCACTCGGACAAACTGATCCGTATAGCCGGCTCCACGCGCCTTGACGGTTCCGGCGACCAGGTAACCCTTCTGGCATTCAGGATCCGGCGGCAATGTCTTTACATTAGCCGGACTTTGAGCCGGGTGACGTCTCTGCCAGAAGTGTGGCTGCTTCTGTGCCTCCTGGGGCGCAACCGCACAGCTATGAGCTGTCATGTCCAGTGTGACGCTCCCTGCATTCAGGCCTGGAAAACCACTCAACACCGAGATCTGCTTGATCTCCAGATTGCCTTTGGCCGTTGCCTCCCATACCGGATTGTCGAAGTGTTCGAGCTGCGCCGTCAGGTCCAGCCTCGAGCTCTCGCCGGTCGCCAGGTGCAGACTCTTCAGCGCCACCATCGAGCGGCCCAGCTCAATCTCGGCGGTCATATGCGACTTCGCCTCAGGCATCTCCTGCATCTTCGTCGTCAGGTCGTTAAGAGCGACGGAAATGCCATAGCGGTCAGAGGACGAGAGATAGCGCACATTCACACCGAGCTGACGCGCAGCCATCTCGAATGGAATCGGCTTGTCATTCATCAGAACGACACCATCCACGACCTCGGCTTTGGCTGCCTTGAGGTCCAGCAGCGTATCCTGGATTGGCGTCGTACTTGTACTCTTCTTCTTCGGAACCGGCTGATTCGTACTGCCGTCGGCATTGACGATCATGTGAAACTGAGGATGCTCCACACGTAGCAGGCTCAGATGCACCTTTGACATCAGACCGCCTGCCGCTCGCTGCAGTAGATTGCCGATCGTGATGCGCACCACGATGCGATCAATGGAGAGATATGGCGCCTCTCCCTTTGGCTCAGTCCCGTGAATCACGAGGCCATCCACTTCGGCTGCCAGATGCCACAGATTGAACTGAACCGAACCAATCTCCACACGACCGCCGGTGGCTTCTTCCAGGATCGACACCACCTGTCTTCCCACGCGCTTCTGAAAGTCCTGGGTGTGGGTGTACAAGGTCAGCAGAGCCGTCAGCAACAGCAACAACGCGCCGGTCCCGGCAAAGAGCCATGCCGTAATCCGCATGACCTTACGCCGCGGCGGATTGCCTGGCAAAAGGGGAACGTTCTCGTCGGCCTGCTGGTTCTGCTGGGGAAGAAGCTCGCTCATGGCGCGACCTCCCCATCCTTGAAGATGCGTACACTGCCCTGCTCCCGCAGGCTTTTTAGCCAGTCCTGCAGCATAGCGGAGACCTGCTGCTGCAACAGAACTTCTTCAATGCGCGAGGAGACCTGGTCCAGCGGTGGCGGAGTTCCACCTCGCGCCTTCACCTCGGGCACAAGAGTCTTCTCGTAGTACTCCGTGATCTGCTGGTCGGTGATGTTCGCTCCCGATCGGAACCTCTGCTCAATGAAGCGCAGCACCGTCATGCGCTGACGCCAGTGCTCACGCATCTCCTGCTCGGTGATGCCGTATTGTGCGAGGAACTCCTTCCAGCTATCTTCATTGGCGCTGCATTTATAGATCTGGCACTCGGAGAGCTGCTTTTTCAACTGCTCCAGCTCCGCATCGACCTCCTCGTCGCTCACCGGCTCAAGCTGCTGTTCCAGAGCCTGCTGATACACGAGAGTGCGATCGATCAGTCGGTTGAGTGCCTGTTCGTAGGGAGTACCGCCTCGCGCAAGGCGGAAGGGCTGAATCTCCGCAAACCGCATCTCCTGATTGACGTCACTCTCCAGGATGAGCTGTTTGTTGACGATGGCAACGACGCGATCCAGCAGCTCGCCTTGCTTTGGCGCATCGCCTTGCTTTGGCGCATCGCCTTGCTTTGGCGCATCGCCTTGTTTGGGCGCATCGCCTTGTTTGGGTGCATCGCCTTGTTTTGGCGCATCAGCCTGCTTTGACGCATCGACTTGTTTGGGCGCATCGCCCTGCTTCGGAGCCGTTGTCGGCGCAGGCGTCTGCTGTGCCATGGCGCTCATGGAAGCTGCCAGAGCCAGTACCGCAATCGTCCTGTGCCAACACGTCATCATCAGAAGGTCTGCCCAATGCTGAAGAAGAAGTTGAAGTGGCTCGCACGTCCCGCAAATCCTTTGACCTGTGGGTACGGTAGCGAATAGTCATTGACCACCGGATAATATGGCGGATTCAGGTTATAGCTGAAGTCCACACGAAGCGGCCCCACCGGAGTCTTATACCGTGCGCCCGTACCGATCGCATGCGAGAAATAGTTGAAGTCGCAGGTACCGGTCGTTACCCCGGTAAAGACCTTGCAGGTCTGCTCATTGGGCTGGTGGAACCTTCCGAAGCTCTTCCAGATATCCGATACGTTGATGAATGCATTGCCCATGTCATGGAACAGCACGATCTGTAGATTGTCATTTACGAGCGGCAGCACCGGACCAGGCATACGCATCTCGAAGCTGTTTACGAAAACACCGGTTCCGCCGACCGGGAATCCCGTCGTAAGGTCGCGCGGCCCGGCGCCGTTGATGGGGAAACCACGATGCGAGGTTGCGCCGCCAGCGTACAAACGCTCTGGCAGCGGCACCGCAATGCAGCTCGGATCAGTCACCAGCTTCGAGCTGCAGGCGGTGTTGCCATCAAGCTGAGGATTCGACCCGAGCGTTGCGATAAACCCAAACCGGGTGCTCCGGGCGAAGACGTAGCGGCTCTTCTTGCCGAAAGCGTAATAGGTGGAATTCGTGATATCTGTCCGATTGAAGTCCACGTCCGAACCGAAGACATGGTTAGAAAAGAAGTTTTGTGCCGAGAGAAAAATCCCCTTGGTCGCGTCCAGAGGCGACGGCTGCCGCGTGTCGTGCAGCAACGTAATTCCAGGGCCACCCACCTTTACCGGCTGCGACCGCAGGTGAATCAGATTGGCGGAAATCTGCAGGCTCGCCTGATCCACTGACACGCGGCGATAGGTGAAGTCATAGATCAACGTGTCGGCGCGGTTCACACGCTGCGTCAGCTTCATGGAACCCTGCAACTGCTTGGACGCATAGGTCGAGATGTTCCGGACATTGCTATAGCCGCCGGAGACCGCAGCATCCAGGTTGCGCCTGTTGCGGAAATGCGGCAGCGAAAAAGTCGCCGTGGCGATCTGTTCCAGAAGGCCATAGGTCACATGCATCGACAGTGATTGATCTGTTCCACGCCAATTGATACGGGTAACGTCGAGGCTGACGCGCGGGCTCACGCCCGCCTTCCCTTCCTGCTTACAGTCCGTATTGGGATTTAACGAGAGCTGCGCATTGCAGTTCGTCTGCGGTGTTCCGGTCTGCGCCTCAAAGCCGAAACCGTAGGTCACGTCCCAGCGTTTTGCCTCTTTCAGTTGCACCAGCACATTCTTGCGTGAGGCATGGCCATCGGGATTCTGGACCGCGGTATTTACTTCGCTGAACAGTGCGAGGTTATAGAGATTACGTTGCGTATCAAGCAACGCTGCCTGGTCCAGCGGCTGGTCCGGCTTGACCTCAACCTGCCGCTGCACGACCAGTGGCCGGGTTTTCATCGCTCCAGAGATGAGGACTTTGTTCACAAAGACCTGCTCGCCCTCGGTGATGTCCAGCGAGACATTCATCACGGTGTCGTTGCCGTCTGCCTTCGACTGATGCACTTCCACCCGCGCCTGATCAAAACCGTGACTGAGGTAATAGCCCAGAACAGCATCGCGGTCACCTGACAAAGTGATCAACGAGTAAGGCTGGCCTTGCTGCGCATTCATTAGACCGCGAATCTCACTCATACGCGCCGGATTGGCACCATTGAGAGCGACCTCTCCAAACTTCTGCTGTGTCCCTTCTACGATTGTCAGCAGAACGTGGATCTGAGCCGACTTATTCTTGTCGGACTCGACATCTTTAACATCGGTCTTCACTTCGGCATGGCTGAAGCCGTTCGCGCGATACAGCGCCTGAATGGAGGCAACGTCAGCGGCCAGGAGCTGCTGGCTGTAGCGGCCGACTCGGTTATACGCGTCCGCACGCGCCACCTGCATGCGTTCTCTCAAGGTGTCGGTATCGAAGTACTGATTCCCGGCGATGTCTACCGATACAACCTTGTGTTTCCGGTTGTTGTGAATGGTATAGGTCACCGTCTCCTGCGCTGTGCCCGCGCCGCTGCGCGACGCCGTTACGTCAGCGTCAAAGAATCCTTTCCGCTGCAGGGCCTCCTTAATGTTGTGTGCGCCTTCGTTGATCAGGTCGTTGTCAACGGCGCTCTCTTCATAAATCGGCACCAGCTTTTTCAACTGGCGGCTTGAGATCTTGTCGCCTTCGGTCACCACACGCACAATCGCGCCCTGGTTGGCATTGAACTTGTAGTCCAGTTGCTTGCGCTGGCCGTTGTACTGCGAATCTTCCAGAGCGATAGTCGCCTCCAGACGATCTTTCTTCTGATAGTTCTTGCGCAGCCGCGTGAACGCGTTCGAGATTGTGTCACGATTGACCTTGGTCTTTTCTTTCAGCTTGCCGCGTTTCCGGAAATCCTCAAGCGTCATACCCGGATCGCCTGAAAGCGCCACCTGCCCGACACGCGCCTGCGGTCCGATCTGCACCGTATAGGAGACGTCTACCTGCTTACCCTCTTCATCCACCTTGGTCGCGGGTGTAACCGTAGGCTGGTAGTAACCGTTCTGCTGCAGCGACTGCTTGATGCCATCCACGCCTGCGGCGACCTTTTCCTCTTGAAAGGGCGTGCCCGGCTGTAACTGCGACGCATATTCCAGAATGCTGGTCAGGCGTTCGCTGTTCACGCCCAGAATGTCGATCCGGCCGACGAAGTAGCGCGCCGTCCCATAGAAGATCAATGTGACTAAATCGCCATGCCGCACGCCCCTCAGTTCAATATCCCGATAAAGGCCCGAGCTATACAGGCGTCGCGTCATCTCCTGCAGACTTGCCGGATCAAGCACCTGATTTTCATGGACGGGAAGCTCCGATACCAACCCTTGCTGCTGTTCCAGGGTCACGCCTTCGAATTCGATCTTGTCGACCTTCAGTCCGCGCAGATTCCAGATACCGCTTGTGGGCGTGGGCGCGGTGGTCGTTTGCTGATCGGATCCGCCGGCAGAGACAAACGCCTGGTCTATCGCCTGGGAATGGGCCAGGTTCACCGCACACCCCAGCAGCAGGCACGCGATTACGCTCCGCTTCGATGACCGTCCACTCCTCGTCCCAAACACGTCTGCCCTGCGCCCCTTCCTGCTTTCCTGCAACACGGCGACACGGGCTTTTCAGCCCCGCACAGAACGCTGTCTACCGCTCCACTCACAGTTCTCAGTTGGATGCAACCACGACTCTGGATGTCACCCCACGGCGACTGCGAACTTTCCCTATACTAAGGGTTGTCGTGCCTGTCCTTTCAGCCACTTCCGAGACGATTGCCGAACGCTACTCCCGGCAGGTCCTGTTTGCGCCCATTGGCGCGGCAGGACAGGAGAAGATTGCCGCGTCGCAT
>JABFXN010000098.1 GCA_013361705.1 Acidobacteriaceae bacterium
CGATCTAAGCGGAGGATGTCCACTTCGCTGTTCGGTTAGAACGGTTGCTAAGCTTGTTTACCAGCCGCGCGTCTGCATGAGCTGGGCTTCTTCGATCGCCGCGGCGGCAAGTCCCTTCATCGTGCCGGTAACCAGCTCGCTGGCTTCGGCTACGATCTTCGGATCGTTGAAGTGCGTCGCCGCGATCACAATCGCCTTGGCGCGAGAGACGGCTTCCGCACGTTCCTTGGGATCGTTCTCAATATCCAGCGGAGTCGCACGCTCCTTCATGAAGATGCCGGAGCCGACAAAGACTGTTTCCGCACCAAGCTGCATCATCAGGGCAGCGTCTGCCGGTGTAGCGATGCCGCCTGCTGAGAAGTTCGGAACCGGCAGTTTGCCTTCCTGTGCCACCATCCGCACCAGCTCATAGGGTGCACCGTGCAGCTTGGCTTCGTTGTACAGTTCCTCTTCACGCAAAGCAGTCAGAATGCGAATCTCGCGGGTCATGGTGCGCATGTGTTGTACGGCGTGAACCACGTCACCTGTGCCGGGCTCACCCTTGGTGCGGATCATTGCCGCGCCCTCAGCGATGCGGCGCAGCGCCTCACCCAGATTGCGTGCACCGCAGACAAACGGTGTTTTGAAGGCGTGCTTGTCGATGTGGTAGGTCTCATCGGCGGGTGTCAGCACTTCAGACTCATCAATGAAATCGACACCGAGCTGCTCCAGAACCTGGGCCTCGACAAAGTGACCGATGCGGGCTTTCGCCATGACCGGGATGGATACCGTCTGCATGATCTCCTTGATCAGCTTCGGGTTTGCCATACGAGCAACGCCGCCTTCAGCGCGAATCATCGCCGGCACGCGCTCCAGAGCCATGACGGAGACCGCGCCTGCCTCTTCGGCGATGCGCGCCTGCTCCACGTTCATGACGTCCATAATGACGCCACCTTTCAGCATCTCGGCCAGGCCGGTCTTCAGGCGCAAGCCCGTGCCACTTGGGTTGCCGCTAGTGCTGCCATTCAGGTGTGACATCGTATAGAGCTCCTTGTCGTTGGTCCGGTGACGACTGCTGCAACCGGGAGAGACACCCCGGGATCGCCCGCAGCGGGACATGCATGTCATGGTTGCCCGGGAAATTCATATCTTAGCAGGTTTTATGTGTTAGGACCCGCCGAATCTGAGCTGCTGGAGCGCGATTGCCCGCACCCTTCAACCGGTGCAGAGTGCACAGATTTGTTCCCCAAAACGCTGTGCTTTGCTCGGGCCAATGCCATCTACCCGCAGCAGATCTTCGATCGTACTCGGGCGGTTCAGCACGATGGCGCGTAACGTACGGTCTGCCAGGATCATGAACGGCGGTTGTTTCAACCGGCGAGCCTCTTCGGTTCTCCAGCTACGGATCTGCTGCTCAAGCGCGAGTTGTGCAGGACTGAACGCCACCGTCTCCTCGGCGTCCGCGGATTTGCGTTTGCGGGTAACTGTTCGAGATGAGGCCTGAGCCTCTTCGCCGGTCATCAGCACTCCAAGAGAGTCTCCGTCAGGCAGCAGCTCGGCATCGCGAGTGATCGAGACGCGTTTATAGGGAATGGTGCGCCCTTCAGCGTTCTCAAAGGTTGCACTTTCAAGCGTGACCCATCCGGAGCGCGCCAAACCTCCCAACAGATCCTCCATCTCATTGCGAGAAGGAGATCCACCCGGAAACACCTCACTGTGAAGCTTGCCGGTGGATTTGCCTCCCGAACGCTTCAATGCCCGAAGGATTGTCCACATGGTCTCTTCTTCGCCGATGGTTGCATTCCGATAGCGAACAGCAATCGCACTCTCTGGAGAGCAGAAGTCACACTTGCCGCACATTCGGCGGGCATCTGCCAGGTCTCCGAAGTGAGCAATCAGAGCCGACATGCGGCACTGGTGTGAGTCCGCATAACCGATCATGCGATCGATTTGCGCTCTCCGCTGCGCGAGTTGCTGCTCGTACAGCCTGCGCCAGCCGTCGACGCGTCCCCGAATAGCGAAGCCCTCAAAGTCCACCAGGCAGGCTCCATGAGCGACCAGCTTTTCGACTGCCGAGGAGAAGACTTCGGCATCCATCCGCAGCTCTTCGCGTAACAGGTCGAGCGGTAACGGCTGGTCGTTCAGCTTGCGGAAGATGCGATCCAGCTCGGTTGCCGCCGGATACGACTTCTCCAGCAGAAAGTCCTGCGTGCGCTTGTCCGCATAGCTGTGCAGCAGGATGCACCGGCTGGGCTTCCAATCACGGCCTGCACGTCCGATCTCCTGGTAGTACGCTTCCACGGAACCGGGAAGGGCAACATGGATGACGGTGCGTACATCGGCTTTGTCGACCCCCATGCCGAAGGCAACGGTGGCCACGACGATCTCCAACTCACCTGCCAGGAACTTCCTCTGTGTCTGTTCGCGGACCTCGGGCGGAAGGCCGGCGTGGTACGGAGCGGCAGGGAAGTCAGTGGCGAGTTCCTGCGCGAGAGCCTCGGCGTCTCTCCTGGAGGAGGCGTAGACAACCGCGGGGCGTCGTGCTGTATCGGCAAGAAGCCGCCGGGCCGTGGCGTATCGCTCGTTCTTGGGTGTTTCCACCACCTCGATGGCGAGATTGTCCCGGCGGAAGCCATGGATGAAGCGTGCCGGCTTTTGCAGACTAAGCTGAGCGACGATATCTTCCTGTACCTGCAGCGTCGCGGTGGCGGTCAGTGCGACAACCACAGCGGGCCGTAGCGCCTGAACATACTGCCCGAGAAGTCTGTAGTCCGGACGGAAGTCGTGTCCCCACTGGGAGATGCAGTGGGCTTCGTCGATGGCGACAAGAACGGGCGGGCGCTTCGCCAGCATCTCCATGAAGCCGGGTACACGTAGCCGCTCGGGAGCGACGAACAAAAACTTCAGCTCTCCGTCGAGATACTGCCGGCAGGCTTGGCGCTGGGCTTCGCGGGGAAGGCCGGAGTGAATGCGCGCTACCGGCAGTCCGGCAGCCTCGAGCTTCGAGGACTGGTCGTCCATCAGCGCGATCAAGGGGCTGATCACCAGAGCCGTCCCGTCCAGTGCGATGGCGGGAAGCTGATAGCACAGCGACTTTCCAGCGCCGGTCGGCATTACGAGCAGCAGATCACGCCCTTCGACGGCTGCTCGGCAGACCTCTTCCTGGCCTTCCCGGAAGTCATCGAAACCGAAGGTTTGCCGCAGAAGGGAACGAAGATCTCTGGAGGAGCGTTGAGCCATAGAGCGAACCCTCATCTTCGCATAAATCAGGCGGTGGAAGATTTTGAGATAGGGTTCCTTTGTTGGTCTATTTAGTGCTTAGAAATGAATCATTTACGGAAGAATTGCACCATCTTTTTATAGGTGGTTGAACACCTGTGCGAACTTGAATCTGGGGGCAAATCAGAGTAATCTAATACTTTGTGGGCACAGTCCAATTGTCGCTGGAACTCATATGGCATGAGTCCGCAAAGTGCACAAGCACGGTACGAAACAACTTAACGAGGACACGAAAAACTGCATGGCAAAGCGTCGTGGCAATCCTAACTGGGGTAAACCGGAGCCTATCGGACCGGTAGTACCCACGGTGACATCGTTCGAGCAAGTGGTGAAAGAGTTCAAGCTGACCCCGGATCAGTACGTCCGGTCGACGCGCCTGCGTGAGTGGGCTCGCCGTAACAAGAATTCGAAGTATATCCCTGAGGCGCTGTTGGAAGCATGGGGATTCGAAATCGAGTCAACGCTGTAACGACTCAGTTTGAAAGTCGCAAAAGACGCCGCCCATGCGCGGCGTCTTTTGTTTGTCATTTGTGACACAGTCCTGCTTCAGTTTGCGACGTCCTCGGCTATGCTGAATCTGTAAGTTATGACCGAAAGCCCATTCACAGACGTTGCCACCGCCATCGACGAGATCAAAGCCGGCCGTATGGTTGTGGTCGTCGACGATGAAGACCGTGAGAACGAAGGCGATCTGACCCTGGCTGCGGAATACGTAACGCCAGAAGCGATCAACTTCATGGCAATGTATGGCCGTGGCCTCGTTTGCCTTACGTTGACGGAGGAGCGTGCCGACTACCTGCGTCTGTTGCCGATGACGCGCCAGAACACCTCTCGCTTCGGTACCGCATTCACGGAGAGCATTGAGGCGCGTGAGGGAGTCACGACGGGCATTTCGGCGCACGATCGTTCGCATACGATCAAGGTCGCAATCGATCCGGCCTCTACGGCGCAGGATCTTGCACGCCCCGGGCATGTCTTTCCGCTACGCGCGCGCAAAGGCGGGGTTCTGGTTCGCGCGGGACAGACTGAGGCGTCCGTGGACCTGTCACGGATGGCGGGCCTTATTCCGGCCGGTGTGATCTGCGAGATCATGAACGACGACGGCACCATGGCCCGCGTTCCGGATCTGGTCGAGTTCTGCAAGCTGCATAACCTGAAGATGGTGACCGTCGCAGAGCTGATTCGCTATCGCCTGCGGCATGAGCGCTCAGTGCGCCGTGTTGCCGAGACGGTGCTTTCGACGAAGCATGGCGAATTTCAGATGATCGCCTACGAGAGCGAGACAGATCCTACGGAGTCGCACGTCGCCCTGGTGCTTGGAGATGTAGCAAGCCCGGATAAACCGGTATTGGTGCGCGTCCATTCGCACAACCTGGTGGAAGACGTTTTCGGCGCAATGCTCCCAGACTGTTCCCATTCGGTGGAATACGCGCTGCAGCGAATTGCCGAGGCTGGTGCAGGCGCCCTGGTTTATCTGCACAATGGATCACGCGGTTTTGGCATCGACAGTACCGTCTCCCCGTCCCGGATCGTCACACAACGCGAACCGAATGCCGTGCCCGGCGGAGATCCGTACGCCGAGCGGCATCAGCGCACACTGCGTCAGACGGGTTTGGGCGGGCAGATTCTCTCCGATCTCGGAATTCACAAGATCCGTCTGCTGACGAATCGGCCGACACATGCGCCGGCCCTGCAGGGCTTCGGCGTGGAGATCGTGGAGCAGATCCCGCTTCGGCCTTCTATGGTGCAGCGCTGACGTTCCGGTAGTCAGCCCACGGTTCCTCGCTACCTTCGAAGCAGATCCCCGAGTCCTTCGGCTTCCATCTGGCCTTCAAATGCCGTGTGGTTGTTCAGGTCGTATTGAATGGCCTTCATGCCAACCGCACGTGCGGCCTCAATGTTTTCTGCCTTGTCATCGATGAAGAGAATCCCATCCGGGGAACATCCAAGACCTTCGGCCGCTTTGCGATAGATCGCGTGCTCCGGCTTGGCCAGGTTGTGTTCGAAGGAGTAGATTGCGTGTGCGAATGCGCCCATCCAGGCGAAATTTGCACGTAATCCATGAGCCATGGCATCGCCGATGTTCGACAACAAACCGGTCTTTACACCGGTCTGCTGAAGACGGTGCAGCCATTGCACCATCGGCTGGTTCAGCCGAGACCACATGCGAACATCGGCATCGATCAGATCCTGTAGCGCCGTGTCGCCAAGTGTGATCTTGTAGTCTTCGGCGATCCGATGCCAGTACGAGACAGCGTTCAAATCTCCGCGGTCATAGGCATGGCGATACTGCCAGTAACTTTCCTGGAAGTCGATCTCATCAAGTCCGAGAACCCGCTTCATGCGTTCCCACTGCTCAAGGTCGGGCGTAAGCGAGAGGACCTGGCCAAAGTCAAAAAGAATCGCGCAAGGGTGATTGGAATCCATCTGGTTCAGAGTACCAAGCTATTGTTGGGGTTAGGATGAAAGGCATGTTTTCGCGAAGGACCGCCTGGGACATCTCCGAATCACCCTATGCCGCTGCTGTACGGCAGGCTCGGGCTAGCGGCCGCATCTCCGCGGATCTTACGCTTTCGAATCCGACGGAATGCGGATTCGACTACGATGCCACCTCGATCCTGCATGCGCTCATTCATGCCGAGGCGATGGGCTATGATCCAGATCCGCGCGGTATTCTGTCGGCTCGTGCTGCCGTCTCCGGCTACTATGCGGCGCACGATGCAGCCGTGAGTGCTGACAATCTGATTCTGACGACCAGCACAAGCGAAGCCTACAGCTATCTGTTCCGCCTGTTGTGCGATCCCGGGGACGAAGTTCTGGTTCCGCGGCCGAGTTATCCACTCTTTGATTTTCTGGCGGGTTTAGACAACGTCCACCTGGTGCCATATCCCCTTTTTTACGATCATGGCTGGCATCTCGATCTGGCATCGCTTGAGGCGCATATCGGCGAGCGGACGAAGGCGGTAATGCTCGTGCACCCGAACAATCCGACCGGGCACTTTGCCCGGGATGCTGAACGGGCATTGCTGCAACAGCTTTGCGCCCGCCATGGCCTGGCATTGATTGTTGATGAGGTCTTTCTGGACTACACCATCGAAGGCTTAGGCGCCAGCTTCACTGCTGGTGAGCATTCGGCCCTCACCTTCGTCTTGAGTGGGATGAGCAAGATCGCCGGCCTTCCGCAGATGAAGGCCGCCTGGCTGGCAGTGCAGGGTCCCGTAGCGCTTCAGCGCGAAGCCGTTGCGCGCCTGGAGGTGGTAGCCGACACCTTTCTGTCGCTCGGAACACCCACGCAGCTGGCTCTGCCGGTTTGGTTGAAGAGCGCAAAGATGATCCAGGCGCAGATTCGCCAACGGGTTCGGAGAAACCTCAATCAGCTTGATTTGTTGCTCGAAACTACTCCTGAGGTGTCGCGCTTGCCGGTCGAGGCTGGCTGGGTGGTAGTGTTACGGATTCCAGCCGTCGAAGACGATACCGCTCTCGCGATACGCCTGTTGAAGGAAGCAGGCGTATTGGTCCACCCAGGCAGTTTTTATGGTTTGCCGGAGAAAGGGTGGCTGGTCGCGAGCTTGCTGCCTGCCGCGCCGGTCTTTGAGCAGGGAATCATGGGGTTAATGGAGAACCTTTTTGGTTAACAGTAGGCTCGATTCTCATCAAGTGTTTCATTCAATGTTTCTCATATCTATCTGATTTTTATCTATTTGAGGAATGGATTGTCTTCGCGTTCCTCGCCTATGGTGGTGCTCTTTCCGTGGCCAGGAATGACGAGTGTTTCGTCTGGAAGTGGCAAGAGGACGTCGTGGATCGAGCGGAGGATGGTCGGGTAGTCTCCGCCGGGGAGATCGGTGCGGCCAATGGAACCAGCAAACAGGGTGTCTCCAGCGAGAAGCAGCTTCTCGCCAGGGATATGAAGAACCAGGCTTCCTTCGGTATGGCCGGGAGTATGGAGAACGGTTCCCTCAGTGGCCCCGAAGCGTACCTTCATTCCGTTGCCGGCGTCGGCGTCCGGAGGAGCGACCTCTGGCGTGGGTATGCCGAGCCATCCCGCTTGGATATCCATGATCTTCACCAGGGGAAGGTCAAGCTGGTTGTAATAGACCGGAGCTCCGGTCAGGTGCTTCAGTGTCTGGGCGGCGGCGATGTGATCGATGTGGGCATGGGTGACGATGATCTGCTTGCAGGTCAGGCCATGGCGGGCGAGGGTCGCGGTGACCCTGGGAATGTCGTCACCGGGATCGATCACAATTCCTTCGCCATTGTCGCCAAGAATCGTGCAATTGCAGCCGAGAAGGCCGACAGGAAAGGTCTCGCGAATCATTGCACACCTCCGTCGTGGTAGGCCTGAAGCCGCGCCAGTTCCTTCCGCGTGATCTTCAGAAACGATCCGTGACGCAAACCGGCGGGGAACTCCATCATGTCTTTTCCCTCATGCCAGTGCTCCAGGTCACGCGAGAAGGTCGAACCGTAGTGCTGGCCCGGCGATTGGTAGTGGTCATAGTAGACAACCCATCCATGGTCCATCGCAAAGCCTGCCGGCCCCTCCGATCCTGGTTCTGTGAAAGCTTCCGTGATGTTGCTCCAGGGACCTTCCATCGAGGCTCCGCTGGCCATGCGGATGTGTTTGCCCTCCGGCTCCTTACGTTCGTCTTTGAAGACCAGGCGGTAGCTTCCATTCGCTTTGCTCCCATCGGAAGGAAGCAACGTCGCGTCGATCACGTTATAGCTGGGATCGAAGAAAAGCGCCGCAGGCGTAAACGTACGGAAGTCGCGGGTTGTGGTGGCGTAGATACGGTGGTTCAGACCGTTCTTGTCATACTGCGACTGGGGGAAGCGGCCGGGGATGGTGCTGGACCAGAAGATCAGCCAGTGGCGCTTTGCTTCATCCCAATAAAGCGCCGGGGCCCAGACATTGAGCGCTGTAGGCTCATTGGCCATGACTTCGAGCTGGCGATGAGGAGTCCAGTGCAGCAGGTCCTTTGACTCGGAGTATCCAGCCACGGCCGGTTGCCGCCAGCTCCACGTCCACATCATGCGGAAGCCGCCGTTCGGAGCGCGCTGTAGAAAGGGATCGCGCATCAGTTCTCCAGCCTGCGCCGGAGCAATTACAGGTCTGCCGTCATTGATCAGCTTCCAGTGCCAGCCGTCTTCGCTGACGGCGAAGTAGACGCCGTTCTGGCCGTTGTTCTTGAAACCGGCGAAGAGCCATGGACCTTTAGAGGATTGAGCCAGACAGGAGGTGGCAAACAGAAGCAGGGCAGTGGCTAGAGCGTTTTTCCTGTTGCTGAGTATCCCGAGAGGAGCGCGTAGCGGCGTTTTCATTGAGGAAAACGCACATAGAGGAACAAGCCCTGCACTATACCTACAGAAAAAATGGGCCAGTCGACCGAACGCCATGCGCTGATTGTCTCATCCAAAGTAAACGGCGCAGACCTTGGGTCTGCGCCGCTAAACAAGAGAAACGAAGTTACTTCTTAGCCGGAGCTGAAACCGGAGCTTTCTCACCAGAGAAGACCGAGGTGGAGCTTGAACGAGCCATCAGGACGGTGAGGCCGATCGAGGTGAGCATGAACAGGATGGCCGACCAGGTCGTGAGACGGGTGAGCAGGTTGGCTGCACCGCGAGGACCGAAGGCGGTCTGTGAGCCCTGTCCGCCAAAGGCGCCGGCAAGGTCAGCGCTCTTACCCTGCTGCAGCAGGACGACGCCGATCAGGAACAGGCACACGATAATGTGAAGAACAACAAGCAGGTAAATCATTGCTGCTGGGAACCTCAGAACGGCGTAACTTGCGGTTTCGTAAAACCGAACGCCGAGATGTGTTGGATTGGTGCGGAGGAGGGGATTTGAACCCCTATGCCTTGCGGCGCAAGCACCTCAAGCTTGTGCGTCTGCCAATTTCGCCACCTCCGCTTGGGTACTTCTAAGGGTGACGGTCAATCCGAAAGTCAGTATAGCATCTGCGGAAGATTTGCGAAGACACGCTAACCGGAAGGAACTAAAGTTCTTTCGCAGGTTCCTGCCCGAGAGAAACGGCAGAAGCAGGGAAGTCTTCCGTGTTTTACAGCGCTGCTGATGCATGGTGGCCGGTGCTATCCTCGTGCTGAATGGTCGAGTGGATACTCTTTCGCGGTTTTACCGTGGCCGTGTTGATTCTGGCGAACAGTTTTTTTGTGGCCGCCGAGTTCGCGCTGGTAAGTGTGCGAGAGACGCGGCTCCGGCAATTGATCGCTCTTGCCCGGCCGGGTGCTGAGACGGCACTTGCGCTGAAGCGATCCATTGATGAATTTCTGCCGGCAGTACAGCTTGGTGTAACGCTTGCATCGTTGGCGCTAGGCTGGCTTGGAGAGCCGGTTGTCGCTGAGTTCCTATTGATGCTGCTTGAGAAGGCAACATGGGTGAACCGCATTCCGGGCTTTGAGACGCACATCCTGATCTACGCTCACGGCGGAGCGATCGTGATCGCATTCGCTTTGATCACCTATTTTGAGGTCTTGCTTGGTGAGCTCGTACCAAAGGCCCTGGCGCTGCAGCGGGCCGAACGTATTGCGCTTGCAGTGGCCGGCCCGATGGATGTCTTTATGCGCATTACGCGCCCTGCGGTGAATGTGATGAACACTTCGGCGCGATTGGTACTGACCCTCTTCCGGGCTCCATTGAGTGGCGAGGGCGCTGTTCATTCTCCTGAGGAGTTGAAGATGATTGCTACCGGCGCGCGGCGTATGGGCTTATTGCCGCCGATGCAGGAGCAGGTCATCCATCGCGCGATCGAGCTGAATCATGTACTGGTGCGCGACATCATGACACCGAGGGGCAAGATCTTCGCTCTGCCTGCGGACATGCCGCTCGAGGCGGCGAGCGCACGCATTATCGAAGAGCAGCACTCAAGGATTCCGATCTTCGATCCCAAAGCCGGGAAAGAACACATTATCGGTGTGGTGTATTCCAAGGATGTGTCGCGCCTGATGCACTTCCGCAGCCGCATGCGGCCATACGATGCAGGCGGTGAGATTCAACTGAAGCTCGGGCAGATCATGAAAGACGTGCTGGTCGTGCCGGAGACAAAGCCGGTAGCGGACCTGCTCGAAGAGCTGCAGCAGCGCAAACGGCAGATGGCCATTGTTGTCGATGAGTTTGGCACGACAGTGGGCCTGGTAACCGTCGAGGATGCGCTCGAGCAGCTCGTAGGCGAGCTCGACGACGAGTTCGATGTTGCCAACCGGGCGGTGCTTGAGAGCGGAGCCGGATGGATTCTGGATGGCAGTGTGAATCTGCGCGACCTTGAGACCCAGATGCGGTGGAGTCTGCCCCGCGAAGAAGGAGAACAGACTGTGGCCGGCTTCCTGTTAACGCAGCTCGGGCACATTCCTCACGTCGGGGAGTCGGTCGAGTTTGACGGCAGACGCTTTACGATACTTGAGATGACGCGGCAGAAGATCAATCGTGTCGGGGTAGAACCGGTCGCACAGCGTGACACAGCTGAGGCGAGAGCATCGTGAAGGCTGGCAATATCATCAAGCGGCTGCTGATAACGCTGCCGGTGCTCTGGCTGATTGTGACGGCGGTGTTTCTGCTGATTCGCCTTGTGCCCGGCGATCCGATTGTGCAGATGCTCGGTGAAGGTGCAACGGCCGCTGACATCTCAACCTTGCGGCATGCATACGGCTTCGACCTTCCGTTACAGACCCAATATTGGCAGTTTTTGAAGGGTGTGTCGCATGGTGATCTAGGTCGTAGCGTACGCCTGCGCGAGGGAGTGATGGCCTTGATTGGCCAGCGCTATCCCTACACTCTGGAACTGACTGCCGCGGCGATGTTCATCGGCATTCTGTTTTCCGTGCCTGCTGGAATCTGGTCGGCATATCGCAATGGGACGAGAGTGGACCGCACGATTGGGATTGCCAGCCTGTTCGGGCTTTCTCTACCGAACTTTGCGCTGGGACCGGTTCTGATCCTTGTCTTCGCAATCTGGCTTGGATGGCTTCCCGTCTCAGGCGCGGGAACCGGTTGGCAGTTGATAACGCACCTGGTGTTGCCCGCGATCACGCTGGGAAGTGGCCTGGCTGCGACGTTGACGCGTATGGTCCGTACCTCAGTACTCGAAGAGCTCGGCAAAGACTATCTGCGTACGGATCGAGCCAAAGGCCTTCCCGAGAACACGGTGGTCTGGCACGCCTTTCGCAATGCTCTGGTCCCTGTGCTGACAGTGGTCGGTCTGCAGTTCGGTTCGCTGCTCGCCGGAGCCATCGTGACGGAGACGATCTTCAGTTGGCCTGGATTGGGGCGGCTGACGATCTCGGCAATCTCCAATCGAGATTACCCGCTGGTTCAGGGATGCATTCTTGCGATTGGAGTGACGTATGTCGCGGTCAATCTCCTTACCGACCTTACCTATCGTTTGGTGAACCCGCGCATGCGCTCTGCGTAGAGCATTTTTCCTGTGGGCGTAGAGTAGGGCTTCCGCATCTATGGGCGTTTTCCGCAATGAAAATGCCGCTACACGCTCCCTCCAGAATATCCAGCAACAGGAAAAATGCTTTAGACATGTGTGAGGTCTATGAGCCGGTACATGATTCGTTCTGCATCGATCTCAAGCAAAGCGAGTGTGATCGGAAGGTTGAAACGTCGTGGTCCGCAGGAGCCAGGGTTGAGGTAGAAAACGCCGTGCCGCTCTTCGAATGACGGTTTATGGGAGTGTCCGAAAACGACACAGTCCACGCCTGCGGTGGAAGGATTGATGTCGAGCTGAGCAATATCATGCACCAGATAGAAGAAGCGCCCGGCCAGCTCAATCATTTCTGTGGCCGGTAACAGTGCGCAAGGGCCGTGAGTATCGGTATTACCGCGAATTGCTGTGACGGGAGCGATGGAACGCAGATCATCCAGAATCTGCTGCGAGCCGATATCGCCGGCGTGAAGAATATGTTTCACGCCTGACAACGCGGGCAGAACTTCCGGACGCAGAAGACCGTGTGTGTCGGAGAGAACCCCGATGCGAAAGTGCATATCAGGCCTCAAGGGGGACAGCGGCACGACGGACTTTTCGGCGCGGATCGGCGGTATCCCGAAGGATATCGCCAAGGAAATTGAAGGCGACCACGCAGATCATTACGGATAGAGCAGGGAAGATGACCATGTGTGGTGAGTCGAAGAGATGGGACCGTGCATCATTGAGCATGTTGCCCCAGCTCGGTGCGGGCGGAGGCGTGCCCAGACCGAGAAAGCTCAATGTCGCTTCCGCGAGCACCGCGGTAGCCAGGCCGAGGGCAGCCTGAACCAGCACCGGCTGCATTACGTTAGGCAGGATGTGCCGCACAATGATGCGGAGATCGCTCGCCCCAAGAGCACGCGCTGCTTCGACATACTCCATTTGAGCGGCAGCAGCGACCTGAGCCCGCACTAGTCGAGCAAATCCGGTCCACATGGTCAATGAGAGTGCGGCTACGAGATTGCGAAAGCCAGGGCCCGAGAAAGCGACAAAGGCGATTGCCAACAGAATTCCAGGAATGGCCATGAAGGCATTGATCAGGTAGACGTTCAGAACCGTATCAAGCCATCCACCATAAAAACCCGCGAGGGAGCCAATCAGTAGCCCGAGGAATAGCGAAAGAATAACAACACTTGTGGCAACGGATAGCGAGATTCTTGCACCATAAATACAACGAGAGAAGATGTCTCGACCCAGTTCGTCTGTCCCAAACCAGTGGTGTGTTGCCGGTGCTTGCAGTCTGGCATCCAGGTTGAGTTGTAGTGGATCGTAAGGAGCAAGAAGCGGTGCAAAGAACCCGGCCAGTATAAAGATGGTTAATAAAATGGCGCACGCCATGCCCAGGGATGACCGCATGTGATAGATGGTAATCGATTTAGGTTACCTGCCGACAAGGATCTTATGTCGGAGGGAGAACTGTCGTAGCTAATCTCGGGTTACAATGAACTAGACACCCCATCCGGCAAAGACCGGTTCATCCGGCGAGGACCGGTCCGTACCAAAAACGAAACAACAATTTTGCTTTGGTCGAGAACCGCGTGAGAGATCATAACGATTCGATGACGAAGACTATCCTTGGCGTGCCTTTTTTCACTGGTACTGCAGAAGAGGCTGTTCAGCGGATGCTGAATGGTGGACTATTGGTAGTCCCTGCTGCACCAGCTCTGAAAGATATCGGCACACATACTGCATATCGAGACGCCCTTCTGGCGGCCGATCTCGTGATTACAGACAGCGCCTTCATGGTTCTGGTCTGGAATATGCTTGAGCGCGATAACCTGCGCCGTGTTTCTGGCCTGAAGTATCTACGTCTATTGCTGCGCCAACCTGAGGTCCGCCAACCCGGCCAGACCTTCTGGATTATGGCCGGCAATAAGAGCGCAAACATGAACCGGAACTGGCTGCTCAGCGAAGGCATTGAAGTGCCGGATGAGTACGTTTACAACGCTCCGTTGTACGGCCCTGTGATCTATGACAGGGAACTGCTTGAGCGTCTGGAGGAGTTGCGTCCGGCGCACATTGTGGTGACGATCGGGGGCGGCAATCAGGAGCGGCTCGGTCACTATCTGCGCCATCGTCTCAGCTACGTGCCAGGTATCCACTGCATCGGCGCCGCGATCGCCTTCCTGAGTGGAGACCAGGTTCATATTCCAGAGTGGGCTGATCACCTCTTTCTGGGATGGCTGTTCCGTGTTCTCGATAAGCCAAAGCTCTACTTCCCGCGCTACATGGGCGCCACGGCACTCTTCGGTCTGCTTGCGAGATACCGCAGCGCCTTACCGCCGGTGGAACAACCCATCGAACAGAACGTCCTCAATTAGGACGTTCTATCGCATTGCCCATTGCCGCATAGCTACTTTTCAGTGCCGTCAGGGTTGAAAGAGGTAGCTATGCGGTTTCGTCTTTTATTGGCAATTCTGGCTTTGACAGTCCTGACTCCTCACCTGCGAGCTCAGGGTTCTCTTGCAGAGCGATATCTTTTTCAGGCTCTGAATGCGGAGCGGGCACAAGCGGGCTTGCCGCAACTGCGGTGGGATCGTCAGCTTTATGTCGCGGCTCGCTATCACGCGCAGCAAATGGTTCGAGCAGGGGCCATCAGTCATCAGTTCCAGGGAGAGGCAGATCTCACCGAGCGTGTCGCTTCAGCCGGAGCACATGTCTCCGTTGTCGCAGAGAATGTCGCCATGGCTTCCACTGCGGTGATGATCCACGATGGCTGGATGCACTCACCTCATCACCGGGAGAACATCCTGGATCGAAGAGTCACTTCGGTAGCCATTGCTGTCATGCCACGGGGCGGAGCGCTCTATGCGGTAGAAGACTTCAGCCGTGACGTGCCCACGCTCTCGCTCTCGGAGCAGGAGAACGCTGTCGTCGAAAGTCTGCGAGCGCTGCGTCTGAACGCCGCGGCGAGTGCTGCGGCGCGGGCGAACTGTGCGGTCGACTCCGGCGTTGTGCAGGGAAGCCGCCCACTCTTTGTGATGCGCTGGACCGCAACCGACCTGAGTGCTGTGCCGGAACAACTCAAGGCTCGCCTGCGGCAGCGCAGATACAACAGCGCCGAGGTGGGGGCATGCCCCGTCCACGGAGGGGGAGGATTTACGACGTATCGTATTGCGGTGCTGATGTACTAAGAGCCTTTTCCCTGTTGCTGGGTATCCCGAAGAGGCGTGCAGCGGCGTTTTCATTGCGGAAAACGCCCATAGATGCAGAAGCCCTACATTACACCGACAGGGAAGGCTCCAATTGATTTCCGTTGGAGTTGCCAATCCACAGCAATTTTCGTATTCTTACTAAGGCGCTTGACCGGCTGGAAACGGCAGGGTCGTGCTGATACTCCGCAGTAGCTCAATGGCAGAGCATTCGGCTGTTAACCGAAGGGTTGTAGGTTCGAGTCCTACCTGCGGAGCCATAAATCCCTAGACAACTCGGAATTCCTCTTCAGATGGCGAGTCCGTCTGCCTGGTCAGTTGTGCCCAGGCACGTCCAGGCTCGACTCAGCGGCAACAAGCCGGTCTGCCGAAAGACTGGAAAGTATTTCGAACGGGAGGCCGTGAACGACGGGCCGTGCGTTGATGCGAAGCTCCCTGAGAAAGTTCTGGCCTTCCAGAATCCCATCGTTGTATTGTTGTCCGGCCGATTCGCTGCGAACACCCAACGAATTAGCCGGTGGTACCGAAAGAGCGTTGCAGGATGCATCCGTTGTTGTCGTCCGACGTAACTGTCACGACGACTAGCACCCGATTCGGTATCAGCCGTCTGCGTCTCGCAGTCCTGTCTTCAGTCCTTGGCGGAGGATGGCAAGGGGTCCCATCCCCACCACGGTTGGCTTTACCGGTAATGTGACGATCGATATGTCCTTCGGCGGCTATGGCTCATACATGGTGCTTAGAGAACTTCGGGCAGTGGTAACTATCATTTTCGGAGGTTATGGGATGAACGCTAGGATAAGTGTGTTTGGACGTATAAGTCTTGTCAGGCTAAGTGTCTTTGCGTGTGTGTGCTTCCTGATATTTCTGAGCCGAAGTGCAGGCGCGCAAGTGGACCAAGGTGCGATCACCGGCATCGTCTCGGATCCATCCGGCGCTGTTATTCCTAATGCGCACGTTACCCTTCGGAATACGGATATTGGCTTAACTCTGGAAACTATAGCGAGTACCAGTGGGCAGTACACTTTTTCACCAGTCAGGATTGGTCACTATTCCATTACCGCCTCATCACAGGGGTTTTCGTCAACAACACAGGAGAATCTGCAGGTGAATGTGCAAGAGCGCCTGCAGGTCAACATTCAGCTACAACTTGGCTCTGCTACAGAAACTGTCACCGTCACTGGAATTCCACCACAGTTACAGACGACGGAAGCATCGGTCGGTCAGGTTATTAATAGTGCGACACTGAACAATCTGCCACTGAATGGCCGCAACTTCACGTTCCTGGCTCAGCTATCCGCCGGAGTTAACACGCCGCAGGCTGACACGCGTGGTAATGCGGCATCGGGTGCGTTTTCTGCAAACGGCTTGCGTCCGGCGCAGAACAACTACCTGCTCGATGGCATCGATAACAACTCAAATGCGGTTGATTTTCTGAACGGTACGAATTTCGTCATTCTTCCCCCGCTGGACGCGATCCAGGAGTTCAAGGTTCAGACAGCTCAGTTCAGCGCTGAACAGGGGCGCTCCGCAGGAGCAGTGCTGAATGCGACGATCAAATCCGGAACCAACAGCATCCATGGCGCGGTTTGGGAGTTCTTTCGGAACGACAAGCTGGATGCCGCTGACTGGTTTGAGAATTACAACCGTGTCCAGAAGGGAAAGCTGCGCTGGAACCAGTTTGGAGCTTCTATTGGCGGCCCTGTGATCAAGAACAAGCTGTTCTATTTCGGCGATTATCAGGGATTCCGTCGTGTCCAAGGCACGGTGTTGCCTGGTACAGTGCCGACACTCACTGAGCGTAACAGCAATTTCACAGATCTTTCCGATCTCATTACCGGTCAAAATGGCACACCCCATACTGATGCGCTTGGTCGATCTATTCCTTTTGGAACGGTTCTCGATCCAGCGACGACGCGAGCAGTCACTGCGGGGGCCGTGGACCCGGTGTCCGGTATTAGGGCCACACAGACTGGCTTTGCACGCGATCCATTCGGTACGTGTGGACCAGGAACGACAAGTTTTACGGTTAGCGGCTGCAACTTGAATCACTTGCCCGCAAATCGTATTGATGCCAATGCAGTAAAAATTCTGCAGCTGTACCCCGCGCCGACAACCAGCTCATTTACCACGAATTTCACAGCGAGCCCGAAGCTGTATGAGCACAGTAATGCCTTTGACGTGCGCGGCGACTACGCCATGAGCGACAAGAATCAGATGTTCGTGCGCTTCAGCTACTTGGATGACCCGCAGTTCCTCCCTGCCATCTTCGGCGGTATTGCTGACGGCGGAAGCTTCGCGCAGGGCCTTCAGAATGCAAAATCCAATCAGTCTGTCGCGGCCTGGACTCATGTGTTTTCTTCAAGCACCGTCAATGTAGGCCGAGTCGGTTTCAACCATCTGCATACGACGCGTTATGGCCCACAGGGAAATAACATGGGAATCCCAGTGCAATACGGATTCCAGGGAATTCCCCAGGTGGCCCTGAACGGCGGTTTGCCCCAGATTGTGGTCAGCGGTTTACAGAATCTGGGCAGCAACAACTATCTGCCGTCGGATGAGGTCAGCCAGACCCTTCAGTTGACGGATGATTTTACGGAGATTCATGGGGCGCATAGCCTTAAGGCAGGCATTGAGTTCCAGAAGATCCACTTCAATACCCTGCAACCTCCATTCCCTCGTGGGGAATTTGATTTCAATGGGAATTATGCAGGTGTTCCAGGACAGGCGGGAGATCAAACCGGCCGTGCGCAGATGCTGCTGACCCCGATCGCAACCACTGTTCCAAATGGTGTTAGTTATGTCGGTGGTGCGAATCAGGTTCTAGCAACCAATATCAGCAAGACCTACGACATCAGGCATTATCTTGCGGTCTACTTTCAGGATGACTGGAAGGTCAATCCTCAATTAACGTTGAATCTTGGCCTGCGCTGGGATTATTTCAGCCCAATCTCGGAGGCGAATGGTGCTCAGGCGAACTTCATCCAGAATGGGCCACCGTTTAACGCTCCGACATTTCTGATACCGGCTAGCGGAAAGGCCAACCGAGCGCTCTCTACAACCTTCCAGGCTCTGCTTCAGCAAGACGGCATTGGGCTTCAAGTGACGGACAAGTACGGGCAAGGTCTATTACAGACTCAGAAGAGCAACATCGCTCCACGGTTTGGATTTGCCTACCAAGTCTCGCCGAAGTTTGTAGTTCGTGGTGGAGCGGGCTTGTTCTTCAATTCTTTTGAGAATCAGGGCTATGGTCCTAACATTGGACTGAACTACCCCTTCATCTACAGCTTCACATTCACCGGCACAACCGATTCAGCCCCATTCAGCTCTGGGTCGAATCCTTACGGCACGTGTGCGACCGCCGGGCCGGGAGGAAGCGCGACGATTGGATCGGGTCTCACCTGTGCTCAGTTCACGCCTCTGGCGGTGAACGGAAAGGGGCTTGGTCTGCAGGGCCTACAGTTCAACTACAAGACACCCCGCACGTTGAGCGCAAACCTCACCCTTCAATACGCCATTACGCATACCATCTCGGCACAGGCCGCTTATGTCCTCACGGACGGAAGCTCACTGCAAGCTGGTATTGGTAATAACAGGGTCCTCCAGATATTGCCTGCAAACATCAGCACAACGCCCTATCGGCCATTCCCAGACTTCGCCGAAGGTGGAAGTTATCAACGTACGATCGGCCGGAGTGTTTATAACGGCCTTCAGACAAAGTTGGAGAGGCAATCCGCAAATGGTGTGGGCTTCCTGGTTACATATACATTTGCAAAGACTCTTTCCGACGCCGGTGACTTGTTGAATGGTGGTAGTGTCAGCGGATACCGTGCACCCTGGGTTCCAGGGTTCGGACCGCACTTCGATTGGGGACAGGCAGCATTTGATATACGACAGGTCGTCCACCTGAGTGGCAGCTATGAACTGCCATTCGGTAAGGGAAAAATGTTCCTTGCTAATTCTGGCAAGGTGACAAATGCTGTGCTTGGCGGTTGGGCAGTCAACGGCATCGCGACGCTTCAAGGAGGACAACCTATCACGTTGAGTTGCCCGTCCTCGACAACCTCCGGAACTAGCTGCAGAGTGCTGCAGGTTGCCGGGCAGGACCAGAAGCTTGGACTGCATCGGGATTCGAAAGGCGCGCTCGCCTGGTTTGGTAACCCTGCGGCGTTCAATCAGCCTTGTGTATTAGGATCGAATCCACCTGCCCCTTCTGGTTGTGTGCAGCTTCCAGCGAACAGCAACCTCATTCTTGGCGGCCCGGGCTCGACGAGCACGCATGGACCCGGGTTCCATCGGTTCGATTTTTCTGCCTTCAAGAACTTCCCGATCCATGAGGCCATTTCACTTCAGTTCCGGGCAGAGTTCTTCAATATCCTCAACCACCCGAATTTCAATTCTCCGAACTTCGGAGGCAACGGCGTCGTTGCGATTGGAAACTCGGGTAACTTCTTGAGCTCTACATTTGGAGAGATCGGATCAACACGCGATGCTCCATTTGACCCGAGGCAGATCCAGTTCGCTTTGAAGCTTTACTACTAAGCTGATGAAGGCGCCGTGTAGATT
>JABFXN010000184.1 GCA_013361705.1 Acidobacteriaceae bacterium
GGTCTCGCTCATCACCCACGATGCCCAAGGCTTCTATCTCGGCCTCGACTTCCACTTCTCGGCTCATCCCGACTGGTATATGGAACGGTATCTGGACAAGGTCTATCAGCCGTTCAATCTTTGAACTCAGGCCTCGATCGTAATACCCGGTCTTCTCTGCACAACCCAGAGCAATATGCCCGCCAGAGCCCAAGCCGTCCCCGCGGTAAGGGCAAGACGTCCGAGATTTCCCCACAGGAACATGCAAGTGATAAGCCCGCCCAGGGAAAGCAGCATGGGAAACCATTGATACAACCTGCCGTGACGCCAGCCATAAAGGATGGAGGAGAGGTTCACTCCGGCAAAGGCAAGCAGCGCTCCGTAATTCAGGAGTTCGGTACCAAGCTGGTAGCTGAAGCAGAGAGCTCCCACGAAGCAGATCGCACCAATAAGCAGCACGTTATTTCTCGGAATACGGTTGCGGGCGTCGACCGCGGCGAAGAACCGGCGCGGCAGAGCGCCATCCTGTCCCATCGCGTAGAGAAGCCGCGCGGCGCCAAGCTGTGAGGCCATGCCCGAGCCCATGTTGGCGAGGAGCAACGCTCCATTCACGATGAGGAAGAGCATCGGCCCGCCGGCCCGGCCGGAGACATAGACATACGCCGTATCGATATCAGGACACGCCTGGCCGCGCGGCCAGATGATCTGTGCGACGTAGACCTCGATCGCGGCGAGAACCCCGGTACAGAAACAGGTGAAGATGATAGCGCGGGGAATGCTGCGAGCCGGGTCTTTGGCTTCGTCCGTCAGCGTGGAGATGCCATCAAAACCGATATACGTGAGCACCGCAATCGATGTCCCGCGCAGCAGACCGTCAACGCGGAAGGTTCCGGGATCGTAGAAAGGCTGAAGGAATGCACTCATTCCCATATGCGTTTGCATAGCAATCCAACGAACAGCGGCTGCCAGGACAAGCACAATGACCGCACCCAGCAGCGCTGCGACCAGTGCATTGATGCGGGCGGAGGTCTCCACACCATTGCAGTTGAGCGCGGTGAAGAGGATGACAAAGAAGACCACAAAGACGACGTAAGGAACCCCGTGAATGAAGTTCATCGCCGCGCGGCTGCACCAGATGACACAGATCAGCGGGTTGAGGATGTAATCCATCACCAGACACCACCCGGTCAGGTAACCAAGGCTGGGATGGATCTCCTTGCCGACATACAGAAATGCGGAACCGCCGTGCGGATGAACGCGTGCCATGCGGCCATAGCTGACCGAGGTGAAGAGCATGGCGACCATGGCGAGCAGTACAGCAGTGACCACATGGCCACGCGCCTGCTGGTAGATGATGCCGAAGGAAGGCATCGGCGCTGTCGGCTGAATAAGGACAATGCCGTAGAGCACCAGGTCGCGAAAACGCAGAGCGCGTTTGAGCCCGGGTGCCGGGGCCTGGTTGGCAAGGAGCGTGTCTGCCATGTGGTCTCAGTATCCAGCATCCGTAGTGACAGTTTCGATAGGGCGGATGGCCTACCCAGAACTCGCTGGATAAGCCATCGCCAAAGTCGTTACGGATAGAGAGTCGCCGGCTTGATCTCCGGCGAGCCCTCCCCCGCATACTCGAGCAGCTTCTGCAGCTCTGCTCTCAGCTCCTTCGCCTTCTCCACATACTCCTTGCGGCCCGCAAGATTGGTGAGCTCGTGCGGGTCGTTGCGCTGGTCATAGAGCTGCCACTCAAGGTAGGTAGGACTCTCAGACTTCTTCCCTCCGGAGATATCGGCCACGCAGTAGGTCCACTCCGGCGTGCGGATCGCACGGGCGGTCATGGACTCACTGATCTGGACCAGTTCCTTATTCGACCAGGCTTCGCGTGCTGAGGTGTCGTTCAGCAACGGCAGAAAGCTGCGGCCTTTCCATGTCGAGGGCGCCGGCACACCTACAGCTTCAAGCAGCGTAGGCGCGATGTTGATGATGCCGGTGAGTTCAGGGATCTGCTGAGCTCCGTTGAACCCCGGGCCATCGATGATGAGCGGAATCCGAATCGAGCTGTTGTGTGTAGACCGCTTGTATTCCTGGTTGCGGGTCATGAAGTGGCAGCCATGGTCGCTCATGAAGACGAAGATGGTGTTGTCAGCCTGGTTCGTCTCCTGCAATGCCTTGCGCAGGCGACCGACGGAGGCATCGATGCTTTCGCAAGCCCCGTAGTAGTCGGGCAGTTGCTGGTGCCAGTCACCCGGAAAGGCGCGAAGATCCGGCGGAACGTGGGCATTGATGAATCGCTCCGCCGAGCCCTTGGGGCCGACCATGCGGTTCTCATCGTTCTGCTGGTGGGGCTCAAGCTGTGAGACGAAGAGGAAGAATGGCTTCTCATGTTTCTGGCGAAGGAACCGTTCTGCTCGATCGGTCAGGAAGTCGACGCGGTACTGGTTCTCAAACTTGATCTCCTTCCCCTCGCCATCGAAGAGTGAGCCATAGTACGGATGCGAAGTGTGTTCAAGAGCATTGGCGCCCTCCCACAGATCGAGGAAGCCGCCACGATACTCAGGTGGAACGTAGCCTGGACCACCGCCCTGTGCCGCGGCTGCAGGCGAGAGATGCCACTTCCCGATCAGGTTGGAGGTGTAGCCTGCCTTACGAAGTTCACCAGCGAGTGTGGGCAGCTCCGACTTCAGGCCGGGGCCATTGCGCCACACCCCAGTCTCGGTAGCGTAGCGGCTTGTCATCAGCACCGACCGTGCTGGTGCACACACAGGCTGGTTGGTGACAGCGTGGGTGAAGTTCTTGCCACGGCGCGCCATGGCGTCGAGATTCGGTGTGCGGGTGGAGCTGTTGGCTCCATTGACGCCGACGAAGTCCCAGCGGAACTGGTCGGAGAGATAGACGATGATGTTCGGCTTCGACTTCGGAGCAGAACTTGAAGTGCGCTGTCCCTGGGCTTCCGTGACGGACGCAGCCGAGCCGAGGACCGCGCCACCGGCGGCAGCAGAGGTGTTGCGGAGGAATTGGCGACGATTCATGCGACTTTCTTTCTCCTTAGAAGTAGAACTTGAGGCTCGCCTGCAGCTCGCGCGGATCGTTCGGATTGTCGCGCGTGGCGCTGATTTGGGCAAAGGTGCTGGGCGAGGTAAAGTTCAGCGATCCGGGTTGGGCAAAGTTGGGTGTGTTGGTGAGGTTGAAACTCTCCGCACGGAACTCGAAATAACGGACGTCTGACAGACTAAACCTGCGGAAGACTGAGAAGTCCAGCTTGCGGAACGGCGGACCGGAGACCTGTGCAGGAGCTCCGCCGAGGCTACCCGCCGCCGGGTTTGTAAACGCGGCCGGGTTGAGGAACTGCTTCGCGTTGTGTGAGCCTGCATAAGGATCCCGTCCTGGGATCTTCAGGGCGAAGCAGCCAAGACCGGCGGCAGTCGTCGTGGTGCAGGCAACGGAGAACGGCTGACCATCCTGCGCGGTAAAGATCCAGTTGGCAGACCATCCGCCGGCAAGTGCCCGCGCAACGCCAGTAGTCGCGTAGCGCTTGCCCTTACCGAAGGGCAATTCATAGGTACCGCTGGTGTGGAAGATGCGTCGTGTGTCAATATCGCAGGAGGCGTAGTCTGCTCCGATGCCATAACCAGCGACATACGGCGCGCGGTAACCGCCGACGCCGTTATCCAACAGATCGCGCGCAGTTCCCAGGCACCTGGAGTACGTGAAGTTAGCCAGAAGGCTGAAACCGTGGCTCAGGCGATGCTCTACGCCGGCCTGCAATGAGTTGTAGTTCTGCGACGCGTTGCGGGCGTTATAGTTGCCGCCCACGGCGAAGTCCTTGAAGAAGGAATTCGACTTAATGTTTGCCGTCGGTGCAAGGATCGTGCTGACAGCGTTGGTAGCAAAGCTCGACTGGATATGCTTCGCGTTGCTGCCCACGTAGCCAAGAAAGACGATGGTCCGCGGCGTGAGCTGATACTGGAGCTGCAGGTTGAATGCCTGGCTGTAGGTGGTCTTGGGGTTGCGTGGCTCACCGAAGAGCGAGATGGACCCGAGCGCTGCCGATGCCGGATTGAGCGGTACATTCTGCAGGCCCTGCGAGAGCGGACCTACGGAGTTGTCAGCCGTAACCGGAGTAACCGAGCTGCCCGCGGTATAGCTGGTGGTGACCTGGAAGGGAAAGTTTACCCACGGGCTGATGCTGAGACCGTGGTTTTCATAGCCCTGGAAGAAGAGTCCATAGCCGCCGCGAATCACCAGCCGCTCGCGTGCCTGGTACGAGAAACCCACGCGCGGGGCAAAGTTCTTCTTGGGCGCGTACCCCATAACCTTGTCAGGGATGGGTGTGAAGGCAATGCCATCCGTTGCCAGCAGGTTCTGGAAAGCAGACGGAACGTTCGCGACCTGCGATTGCGGGATATAGAAGCGGGAGACGCCATCACTGGTATCGCCCGTCTGAGCCGGAACGAAGTTTGCAAAGCGCCCCCCCGTCTCCGTAGGAATACCAAGGAACTCCCAACGCAGACCGAAGTTGAGTGTGAGCTTATCGGTGGTCTTCCAACTGTCCTGCACATAGGCTCCGACGTACTGGCGAACCAGGTTGAAGATCGGCGAGAAGCTGGAGGCCGAAACAGTATTCGATCCGCCAAGGCTGCGCAGCGTTCCCGGCGTAGGCGCCAGCGGAGCCAGCAGGAACTGGGCACGGTCGGTCGATCCATCTGTATTGGCGACGACCGAGGTGTAGCTGCCGTTGTTAACGAAGCTGCCGCGAGAGGTACTGGGCGTCAGCGTAGGAAAGGCGATGTGCTGGTACTCGATACCAGTGCGGATCTGGTGCCGAGCCTCATCGATCGTGACGTTTTCCGTAAGCTGTGCGATCTTGCTGGACTTGTCGCTGGGCAGCGTACCCGGAGCACCGAGCGAAGAGAGCTGGCCGAAGGTAAACTGCGGCAGACCTCCATTCCCCTGCACCTGCGGGATGCCGGGAACACCGTATTGCGCGGGAGTACCGAGAGTATTCGCCCCAAGCTGCAAACGAACATCACGTACGCGGCTGTAACCGACGCGGGCTTCATTCACTATATGCGGGCTGAAGATATGCGTCTCGTTCAGTGCAATATTCTGCGACTGCGTGTTGCCATTGCCTGGGCGAGAAGCTGAGCCATCGGCCACGCCGGGAAATGGGCTTGGAATCGTCTGCTGCGTATTGACGATGCTGTAGCGCACGAAAGCCGTGTCTGCAGAACTGAAGGCCTCATCAAAACGGATATCGCCGCTGTCTGTCGTCGTGCGGTTGATCGGGCTGGTGACGTAGTTGTTCTGTAGTGCCGAGCTCGTTGGCTGCGGATAAAGATTGAGCAAAGCAACTGCGTTGTCCGCAATCCGGCTGCGAGGGATCTGATTCAAAAGAGCCTTGTTTGCCGCTGTGGTGAAGTTGGTCACACCGACAAGTGATCCGCTGTAAAACGGATCGCGCACATAACCACTCGGCGTTCCGGTGAGACCGGTCACCGGATCAACACCACTTGCCGGAAGCTGACGCGTCGTCGAGGGATCGAAGACCGTACCTACCGGAAAGCTGCGATTCAGCGCATCGGTACGAGAGCCAGACTGCAGAGTAATCAGATCCTGCAGATTGGTGTAGCTGCTATTGCGTTCGGCCAGCGTGGGAACCGTCTGCGTGTAGGTTCTGCCCTGAGCGATGCGGCTTCCCTGATAGTCAAGGAAGAAGAAGGTACGGTTGTGGCCATCGTAGAGATGCGGAATCACAACG
>JABFXN010000207.1 GCA_013361705.1 Acidobacteriaceae bacterium
GCGAAGCGAGGCGAGCACGGCACGCTTCCGCTCTCCTTTGATGCGATGCAATACCGGCGGCAGGTTGCGAAAGACGCGGCCGCGTGCTGTTTCTTCGGTCAGGTGTTCGCGCGTGTGTAGGGGTGTCGAGCGTTCGGCTTTGCGCAGAATCTCTGAGATGGACGAGACCGCATGCAGTCGATGCACCTGGAAGCGTGCAGCCTCCAACACCGGCAGACGCGAGAGATGTTCCATCAGCCTGCAATAGCTGGCCAGAAAGATATCGGCTGCGCCATGGCATCCGGTCTTGTGGACTCCGGCATCGTCCCCTGCGAGCAGAATGCTGGTGGTCATGCGCTTGATGTCCCATTCAAAGGGCCCTCGAATGGTCTCGTCGAAGTCGTTGATGTCGAAGATAAGGCGTCCGTCGTCGCCTTCATAGGCGCCGAGGTTCTGCACATGAGCGTCGCCGCAGAGCTGGCACACGATAGGGGTGTGCGGCGCGAGAGATAGGTCGAAGGCCATGATCGGAGCGGCGCCGCGGAAGAAGGCAAAGGCGGAGGCAGCCATGCGCTCGTTCTTGAGCGGGATCAAGGCCGCGACGCGTCCACGCATCGCCTTCGCCAGCAGTTTGCGCGGATCGGCGGTGCGCTGTGCGGCATCCCAGTGACCGAGTTCGGTACGGGCAACGGACTTGCGGTGCTGTGCTCCGCGTTGAACCGTGCGGGTAGCGTCTTTCTTCATGGTGCTCGCTAGTCTAGAGCGTTTTCTCTATTGCTGGATATCCCGGAAGGGGGTAGAGCCGGACTAAGCCGTCCCTTACCAGCCGCTGAGGTGCCCCACCCGCCTCCGCCCGGTGTCTCTACGCGAATGCGGTCGCCGGCCTTTGCCTGGATACTGCATTTGGCCTGCAGCTCTTCTTCTATCTCTCCACTCCGCAGATAGGAGACACCACGCTCTCCGTCCGCACCTCCCTGTAGCCCATACGGCGCAAACTTGCGGCGTTCCGTCAGCAGGGTAATGGTGCTCGGCGAAAGCAGTTCGATCTCGCGCACGATGCCGTCACCGCCGCGATACTGCCCCTCGCCGCCGGAATGAGCGCGATAGCCGTACTGGATGACACGGAAGGGATAGGCATACTCCAGCGCCTCGACCGGCGTATTCAGCGAGTTGGTCATGTGGGTGTGAATGCCGGAGATGCCATCCGCCGTGGGGCGGGCGCCCATGCCTCCTGCGATCGTCTCGTAGTAGGCAAAGGGTTTGCCAGTACGATGATCGATGCCCCCGATGGTGAGGTTGTTCATCGTTCCGGAGCTTGCGGCGGGAATGCGGTCGGGCATGGCCTTTGCGAGGGCGCGCAGCAGCACATCCACAATGCGCTGTGAGGTCTCCACATTGCCGCCGGCGACAGGGGCGGGGAGTACCGCATCGACAATACTGCCGCGTTCCGTTTCCACGATGACGGGGCGCATCAGGCCTGCGGTTGCAGGAGCATCTTCGGGCAGCAAGCAGCGCAGCACGTAGTACACCGCTGAATAAGTGATGGCATAGACGGCGTTGATGCTGCTCCTCACTTGCGGATGGCAATCTTTAAAGCTGACCTTCGCCGTCTGCGCTTCGCTGTCGAGCGTGATGGTGACGCGGATGGGCAGGGGTATCTCATCGAAGCCATCGCTGTCCATAAAGTCTTCGGCGGCATAGCTGCCACTCACGCACTGTGCGAACTGTGCCCGCATCAGGCGCTCTGAGTAATCGAGCAACGCGGCTGAAAGCTGCCGTACACGTTCTGTCCCGTGTTTTGCAATCAGTTCCAGCAGACGCAGCTCGCCCACGCGGCATGCGCCGATCTGGGAGAGCAGATCACCCTCGCGTTCTTCAGGAGTGCGTACGTTATGCAGCACAAGTTGCAGGATCGCGCGGTTGATCTCGCCGCCTTCCACAATGCGGACCGGAGGAATCCGCAAGCCCTCCTGGTAGATTTCGCGGCAGAGGCCCATGGAGCCGGGATACAGCCCGCCCACATCCGCATGGTGCGCTCGCACGGCAACATACATGACCGGCGACTTCGCATCTGTTGCTGCGAAGACGGCCAGCACCAGCGTGATATCCGGAAGGTGCGTTCCGCCCGCATATGGATCATTCAGCATGGCGATATCGCCCGGCCGCAGTGTCATGCTATCCATCACTGCTTTGACAGACATGGGCATCGATCCCAGATGCACCGGCATATGGTCGCCCATCGCAATAACCTGGCCCATGCTGTCGAAGACCGCACAGGAGTAGTCGCGTCGCTCTTTGATATTCGGTGAGAAGGAGGTGCGGCGCAGCGCAGCACCCATCTCTTCGGCGACGGAGTGGGTCGCGCTTTTGAAGACCGCGAGCTCAATTGGATCGATAGCCGCCGCGGCTTGAGGCTCTGTGAGTTGCACCGTGCTCATGCGACGTATACCTCGATCACTAAGTTGCCAAAGGCGTCGACCTCGGCGATGCATCCAGGCGGAACCACGGTGGTCGAGCTGTACTCCGCGATCAGGGCAGGGCCTGCGAATCGATCGCCTGATCGGAGCTGTTCACGCTGATAGACGTTGCTCTCTCTCCATGCTCCATCAAAGTAAATCGGACGTGTCTTTAGAACCGCCTGGGACCCATCTCCTGCAATCAGCTCTGACTTCGGGAGTTCCACCGGAGCAGTGGGGACCGTGACACGGACGCGCACATTCACTACCTCCACTGGAGTTTCCGTGCTGGCATATCCATAGCGCTTGCGATGGAGAGAATGGAACTCGTCCAGGTAGTTTGCTCCGTAGGGCACATTCAGCTCATACCCCTGACCGACGTAGCGCAGATCTATGGACCGCTCGGCAGAGTGCTCCGCTTCGATGGAAAACCCTTGCTGCTGCAGCTCTTCCATGGCTCGCGTTTCCAGCTCCTGCAACTGGGCCGCAAGCGTCTCCGTACCGGATGCAGGCAGCATGACCGTACGGCTGTAGTCGCGAACGGTATCGGCAAGAAGGATTCCCAGCGCAGACAGTGCTCCCGGAAGCCGAGGCACCAGCACACGCGGAATCTGCAGCGAACGCGCCATCGAACAGGCGTGCAGCGGACCAGCGCCGCCAAAGCTCACCAGCGTGAACTCCCGCGGATCGTAGCCGCGTTCAATTGAGATGACACGGATCGCCTTTTCCATTGCTGTTTCGGCCAGCAATACGATGCCTGCGGCAAACTGTTCGACGCTTCCCAGAGAACCACGCGCCTCCTCCATTAACCGGAGCGTGCGCGTGTCATCCAATCGGACCTTCCCGCCGAGAAAGAGATCAGGATCAAGCCGTCCCAGCGTGACGTTGGCATCGGTAACGGTCGGCAGTGTTCCACGTCCGTAGCAGATCGGGCCTGGAACGGAGCCGGCAGACTCTGGCCCGACATGCAAGGCTCCGCCCGCATCGAAGCGTGCGATAGAGCCACCGCCCGCGCCCACGGTATGGATGTCGAGCATAGGAATGCCCACCGGCATCTCTGAGACCACAGCATCGCTGGTGGTGCGTGGTCCGCCTTCGGCGGCATCGATCAGCGAAACATCCGTGGACGTCCCACCCATGTCGAAGCCGATGATCTTGTCGAAGCCAGCCAACCGCGCCAGCCGGTAAGCTCCTATCACGCCACCGGCGGGGCCGGAGAGCACGGTGCGCACCGGCTCTTCGGCCGCGATCACAGCGTTGATGATGCCGCCCGAGGACTGCATCACTTGAACATGTCCGCCAGGAAAGGCAGCCTCGACCTCAGTTTCCAGACGGTGGAGATAAGTGCTTACCTTGGGCGACAGATAGGCATTGGTCACGACGGTGCTGCCGCGTTCATATTCGCGGAACTCGGGCAGAATCCGATGAGAGATCGAGACTGGCAGCCCCAGTGGCTGCAGTGCCTCGGCGACCAATTTTTCGTTTGCAGGGTTGGCAAAAGAGAAGAGCAGGGAGATGGCGACGGCTTCCGCTCCGCTGGCTTGAATTGCTGCTGCCAGTTGCCGCAGCGATTCTTCCGATGGAGTGCGCAGAACAAGGCCTTCAGCGGTGACGCGTTCGTCCACGCCAAAACGAAGTTCTTTCGGAACCACAGGGGGCAGTGGAGAGCGGAACCAGTCGTAGAGGCTGGTGCGCGCCTGGCGGCCGATCGCGATAGTGTCTTCGAAACCGGCGGTGGTGACGAACGCGACCCGCGCACCTTTGCGCTCCAGCATGGCGTTGGTGCCGACGGTGGTGCCGTGACGCACCTCCGGGACCGCAGGGCTTTCCGCTACCTGCTTCACCGCATCCAGCACCGCACGGCCAGGATCGGCCGGAGTCGAAAACAACTTCAGGACCCTAACTTCACCGTCCACCAGATACACGCAGTCGGTAAAGGTGCCGCCACTATCGATCGCTACTCGCAAAGACACTGCTCCATTTGGAAGGAATCATATGCCCGCACTCCTGGAACATGCATCACGTCCGGCTGCGGACGGGCTGTACATCCTTTCGCGGATCGCCGCGGAAGCCTCCCTGCGGAATGCGGATCAGCGATGTTCTCTCCATCGTGCGGATAACGTGCTCGGTTGCCCGGTCGCGCGCCTGCTCCGGCTTACGCGCGCGGATGGCGCGCACCATTGCCTGATGTTCGTTTACCAGCTCCTTGCCATAGCTAGCCATGGAGATCACCAGGTAGAAGTAGCGAATCAATCGGGTCTGCAGGTTGACCGTCATCTCGACCATGATGTCGTTGCCGGTTGCCTGCGCAATCTCAATATGGAAGTTGCGGTTCCACTCTAGAAAGGTCTCGTAACTCTTCTTTTCGCCGGCGTGGTAGATGTAGTTGGCCCAGCGCTCGATCATCGCAATCTGCTCATCGGTGGCGCGCTCCGCGGCCATGGCGGCAGCGGCCGGATCGAGCACAAGCTGCATTTCATTCAGGCTGCGGTACTCATCGATGGTCAGCGGAGAGATGGTGTATCCCCGGAATGGAACAATCTGCAGCAGGCCTTCTTCCTGCAGCCGTCGGCAGGCCTCACGCACGGGAGTGCGGCTGGCGTTGTAGCGGGCGCACAACTCCGCTTCCGATACCGAGGCTCCCGGCTCCAGATCGCAACTGATGATGTCGTTGCGCATCTCGCTGTAGATCCGTATGGCTTCCGTCACGAGCGAATTATTGCACGCAACTTGTATACAATCCAGAAAATTTTCAGACCGCCGAAAAGCACTCATTCTCGTGCAAATTGAACAACTCAACGATTTGCAGGGAATTATTGAGGAAATCGAGACACATATTGACCGTAAATAATCTATTGACAAAAACAGATTTCATTTTTATAAGCAAGGAACCCGCAGTTAAAACTCTGTGAAAGGGCGCGGCTGCCTCCTGGCTGAGCCCGGAGGATGCGATGCGCCCATTGTCTGGCACCAAGGTCTTCTCCTGTCTTCTCCTCTTGTCCTCGGCCATTACGCTCGCGGCCCAAAGTACCCTTGGCGACATCACAGGCACCGTGCATGACGCAACCGGAGCAGACATTGCCAATGCCTCGGTCACGCTGGTCAACACCGACTCCGGCATCAAGTCCAGCCAGACCAGCGGAGGCGACGGCAGTTATCGCTTTCAGCAGGTGGCGCCCTGTCACTACCGGCTGGAGATCGCGGCTGCTGGCTTTAGCAAGACGGGTATCAGCAACCTCACCATGAACCTGGACGCTCACCTTACGCAGGATGTGTCGCTGAGCGTGGGA
>JABFXN010000362.1 GCA_013361705.1 Acidobacteriaceae bacterium
CCGAACCCGATGACCCGACGATCCGCAGAAGATCCCATCGTTGGGCGCCCTTCACGTCGGGTAACAGGGTAGTCCAAAATGTGCCGTTGCAAACCGGAATTTTTAGCGTTCCAGGGCGATGAATTCGGTTTTGCTATGTTGTATGTTGCCTTATTTACCTGTTTCGTATAGAATCGCGCGTCAGTGCAGCGCAAGCGGGTTGCACCGGGGCGGGGACCATGCATCTTTGGCCGCTAGCAGTCTATGTCTTTCTCGTCGGCATGCTTGTTATGGTCATGTTGGGCCTGTCCTATGTTCTGGGTCAACGGCACCATGATCGAGCTACCGGTTCCCCATACGAGTCTGGCATCGTCTCAGAAGGTTCTGCGCGAGTGACGTTCTCCGCAAAGTTTTGTCTGATCGCGATGTTCTTCGTTATTTTCGATCTTGAAGCGGTGTTTTTATTTGCCTGGGCGGGCGCTGTCCGAGAAACCGGATGGGCTGGTTACGCCGAGGTACTGCTATTCATCACGGTACTGCTAGCGACGCTCGCTTATTTGTGGCGCGTCGGCGCTCTTGATTGGAAACAAGGAAGCAGACGGATGGTGAGTTAGTTACGGTGGTGTACCATGCGCTGGTCGATCAGCAGGCCTGCCGATTCTGTGCAGGCTGAAAAGGCCGATGGAAATCTTGTTGAGGCTATCCGCCGAACTCTTGTCTTGTCCCGCGTAGATGATCTTGTGGCATGGAGCCGAAAGAATTCTGTCTGGCCGTTCAACTTCGGCCTCTCCTGCTGCTTCGTGGAGATGGCCACAAGCATTACAAGCAAATACGACATTTCCCGATTTGGAGCCGAAGTGATCCGCGGTACGCCACGAGAAGCGGACCTTATGGTCATCGCGGGCACGCCATTTATCAAGATGGCGCCGGTGATCAAGCGCCTCTATGAACAGATGATGGAGCCGCGATGGGTCATTTCCATGGGATCCTGCGCGAATTCGGGCGGCATGTACGACATCTACAGCGTGGTGCAGGGCGTCGATAAGATTCTCCCCGTCGATGTCTATGTCCCCGGATGTCCACCTCGGCCGGACGCGTTTCTGGAAGGCATTCTGTTATTACGCGATGCGATAGGAAAGGAAAAGCGTCCCCTGAGTTGGGTTATCGGGCCGCAAGGAGTGGAGCGGCCTGATATGCCTTCGATGCGTGACTCCAAACAGGCACAGCGGCAATTACTTACTGTGCTCCGGACTCCCGATAGTGTTTAGCAGTAACGGCGGTATGTATGATGCGCAGCCTTGTTGTCGATGAGGGATTACAGAATGAACTTGGCCCTACGGCTGCGCCCGAACCTGCCTGCGACGGAATTCCGACGTTCTGGGTCTCGAAGATCGGCATCCATGAAGCCATTCGCTTGCTCCATTGCGATGTTCCAAAACCATACAGAATGTTTTTTGACATTACGGCAATTGACGAACGCGGCCGCACGCACCGTGACGGCCAGCCGCCGAGTGACTTCACCGTTGTTTACCACCTCTACTCGCTTGAACGGAACGAGTATGTCCGGTTGAAGGTAGCGCTCGACCAGGATCAACTCTCACTCCCCACGATCACTGACATCTGTCCCGCCGCCAACTGGTATGAGCGGGAGGTGTGGGATATGTTTGGCATTGTCTTCAACCAACATCCGCATTTAACGCGCATTCTCATGCCAAGGACGTGGCCGGGGCATCCTTTGCGCAAGGATCATCCGGCACGCGCAACGGAGATGGGCCCTTTTACTCTGCCGGACGAAAAGCAGGACGCCGAGCAGGAAGCATTGCAGTTCCGCCCGGAAGAATGGGGCATGTCGCGACAACACGAGGATACTGATTTCATTTTTCTCAATATCGGTCCGCAGCATCCCGGCACGCACGGCGTTCTGCGCATCATCCTGCAGTTAGATGGCGAAGAGATCGTCGATGCTGTCCCCGACATAGGCTTTCATCACCGCGGAGCCGAAAAGATGGGTGAGCGCCAGACATGGCACACCTATATTCCATACACAGACCGCGTGGATTATCTGGGCGGGGTGATGAACAACTTCGCGTACCTGATGGCGGTCGAAAAATTAGCGGGCATCACCGTGCCCCCCCGCGGACAGATGATCCGGGTCATGATGGCAGAGCTGTTTCGCATCATCAGTCATCTGGTCTGGTACGGCACCTTCGCGCAGGATCTTGGCCAGATGTCACCCGTCTTTTATATGTTCAACGACCGCGAGCGGGCGTTCGGCATTGTTGAGGCGATCTGCGGCGCGCGCATGCACCCCAACTGGTTCCGTATTGGTGGTGTAGCGCAGGACCTGCCAAACGGATGGGACCGACTGTTCCGAGACTTCCTCCAGTATCTGCCGGCCAAGCTCGACGAGTATGACCGCACTGTCATGCGCAATCGTCTGTTCAAGGCGCGCACGAAAGGCATCGGAAGCTGCACTACCAGGGACGCAATTGAGTGGGGCATGACAGGTCCAAACCTGCGTGCGTGCGGTCTCGATTGGGATTTTCGCAAGAAGCAACCCTATGCCTGCTACGACCAACTCGAATTCGATATACCCGTTGGACGCACCGGAGATTGTTACGACCGCGCGATCGTACACGTCGAGGAGATGCGCCAAAGCCTAAGGATTATCCAGCAATGCGTCGACGAAATGCCGGGTGGCCCATGTAACGCAGAGCATCCGCTAGCCACACCGCCGCCAAAAGCGCGCACCATGCACGACATTGAAACGCTCATCCACCATTTCCTTGGCGTGAGCTGGGGCCCTGTGATTCCGGCCGGCGAAGCCATGGCCGCGATCGAAGGAACCAAAGGCAATAACGGCTACTACCTGATAAGCGATGGAGGCAATGGTTCCTACCGGACTCGTATTCGCACACCATCGTTTGCACACATGCAGATGCTGCCGCAACTGTGCCGGGGATGGATGATCCCGGACCTTCTGGCGATTCTGGGAAGTCTCGACTATGTGCTTGCGGACATCGACCGGTGAACATCGACCGGTGAACAAAGGAAAGGGAGAGTGACACGATGCTGACCGTTGAGGAACGAGAGGAGATCGAAGCAAAACTTTCCGACTATCCCAACACCCAGGCCGTCGCTATCGAAGCGATGCTGATCATTCAACGGCGCGAGGGATGGGTATCGGATGAGAAACTGCGCGATCTCGCGGAAATCTTGCGGCTTTCCGTTGCCAACCTGGACGGTGTAGCGACGTTTTACAACCTGATCCGCCGCAGGCCGGTGGGACGGCACGTAGCACTTGTTTGCGATAGCGTCTCGTGCTGGATCATGGGCTCTGACAGAATGCGGGATCACCTCTGCAGCAGGCTGGGAACACCGGTTGGCGGCACAACCTCAGACGGGCAATTTACTTTGTTGCCGATCGTTTGCCTGGGAGCGTGTGATCACGCTCCAGCCATGATGATTGACGGCACGTTACATGAAGATCTGAACGAACAGAAGATCGAAGAGATATTGACGCAGTACACATAGGCATCACTTATGGAGAAACCTCTTACAGGCAATTTTCGACCTGACAAAACGGCGGTGAGCCTTCCGGAGTACGAGCGTGTCGGTGGATACCAAGGGCTTCGCAAGGCACTCACTATGCAGCCGGCTGAAGTCACGGAGTTGATAAAGAGGTCGAATCTTCGCGGACGGGGAGGGGCGGGTTTTCCGACCGGCACGAAGTGGAGCTTCGTGCCTATGGGAAAGGATGCACCGCATCCGAAATACCTCGTTGCGAATGCCGACGAGATGGAGCCCGGGACATTCAAGGACCGCGCGTTGATGGAGAGGGACCCACACCAGTTGATCGAGGGCATGATCGTTTCCGCCTACGCGATAGAGGCCGATATCGGCTATATATTTTTGCGCGGTGAGTACGAGTATCCGAACCAGTGCCTTTCCAAAGCGATCGCCGAAGCAAAAGCAAACGGCTATCTCGGCCGCGATATTCTCGGATCGGGTTACAGTCTTGAAATCCATCTTCATGCCAGCGCGGGCCGTTACATCTGCGGCGAAGAGACTGCTCTGCTGAATGCGCTAGAAGGGAAGCGAGCGCATCCGAGAACGAAGCCTCCTTTCCCCCAGGTTTGCGGGCTCTGGGGAAAACCGACGATCGTCCAGAATGTGGAAACGCTTTGCAACGTTCACCACATCGTGAACAAAGGCCCTGATTGGTTCCGAGGTCTGAGCCTGACCGAGGATGGAGGCACAAAGCTGTTCGGCGTCAGCGGCAAGGTCAAACGGCCGGGACTTTGGGAGCTTCCCATGGGCACGCCGCTGCGTGAGATCCTCGAGAACCATGCGGGAGGAATGCGCGACGGCTTGCGTTTTCGCGGGTTGCTGCCGGGCGGAGCGTCGACGGACTTTCTTGTAGAGGAGCATTTGGATACTCCGATGGACTACGGGAATGTGCAGAAGGTTGGAAGCCGACTGGGCACGGGAACCATGGTTGTGTTGGACGACCAGACGTGCCCCGTCGGCATGGTCTGGAATCTGGAACACTTCTTTGCGCAGGAATCGTGCGGCTGGTGCACTCCATGTTGGAGCGGGCTGGCATGGACGGAGAAGCTTCTGCTCGCAATGGAGCAAGGCCACGGGAGCGCTCGTGATCTGGAGACTCTCATGTTCCAGACGAAATTTCTTGCTCCGGGCAATACCTTCTGCGCTCTGGCACCGGGAGCAGTCGAGCCGCTTCAGAGCGCGCTCAAATATTTCGCTGAAGATTTTCGCCGGCACATCGACGAACATCGGTGTCCCTGGAGATGACTATGGCGACTATCTATATTGACGGCAAGCTTAGACAGGTGAATCCGAAACAGAACCTGCTGCACGTCTGTCTTTCGCTGGGGTATGACCTTCCGTATTTCTGCTGGCACCCAGCATTGGGCTCAGTAGGCGCGTGTCGCCAGTGTGCCGTTAAGCAATTCCGAAACGAGCAAGACACGGGCGGCAAGCTCGTCATGGCCTGCATGACACCGGCTGCCGAGGGCACACGCATCTCCATCGTCGACCCTGAAGCCGTAGCATTTCGTGCCGGTGTTATCCAGGGTTTGATGCAGAACCATCCGCACGACTGCCCTGTCTGCGACGAAGGGGGCGAATGTCACCTGCAGGACATGACGGTCATGACCGGACACCGGTCACGCGTTTATAGCTTTGGCAAGAGAACGTTTCGCAATCAGTACCTCGGTCCGCTGGTGAATCATGAGATGAACCGCTGCATTCAATGCCAGCGATGTGTGCGCTTTTATCGCGAATACGCGGGTGGCGACGACCTGAACGCGTTTCATCTGCGCGACACAGTCTACTTCGGTCGCCACGAAGACGGCGTTCTTGAAAACGAGTTCAGCGGCAACCTGGTTGAGATCTGCCCGACGGGCGTATTTACCGACGCAACACTCAAGCACCACTACACACGTAAGTGGGATCTTCAGATGGCGCCGTCGATCTGTGTTCACTGCGGGCTGGGCTGCAATACTACTGTCGGTGAGCGATATGGCACGCTGCGCCGCATCGTGAATCGTTATAACCACGAGGTGAATGCATACTTTCTTTGCGATCGTGGACGGTTTGGCTACGAGTTTGTGGAGAGCAATCAGAGAATTCGCCATCCACTGCTGAACGGCAAAGCAGCAACGAAAAGTGAGGCATTGGAACGATTCGGCGCCATATTGCGCGAGGGCAAAGTGCTCGGC
>JABFXN010000017.1 GCA_013361705.1 Acidobacteriaceae bacterium
AACGAACGCGGTGTAAGCGGCAACCAGAGCTGCTGCGAGAAGCTGCTTGTGAGAACGCTGCATCCTTACGGAGTCTAACTGGAGAGGCTTACCGTGCGCCGCGTTTGTGGCGCTTCCCAGGTAAATATCTGGGTCATGGCGTAGTTCCACACAGAACCGATAGCGATGCCGGCGAGCGCGGCCAACGCCCAAGGCGTGTGTGAGAGGTGGAGACGGTTGGCGTAGGAGACAGAGAAGATTGCGCCAAGACCGCAAAGCATAAGGAAGCGCAAGTAGCCGGTCCAGGCACGGTGTCCGCGCAGGCGGCTCTGCTGCAGCGCGTTATTGACTGCGAAGTTGGTGCTCATTGCTGCGAATGCCGCGACCGCTTGTGAGCTGACGAAGCTTGCACGCAGGCATAAATGCATGGCTGCCAGAACGGTGAAGTGGACCAGAAGCCCGCTAGCGCCAGTGAGTGCGAAGAGCGTGAAGCGAGGGCAGAGATGTCCGCCGGTGAGCTTGTTCACGATGAGGAATAGATACTCGACGGCGACGTGGAACGAGAGCTTTGACTGGCCGTGCATGCGCGTACGGAAGCGATAGCCAATCTCCCCGATGCGCGGCTTGCGATCGCTGGAGGCCAGCAGGTCCAGCAGGATTTTGAAGCCGCCGGTCTGCAGGCGAGGAGCTGCGGAGCGCAAGAAGTCATCACGCACCAGAAAGAAGCCGCTCATCGGATCGGAGACCTCGCATTGGCAGACGGAACGTGAAAGCTGCGCGCTGAGCTGGCTGATGCGTACACGGATGCGTGCGAAGTTTCCCATGCTGCCGCCGTGAGCGTTGCGCGTTCCGATCACCAGATCAAGATGCTCGCGCTGCATCTTCTCGATCATGCGGGGGAGGGCTGTTTCATCGTGCTGCATGTCAGCGTCCATTACAGCGAGCATTGGTGCGGTGGATGCCAGCATGCCTTCGATCACGGCCGAGGAGAGACCTCGACGGCCGATGCGATGGATAAGGCGGATGCGGCTGTCCTGACGGGCAAGTTGGCGAACCACATCCGCAGTACCGTCCGGGGAGTTGTCATCCACGACGATGATCTCGTGCGGCACGTTGCCCAGGACTGTCTGCGTGCGGTGGATCGCTTCGACGATATTGGCGCACTCGTTGTAAGTCGGCAGAATCACCGCAAGTTCAACGGTGTTTGAGGCTTGTTGCAAATCGAGTTGGACAGCAAAATCGCTCATGCTTCAGGTCCTGGGCAGATTCGCGCTTTAGCGTGCGTGACCCGCTGTACCTGTTTTTGTTGCGAAGCAAACGGAATTGATTACATTCCGTGCCGCATTTGTCTTTGCGGGGACGCGGAGAAGCAGAACGGTGACTATAAAGTGCCCATACCATCCCATCCAGATGTGAGGTCGGTCGGCTGTTCCGCCGTACCTCTAATCCGGTTCTTCAATCATTCAATTCTTCAATTCCATTAGTGCATCTGGAATCGGATGGCCGTGCCAATCTCAGTGGACTGTGGCTTGCCGTTAACTATGCCGGGACGGAAGCGGTACTGGAGCACCGCAGCGACAGCGGCTTCATCCAGGCCAAGACCGGCGGGCTGAGCGACCTGCGGTTTGCTGACCGAGCCGTCGGTATTGACGGTGAAGCGGACGATGACGACAGCCGCGTACTTCAGCCTCCGGGCGGCGGGCGTGAAGTCTGGGTTGGCGCCCGAGAGCAGAGTTGGTTGAGGGCTGCTGCCGGAGGCTGTCTGGTTCTGGTCTTGTCCGGAGAAGGTGCCCAGGGAGGCATAGTGCTTCAGGTCGGGACCGTGCAGGCGGGAGGCTTCGGGCAAAGGAGGCTCGTTCTGGCCGAAGAACTGCGTGGCCGCTGTCTGCCAGTAGACGGGCAGGCGGGGAGCGAGGTCGTTGACGCTGTCTGCGAAGATGGCGTCGAGGGCGGCGGCGTAGTCGCCGGACGATGGCGGACTGATGTGGAACTGAAGGGGCTCGGCTGCTGCGTGGTCGTTAGGCGTATCGGTCAGGGTGATGGGCACCCAGCGCACAGCTCCTCGGGCTTTGGCGTCGATCTCCAACCCCATGCGGTGCGCTTCGATCTGGAGACCGTTCTTGAGCAGCTTGATGTGGTCGACTTTGACTCCGGCGAGGGTGAAGGGGAGCTCCGGGTAGTCGTTTAGCGGGCGACCGTCGGCGGTGAACCAGAGGTTCGCGCTCTGCCAGCAGCCGCGCAGCAGGAACTGCCGGCCGGCGAGGCGCTTTGTCAGAGCGGCTTCAGTGGACTGGCCCCGGGCGGAGGAGGTCGAAAGGGAGAACCAGGCAAGCAGAGCGAGGAAGAGGGAGAAAAAGCGCCGCATGGGGGCAAGGGTACCGGATAGCAGTGGGCGGAACAATGCTTTCGGTGGAGCGCCTTCGGGCTGGAGGGTTTTGGATGGGATTTCCAGGCTTGAGCATTTTCCCCGGGGTGTAGAGCAGGGCTTCTGAAGCCATGGGCGATTTCCGCAATGAACCACCGCTGCATGGGTTAGTCCGTAACAGGGAAATTGCTTTAGACTGAAGTTGGCTCTGTGAGGAGTACCTCCGTTGACTCCTCCCTGAAAGTGAGCTACTGTTAAATCTCGCGCAGTTCTGCGCCTTTTCGAGGCGAGAACTCCGCCGTGGATCCACCTGGGGCAGCCTGGGGTGAATGGGCAGAAAGAGCCGTTTGATCGGCGATGAGGCCCGACTCCTGGTAGCGTCCGCTTGACGGACAAGGACCCCGAAAGCACCCACTGCATTGAGCGCAAGTCCACCTGGCAGGTCCGGGCGCATCTTTCTTGCCCCGTTTTGGCCGTGTGGAAGCGAAATTTTAGTCGTTTTCGTAGGATTTTGGTTTCAGGAGAAGCAGCAATGTCGACGTTTGTGCCCGGCGCAAAGGACATCAATCGCAAGTGGTTCGTGGTGGACGCGACCGACAAGACCCTTGGACGTCTTGCCAGCAGCGCGGCGAACATTCTTACCGGCAAGAACAGCCCGAAGTACACCCCGTACATCGATACGGGTGATCACGTCATCGTGATCAACGCGGAGAAGATCAAGCTGACCGGTTTGAAGAGCCAGCAGAAGATCTATCGCCGCTATACCGGGTTCCCCGGCGGTCTGCGCGAGGAAGCGTTCGACAAGCTGTTGGCGCGCAAGCCCGAGGCGATCGTGGAAGAGGCGATCAAGGGCATGCTGCCCAAGTCGAAGCTGGGCCGCCAGATGGCGACCAAGCTGAAGGTTTACCGCGGAGATAAGCATCCGCATCTGGCCCAGCAGCCTGAGGCTGTTGAGCTGACTGCATAACGGTAGGGGATTCGAGAGGATTATGGCGGATTTGGTTCAGTACTATGGCACGGGTCGCCGCAAGTCGGCGATCGCGCGTGTTTTTCTGCGCCCGGGATCGGGCGAGTTCACGGTCAACGGCAAGCCCCGCGACGTCTACTTCGTGACCGAGCAGCAGCGTGCTTCGGCGAAGCGCACCCTGCAGACCGCTCAGGTCGAGGGTCAGTTCGACGTGGTGACGACGGTTGCCGGCGGCGGCGTTGCCGCTCAGGCCGATGCCGTGAAGATGGGCATTGCCCGCGCCCTGCTCGAGGTGAATCCCGAGCTGCGTAAGACCCTGAAGGCCGATGGCCTGCTGACCCGTGACGCCCGCGCCAAGGAGCGTAAGAAGTACGGTCAGAAGGGCGCCCGTAAGCGCTTCCAGTTCAGCAAGCGCTAGTCGCTGGCTTCTGGTTTTGGTTCGACCCGGCGGTAGCTTCGGCTGCCGCCGGCAAGTAGTTCAATTTCCCACGAACGGGATCAATCGGCCGCTCTGTTGTACCGGCTCGATGACCTGATGAAGGAGCCTCAATGGCAACGATTACGATGAAGGAGCTGCTCGAAGCAGGCGTACACTTCGGGCACCAGACCAAGCGTTGGAACCCGAAGATGAAGGAGTACATCTTCGGCGAGCGCAACGGTATTTACATCATTGACCTGCAGAAGACCTTGAAGATGTTCAAGGAAGCTGCGAAGTTCGTCACCGACATGACGTCTTCTGGCAAGACTGTTCTGTTCGTCGGCACCAAGCGCCAGGCGCAGGACGCCATCGCTGAGGAAGCCGAGCGCGCCGGTATGCCGTTCATCAACAACCGCTGGCTTGGCGGTCTGCTGACGAACTGGGTTACGGTGCAGAAGTCGGTCAAGCGTCTGCAGGAGCTGGACGAGATGTCGACCGACGGCCGTTATGAGCTGATGACGAAGAAGGAAGTCATCCGCCTGGAGCGCGAGCGCAAGCACCTGAATGCCAATCTCCGTGGCATCAAGAACATGCGTCGCCTGCCGGATGCGATCTTCATCGTCGACTCGAACAACGAAGCTATCGCCGTCTCTGAAGCCCGCAAGCTGGGCATCCCGGTGGTTGCCGTTGTCGACACGAATTGCGATCCCACCGTGGTGGACTACGTTATCCCCGGCAACGATGACGCGTTGCGCGCCATCCGCCTGTTTACGACCAAGATCGCCGATGCCGCTCACGAGGGCGTGCAGATGGTTGGCGACAAGGCGTTTGCTGACGAGTACCAGGATGTGACCCCGGTTCAGCCCGAGTCGCACTTCCTCGGTGAGGACGGCGAAGAGGGCGATGTCGTAACTGCTGCTCCGGAAGCCGCAGCTGAAGAAGAAGAAACCGTCGATCTGGAAGCTGCCCTGGGTGGCGGCATCCGCAAGACGGAGAGCGAGACTGAGGTTCCCGCCGAAGCCGGCGCCTAAGCAGATCACGAACTTTCACAAGGGAGCGTGGCTGCCGGTTCATTGGCAACCACGCTCTTTTTGTATGCCTGTCGCGTAACCGGATATTGATGTGCGCGGCATGGCAGATCAACGAAGATTTGAACGGAAAAGAAGGGAAATGGAACATGGCGACTGAGACTGCAAAGATCGACGCAAAGCTGGTAAAGGAACTCCGCGAGAAGAGCGGCGCTCCCATGGGCGACTGCCTGAAGGCGCTGCAGGAGGCCAAGGGCGATATGGAAGAGGCGTTCGTCGTGCTGCGCAAGCGCGGCATGGCTTCCGCGGCCAAGAAGGCTTCGCGCTCGACCAACGAGGGCCTGGTAGGCAGCTACATCCACGCCGGCGGCAAGATCGGCGTTCTGCTGGAGCTGAACTGCGAGTCCGACTTCGTTGCCCGCACTGACGACTTCCAGGAGTTGCTGAAGGACATCGCGATGCACATCGCCGCCACCGATCCTCGCTACGTCGGCAAGGAAGAGGTTACGGCCGAGGACATCGAGCGTGAGAAGGAGATCTTCCGCGCCCAGGCTGCCGCCAGCGGCAAGCCGGCCAACATCATCGAGAAGATGCTCGAGGGCAAGATGGGCAAATTCTACGAGGAGGTCTGCCTGCTGGAGCAGCCCTTCATCAAGGAGCAGTCGGTCACGATCGCGCAGCTTATCGCGCAGAAGATCGGAAAGCTTGGCGAGAATATCTCGGTTCGCCGCTTTGCCCGCTTCAAGATCGGCGAGGCCAATTGGACCGTCGCGACTACCAAGCTCGCCGCTTCGACGGAGGAAGCACAGGCATAAGTCTGCGCTTCAACTCTGCACCAGACGAGGCCCGGCGACAGCCGGGCCTTTTAACTGTGTCATCAAAGCGAATCGCGCCGCGAGGACAACTCAGCCTCGGTTCCCGTGCT
>JABFXN010000151.1 GCA_013361705.1 Acidobacteriaceae bacterium
TCCTGTCCCTTAGCCCCCAGTGTGTCTCCGGTAAGGGTGACGCGCAGCTTAGCCACCGCGCCAATATCACCGGCATGGAGTTCGCTAACCTCGATGGCCTTTCGTCCCTGCATAACGCTCAGGTGGGCCAGGCGCTCCTGCTCCTTGCGGGAGTAGTTTTCAACGGTGGCGTCATTCTTGACCATCCCGCTGATCACCTTGAAGAAGGAGATTCTGCCCGAGAAAGGGTCAGTCATGGTCTTAAAGACGTAGAGTGCCAACGGCTGCTGGTCATCGACGTGGCGCGTGACCATCTCATCTGCGGCTCCGTCGCCATTGCCGTTACCGTGTCCGTCGGCGTGAACGGCGACTGCCTGTTTAAGGGCACGAGCTGCGACCGGCTCACGCTCGATCGGAGCAGGGGCGTAGACCTTCAGGAAGTCGAGCAGGTGGTCTGTGGCCACATTGCGGCCTCCACTGGTGTAGAGCACCGGGAAGATGCGGTCTTCGCGAATGGCTTCATGCAGTGCAGTGATCAGGTGTTGCTCCGGGATGGTGCCTTCGCGGAAGAACTCTTCCATGAGTTCGTCCTTGCCTTCGGCGACCAGTTCGACCAGGGCCTCGTGGGCCTCCTTTGCGCGTGTATGCAAGGGGCCGGGAATCTCGCCGATCTTCCCGCGTCCATCACCATCGGGCGTGTAGAAGAAGGCCTCCATAGTGACCAGGTCGACGACTCCGTGAAAACCCGATTCATCGACGATGGGGAGCTGGACAGGAACGAGGTGGCGCCCCCAGCGTTCGCGCATATCTTCCAGCATTGCCTCGCGTCCGCTATAACTGTCGGCTTTCGGATGGTCGACTTGATTGATAACGACAACCCGAGGAAGATCGAACTCTTCCGCGAACTTCCAAACTCGTTCCGTGACAGTTTCTATGCCATTTTGCGCATTAATCACCACGACGGCTGATTCGACCGGCAGCATGGCGGCACGGGCTTCGTGACAGAACATGTGGAAGCCGGGAGTATCGAGAACATTGATCTTGACGCCCTGCCATTCTGCGAAGGCAACGGCGTTTTGCATGGTTGTTCGTCTGGCAACTTCTTCTTCGTCATAGGCTGTGACGGCTGTTCCGTCTTCAACCCGTCCGGGCTTATCGATCATTTTTGCGGCATGCAGCAACGCGGAAATCAAGGTTGTCTTTCCACTGTGCGCATGCCCAACTACAGCTACGTTGCGGATCTCACTTCCCTGGTACGTTTTCATGGATGTTCTCCTTTTGCCGCGGATGGATTTCGGGGCCTGGAGAGTGCTACGGCAATATCCCCGGCTAACACGGAGAGGATCGTTATCGATCCCGGCGGAGCGCTTCGTCGCGTCCGGTCTTCGCGTCCCGGTCCAAGCCGATCTTTCCGGCTTTGTGCCGACCAGCCGCTCTCATGTCTCGGGAGCGGATGGCCTACCGTCATGGGCAATAAAAGCTTCATCGTTCGCCTCATGGCACAGCCGCCCATCGCGGGCGAACAATGCTTACACAAAAACTGGATGATTGACACACAAGCTTTCAGATTTGGGGTGCCTTTGCCGCGGAGATTCCCACCCTTTCCCCGCCGGGGCGAGGATCAGACCTTCCCCCAGCCGCCCTATCAGCTTGCTTTCAGCAGCGACCCCGGAGGCTGTATGGAGGGGCACCACAGAATGGGCACAGCAGCATGGCACCGCAAAAAAGATTCCGCATGAGGAAGCACATTCTTGAAGAAAATACCTTGGCATGTCTTCAATGACGGGCACTGGACTTCATTCGAGCACGTAAGCGATCTTCGGCATCGGCGCTGACGTATTTGCAATCAAGACGGATGAAGACCGAGGAATAAGGTACGGTCAGGCGCGTCTTGAGGACGAGAATCTTGAACTCCTTGCCGGCGTCGGAGATCTGCGCGATGAGCTGTTCGTGCAGCGCGTCCTGGACGGTGTAGTCATGGAGTGCTGCAGCTATCTGCTGACGGTAGGCGTTCGCTCCGGGGGAGTCTTCTTCGGTGAGGAAGGGCAGCTCCGCGTCCATGAAGATGACTGGGCGGACGTGGATGGAGTCTTTGATCTGAGCGAGGACTGCTTTTGTGACCTCGACCTGGCCAGCGTCGGTCTCGATCACTTCAAGGCCGGGTGAGGTCTGCAATGGGTAGGCAGAGTCGACGACGAGGATCCAGTTGCGGTGGCCGAGCAGGGGTAGGCGTTTGGTGAGCGTCTGCTTCCAGGCATTTGCCTCGCGGGGCTGCTGTGCGGGTAGGCTGGGTGCGAGGAATCCAGGGAATAGCAGGCTGAGGAATAGAACGGATCTGATCACGAATCATCTCCTTAAAAGATGCCTCTTTCTTGACGCGATTAGTCTAGTACCCACTTGCGGCTATGAGTTTTATTTTGCCGTGCTGTGTTGGCAGGCTCTTGGGGTGGCCGCTCGGAAGGCCTATTCTGGTTCCGAGAAGACAAGCCGGTTCCGTCCAGCCTCTTTCGCTCGATAGAGCGCCTTGTCGGCGGCATCGACAAGACGCAGGAACGCATCCCCTTCCTGCGGTATCGTCGAGGCTCCACCGAGACTAACGGTGACGAATGGGCTCGTGTCCGATCCTCCGTGAGGAATCTGGAGGGCTTCAACATTGCGGCGCAGTTGTTCTCCCACCTGTGAACTCTCACTCATATCCGTCGCCGTCAAAATCAGGGCAAACTCTTCGCCGCCGAAACGTGCGGCAGTCCCAGAAGAACGCAGGCAGGTCTGTTGGATCGTGGTCGCGATTGTCTTCAGCACCTCATCGCCCGCCAGATGCCCATTCGTGTCGTTATAGCTTTTGAAGTGGTCGACATCGAGCATGAGGATCGAGATGGAGGTTTGTGACCGTATCGCACGTTTCCACTCCGCCTCCATGTGTTGATCGAAGTGTCTGCGATTGCTCAGGCCGGTCAGGCCATCGAGATTCGTCAGCCGCTGCAGTTGGAAGTTCATCTCCAGCAACTGACGCTGGCTCTCGCGCAGGGCACGGTACGCATCGTCACGCTGTAGCTGGTTTAAGTACGATTTCGAGTGATAGTTGATGCGGGCGATCAGCTCTACTTCGTGCGGCAACTTGACCAGGTAGTCGTTTGCCCCCGCCTTAAACGCCTCATTCTTAACCGAGGCTTCTTCCTTGCTGGAGAGCACGATGATCGGGATGCTGCTTGTAGCCGGATCCGCGCGATACTGACGAACCAGGTCCAACCCATTCACACCCGGCATAACGAGGTCCTGCAAGATGACGGTAGGTCTTACTTCCTTGGCTGTCCTCAGCGCATCGACGGCATCGGGGCAGTAATGGAATTCCATATGGGGCTGACTGTCCAACATGATTCTTACTGACTCGCCGACCAAAAGCTGATCGTCCACCAACAGAACCATGGCGAGGTAATCTTCGGGTGGGTCAGCAGCAGCAAATGGATGTATGTTGGAGGCATCGAAGCTCAAAATCGCACCTCTTTCTGTTCGGCAAAGATATTGATAAGCCGATGGGAGATCTTGTCGAGCGGCAGAATGTCGACTGCTGCGCCCAGAGACGCCGCCGCCTTTGGCATGCCATACACTGCACTGCTCTTCTGATCCTGCGTTATGGTGTAATGCCCTTTTTGCCGCATTGCCTGCAGACCGAGGGCTCCGTCACGCCCCATGCCCGTCAGTAGAATCCCGATGGCCTTTCCTGCCCATAGTTTGCAGATACTTTTGAAGAAAACATCGACCGAAGGACGATAGACATAATCGCTCGGTTGATGACTATATCCCATCGAGTTTGCTGTTTTGAAAGTGAGATGATCGCTGCGGCCTGCGATAAGGACAGCGCCGGCTTTTGGAGGATCTCCCTCCGCCGCCAGGCGTACGGGAAGCTCCGACTGCTGTCCAAGCCACTTTGCCATCTGGGGAATGAACTTCTCGTCAATATGTTGAATGATGACGATGGCTCCTGGAAAATCCTTCGGCAACTGGCCCAGAATCGACGCCAATGCCGCCGGACCACCCGCCGAGGAGCCAATGGCGACCAGGCGCGGTTGCCGGGCAGGCAGTACGCTGTGGACAGGGACGGCCTTGTCCGCCCTATGGCGCTTACCGAGCAGCCCTTCCATGCTTTCGAGCTTCGTCAGCAATGCCGTTGTTCCGATATCGGAGACATCGGCAAACAGGGCAGGCATATCCAGAGCGTCCAAAGCGCCATGCCCCAGAGCCTCAAACACCATGCTGCTGTTTTCCTGCACACTGGCGGTGACCAGCAAAATCATGCAGGGCGTGGACGCCATGATGCGGCGCGTGGCCTCTACGCCGTTCATGACCGGCATCAGCAGATCCATCAGGATCAGGTCAGGCGTCTCCTGGGCGCAGAGGGCTACGGCGTCGGCGCCGTTCTCCGCGATCCAGATCACGCTATGCTCCGGAGAATTCAACAACGTCCGCCGCAACGCTTCCACGGCGAGCGGCATATCGTTCACGATGCCTATCCTCATGCGCCCGCCTCGCCGATCAGATCGATAACAGCCTGCAACATCGTCTCGTCGTGGAAACTCCCCTTCGTCAGATAGTAGTCCGCACCGGCTTCCAGACCACGCTGACGGTCTTCTTCGCGATCCTTGTACGAGACGATCATGACCGGCCGTGATTTCAGGTTCGGATTCTGCCGGATAAGCTTGATCAGCTCAACGCCGTCCAGCCTCGGCATATCGATGTCCGTAATGATCAGGTCGAAATGGGCCGCGCGGACTGCATTCCAGCCATCCATGCCGTCTACCGCTACTTCTACCTCATAACCGTACTGCGTAAGAAGCTTTCGCTCCAGCTCTCGCACTGTGAGCGAGTCGTCAACGATCAACACGCGCTTGCTCTGCTTCCGGGCTTCATGCGCGCTCGCCCGCACATTGCTCAGGCGGCCCGTTGCGGTAATTTTTTCAAGCGAGCGCAGCATGTCATCGACATCCAGAATCAATACCGGCGCCCCATCATCCATCAAGGCAGCGGCGCTGATGTTCCTGATCTTGCCCAGCCGGGCATCGAGCGTCTGAATGACCAGCTCTCGCTGACCGACAAAACGATCTACGACCAAGCCGTAAGTACTCTCCTGATCTCCAGCAACAATGACGGATAGATCGTCGGCATCGATCTCGGCATCTTTGCCCTCAAGGATCTGGTGCGCCGTCGCCAGGCCAACCTGCCTGCCTTTGAAATGGAAGTGCTGACGCCCTTCGATCGAAGCGACCTCTTCCTTTTTCACCTTCAGCGTGGCAAGAATGTGCGCGAGCGGAAACGCATATAGCTCGTTGTCGATGGTCACCACAAGCGTGTGAATCACCGAGAGGGTGAGCGGCAACTGAAGCTGAAACTGCATGCCCTTGCCGGGCTGCGACGACGCGGTGATGACGCCGCGCACTTGCTTGATCATGGTTTGCACAACATCGAGCCCCACGCCTCGGCCTGAGAGCTCCGTGACTGCCTCTTTCATGGTGAAGCCGGGCAGAAAGAGGAACTCCAGCAGTTCGCTTTCGCTCATCTTGGCGGCGATGTCCTCTGTGCTCAACCGGCGCTTTACGATCGTGGAACGAAGATCCTCAAGATCAATACCGCGGCCATCGTCCGATATCGTAAGCTGCAGCGTTCCTGCCCTGTGATGTGACGCGAGTGT
>JABFXN010000225.1 GCA_013361705.1 Acidobacteriaceae bacterium
ATTACGCTCAGTCTGACTACAACCTTCCGGTATCGAACGTCACCAGCCTGGTCTACGAGCTTCCGTGGGGTCGCGGCCGCCGCTGGATGAACAAGACCAACGGTTTTGTCGATTCGGTTCTGGGTGGATGGCAGTTGAGCGCTATCAATACCCTGCAGGCGGGAACGCCATTCAACCTGACCTATACACCGAACTCGGCGACAGCCGTGTCGCCGCAGATCGGCGCCAGCTATCGTGGTGCGAATCTCTATCGTCCGAACCGTGTTGCCGGAGCTCCGGTCACGCAGGGACGTTCGGTTCGCGCAGCGGGCACCGGTTATGTGCAGTACGTGAACCTGGCGGCCTTTACGCTGCCGGCGACCCGGGACTCCGCAAACAACCTACTCAGCCCGTTCGGCAATGCGTCGCGTAACCCGGGCCGTACGCCTGCTTTCTACGAGACGACGCTCGCGGTGAACAAGAAGTTCTCCACGCCGATCGAGAGCCTGAAGGCTGAGTTCCGTACGGAGTTCTACAACATCTTCAACCACACCAATCTGTATCTGCCTGCTGGCGGTCTGGGTGGCACGCTGGGTGGCGCGCCGACCAGCGGTGGGGTGGTCTCAAGCACCTTCGAGCCCCGTATCGTCCAGTTTGGTTTGAAGATTCTCTACTAGACAAGAGCCACTTATTCCGGCGGCAGACGTGACAAACGTCTGCCGCTTTTGTTTCTATGTATGCCATCCGTAATGAATGCTTGATAGAAGCGTGGGGCTCTCAGCAATAGAAATGGAATGGAAGACCAGCACTTGGCGGATTGGTAGATATATGGTTTCGGCTCTGGCCGCGCCGGTGGTCTTTTTGGTGGTTAAGGTCGCTTTTGGTGGGTTTAATCAGCATCAATCCAGATTCGGATATTGGCACGATATCTTTTCAGTTTTTCTGCTCTACGCCATCTGCGGCGAACTGATCGCGATCAGCATTGGCTATCCAGCTTATTCCTTTGTGAAGAAGATGACGACCATGACTGTGATGACCTATGTGATCGGAGGCGGAGCGGTTGCTTTAGCTTCAATGGCTCTATTTTTGTCGTTTGGATGGCGAGCCTTTCTAAGTGGGAACTCTCCTCCCAGCACATTGTTTCTTGCCTCTCTTTTTGTGTTTGCGGGTCGTGCAGTGGATTAGCGTGGTTTTTTCTGGATCGCAAACCAGATGAAAAGCAACTCCGGTACATAAACAACCGGGGGTAAAACGCAAAGTTTCTTTCGCTGGCTGTGTCTTGTTGTACGTATGCCAGTTCGTGAATATGCTTTCTACGAGAGGAAAATCCTAGGATGCGTTTGTTGGGGAAGGCTGTAGCGGCCGCGGCCATGGCGGCGGCATGTGTTTCGGCGGTGGCCGATGAGTATCACGCAAAACCGAAGCTGGTGGTCATTCTGGTTCTGGACCAGATGCGCGGCGATTATCTTGACCGGTATCGCGACGACTTTAAGACCGCGAACGGCTTCAACCTGTTCCTGAAGAAGGGCGCGCACTTTACCGATTGCTACTACGACTACGCCAATACCCATACGGCTCCAGGTCACTCGACCATAGGTACCGGAGCCTATACGGATGGCCATGGCATCCAGGCCAACCAGTGGTGGGATTTCTCGCGTTCTACGCAGCATGTCTACTCCTCTGTGGATGACGACGACTACAAGGTGGTCGGAGCGCCTGCCGGAGCGACCATTACTCCTGGCCAGTCGCCACGGAACCTGATGGCTTCCACCCTCGGCGATGAGATCGTGTTGGCGACACATGGTGAAGCAAAGGTCTTTGGCGTTTCGTTGAAAGACCGCGCGGCGATTCTGACCTCGGGCCATGCCACGCAGGGAGCTTTCTGGATCGATGCAAAGTCCGGCCGCTTTATCACCTCGACCTACTGGATGAACGATCTGCCGGCGTATGTCGCCAAGTTCAACGCCAGTGGTAAGGCTGAAGCGGCGACGAAAGAGGTTGGGGGCGCGGGACAGAACTTCTATAACGAGGTTGGCTCCACTCCGGCGGGTATCCGCTATGAGCTCGAGTTTGCAGAGAGTCTCATCGATGCGGAGCAGCTCGGCAAGCATCCGGTCACCGATATGGTGACGATCAGCCTGTCGTCTACCGATATCCTCGGACATGCCGTTGGGCCGAACGATCCCAAGCAGCGAGCCCTGCTCGATGGGGCCGATATAGAGCTGGACAAGTTCTTTACCTGGCTGAATGCGCATGTCGACGGTGGCATGGCGAATGTCTGGGTAGCCATGTCAGGCGATCACGGTGTTGCTCCGGCGGTCGGTGAGACGCAGAAGCTCGGCATGCCGGCAAATACGTTTTCATACGCCGGTCTGATCGATGCCATGAACGAGGAGCTGACGAAGAAGCTCTCCCCTGGCAATCCGCAGAAGTTCCTGCTGCAGGGCGGGGAATACGCCTACTTCCCGCTGGATCAGCGCGTCTGGGAGAAGCTGCATATGTCTGAGGCCGACGCCGAAAACATGGTGGCCGCTATGCTGCCTGAGGTGATGGCGAAGACACAGCCGGGACTTCCCGGATCGAAGCCGGCATCGAAACCGCTGGTGCGCCGCGTGTTCACGAAGGCGCAGATGGCGTCGGGCGATCTGCCGAGCAACGATCTCGGCCGTCTGCTGCAGCACAGTTACTCACCAAATGGCGGATGGCAGGTCTTTGCCCTCTTCGGTGAATACCAGCTTCCTGGCGGGGCAACTGGCACGACGCACTATGCGCCGTACTCGTATGACCGTCACGTGCCGCTGGACTTCTACGGTTCGGCATTCATTCCAGGCACGTATCACGACCGAGTTGCTCCGGTAGATATCGCTGCCACCTTTGCTTCGCTGCTGCGCATCAATCAGCCTTCCGCTGCGGTGGGGCACGTATTGACGCAGATTCTGAAGCCTGAGGTGGAGCCCGCCGCCGTGGCCCCTAGGACAAAGTGAGGATGCGCGGACAGGGAGACTCTTGATAAAGTTCTAGCCGTGATCACACGGCGTAGCTTTCTTGGTTCTCTGTCCGCGGTCTCCGCTGGTCTGGCGGTAGCCGACGCTCTCCCCCTTGCAGCTTTTGCGAAGTCACCCGCCTCCAGCGACGTGACCAAATATGTGAAGATCGCCATCGGTACCGGCGGTCACGGACATACCTATCCGGGCGCAACTGTGCCCTGGGGAGCGGTACAGCTGAGCCCCGATACCGGCGTAAAGGGCTGGGATCATTGCTCCGGATACCATTGGGACGACAAGACCATCCTTGGCTTCAGCCATACCCATCTCAGCGGTACAGGCGCCGCCGACCTGCTCGACTTCCTGGTCGTGCCGCGGGTCGGAGCGGTAAAGCTGGCGCCGTCGGAGTATCAGCAGAGCTTCTCGCATGACGAAGAGGTTTCTCGTCCGGGGTATTACAGCGTCAAGCTGAAGGACTCCGGTATCTTTGCCGAGCTATCAGCGACAGAGCGTTGCGGCGTCCACCGCTATACCTTCCCGGAATCGAAGTCCGCGACGATCATGCTCGACATGACGCATCTGATCGAAGGCAATCCGCAGAAGGTTAACTGGGCCAAGGTGAAGGTGGAAGGCAACCGCATGTTGACCGGCGGGCGTAGCACGCAGCTCTGGTCGCCCGGACGCGAGATCTACTTCGCGATGGAGTTCTCCCGTCCCGCCGACTCGATCCAGATCTTTGCCGACGACAAGCCCGTGCAGGGAGAGACCTCCAACGAGCCGCGTCTGAAGGTCGTGGCTCACTTCAATACCACGGCAGGAGAGAAGATCCTGGTCAAGACAGGCATCTCCGGTATCAGCACCGAAGGCGCGTTGGCCAACCTGAAGGCCGAGGTTCCTCAATGGGACTTCGATGCGGTACAGCACAAGGCGCACTTAGCATGGCAGGCGGCGCTCGGCGCCATCCAGGTGGAGACGGAGAACACTCGCCACAAGGAGATCTTCTACACCGGCCTGTATCACACCATGCTGGCGCCCACGCTCTTTGACGACGTGACCGGTAAGTATGCGGGCATGGACGGCAAGGTGCACGATCTGCCTGCGGGGCTGCACAACTACTCGACCTTCTCGCTGTGGGATACCTATCGCGCGCTGCATCCGCTCTACACGCTGATCGCTCCGGAGAAGGTGCCTGACCTGGTCAACTGCCTGATCCGTGAAGCTGAGCAGAGCCCGGGCGGCGTGCCCATCTGGCCGCTGCAGCAGAAGGAGACCTTCTGCATGGTCGGCTATCACTCGGCTCCGGTTGTAGCGGAAGCGCTGGTGAAGGGCTTCCAGGGCATCGACGCCAAGGCTGCCTACAAGGTCTTCCGCAAACGCGCGATGGTCGATGACTATCGCGGCCTGGGAGCGTATCGCAAGTACGGCTACATCCCCTGCGATGTCGAGGAAGAGAATGCCTCCAAGACGATGGACTACGCCTACGACGACTCTGCCGTTGCGGCTATTGCGAAGGCTGCGGGCGAGACGCAGGAGTCGGAGCAGTTGAAGAAGCGTTCGAAGAACTACCGCAATCTCTACGACAAGGAGACCGGCTTCATTCGTCCGAAGTACGCTGACGGTCATTGGGCTGGCCCGTTCGCTCCGAATGCCATCAGTGTTTCGCGCAAGTGGCGCGACTATACCGAGTCCAATGCGTGGGTTACGACTTTCAGCGTGCAGCACGACCCCAATGGCCTGGCAGAGCTGATGGGCGGCAAGCAGGCGCTTGAGAAGAAGCTGGATGATTTGTTCTCGGCCGACTCCACACAGCCGCCGGACATGCCGCCTGACGTTGCCGGACTTGTCGGTCAATACGCGCATGGCAACGAGCCCAGCCATCACATTGCGTATCTCTACAACTACGCAGGCGTACCAGAGAAAGCACAGAAGCGGCTTCGCAGCCTGATGGAGACGATGTACGACAACAAGCCAGACGGCATGCAAGGCAACGAGGACTGCGGCCAGATGTCGGCCTGGTATGTGCTGAGCGCTCTGGGTATCTATCCGGTCGATCCTGTAAGCGCGACCTGGGATGTCGGCACGCCGCTCTTCGATCGTGCACCGCTTGAGGTCGGCAACGGCAAGACCCTGCCCATCGAGACCAAACGCAGCTCAGCCGATGCGGCCATCGTGAAGAGCATTACCTTCAACGGCGAAAAGCATGAAGGGCTGACCTTCGAGCACGCCGCTCTGGCTAAGGGCGGGAAGATCGTCTTCGAGATGGCGTAGCCCCGGTCATTTGACGCTCGACTCACTGCGTGTTGCGATGGAGATGTGAACGTTTCAAAACAGCTTCCGGTCGATCTCATCCTGCCGGAGGTTGTCCAGCATCTCCTCGCAACGTCTTCTCTTGTGATTGAAGCGGCTCCGGGCGCGGGTAAGACAACCCGCGTGCCTCCGGCGCTACTTAAGATTCTTCCAGGCGAAGTCATTGTTCTTGAGCCGCGGCGCATTGCGGCCCGTATGGCCGCGCGTTATGTCGCCCAGGAGATGGGTGAGCAGCTCGGCGAGACGGTCGGCTACCAGGTGCGCTTCGAAGAGGTCTCCGGCCCACGGACGAGGCTGCGTTTTGTCACAGAAGGCGTGCTGACGCGCCGCCTGCTCTCAGATACGCAACTCAAGGGTGTCAGCGCCGTTGTGCTCGATGAGTTCCACGAGCGGCATCTTGATGGCGATCTGGCCCTGGGACTGTTGCGGCGGTTGCAGGCGACGACGCGTCCAGACCTGAAGATCATCGTCATGTCGGCCACACTCGATGCGGCGCCGATTGCTCAGTATCTCGATAACTGCCCGATTGTGCGCAGCGAGGGCCGCGCGTTTCCGCTACAGCTTGATTACGCAGGTTATTCCGCGGCCCCGTTAGAGCAGCAGGTGGCCCGGGCCGTAGAGACATTGCTGGCTGAGGGGGAGACCGGAGACACCCTGGTCTTTCTGGCCGGTGTCGCTGAGATCCGCCGTGCCATCCGTGAGCTGGAGCCCATCGCCCGCCGAAGGGACATCCTGCTGACTCCGCTCTATGGAGAACTCTCTCCCGCCGAGCAGGACATGGCTGTGCAGAAGGCGTCGAAGCAGAAGATCATCGTCTCGACGAATGTTGCCGAAAGCTCGGTAACGGTGGAAGGCGTCACGGCAGTCGTGGACAGCGGCCTGGCCCGTATCGCCGGGCACTCGCACTGGACAGGGCTGCCGATTCTCGAGGTGCAGCGCGTCAGTCAGGCCAGCGCCAAACAGCGAGCAGGACGGGCCGGTCGGACCGCGCCTGGTCGCGTGATTCGGCTGTATGCCGAAGAGGACTTCCGCCGTCGTCCCGAGGTCGATCGTCCCGAGATCGTGCGTGAAGACCTCAGTGGTCTTGTCCTTGGACTTCGTGCGATGGGGCTAGATATTGATCAGATTCCGTGGCTTGGTGCGCCGCCGTCAGAAGCGATTGCGGCTGCCAATGCATTGCTCGATCGCCTGGGAGCGACAGGAGAGTCCGCGAAACAACTCGCCAGGCTTCCGGTGGAACCGCGTCTCGCGCGCGTTGTGCAGGAGTCGATGCGCCGCGGTGTTGGCGAGAGCGGATGCGCGCTCGCCGGGCTGCTTGCCTCAGGTGTGCGGATCGAGAAGGGCGACATCCTTGAAGCGCTGGATCAGCCGATGGACGAGCGTGTGCGCCGTCAGGTCGACCAATTGAAGCGCGCGGCTCGTCCCGCGAAACAGACGAAGCACGATGATGATGCGGTGTTGATCAGCGTGCTGGCAGGCTTTCCAGATCGTGTGGCTCGCCGCCGCGCCGGCAATACCGTCATGCTTACCGGCGGCATGGGAGCTGAGGTCTTCGGGCATCCGCGTCCGTATGAGTTTCTTCTGGCGATCGACGCAGAGGAGCGCAAGGAGCGTGGAGCCCCGCTGATTCGCCTGACGGCACGCATGGAGCCGGAGTGGCTGATCGATCTCTTTCCGGAGCGTGTCCTTGAGAAACGCGAGGTCGTCTGGAATCGTCAAGGCGAACGTGCAGAGGCGATCAGTTCACTGGAGTATGACGGCCTGGTGCTGGAAGAATCGCGTGGCCCTGCAACTGAAGAAGAGGCCGCAGCTGTGCTCGCGCATGAGGCGGTCACGCTTGGTGTCGAGCGTTTTGTCGATCCGGAAGCTCTGTCCGAACTGCAGGCGCGTGTCGCCTTTGCCGGTGTTGAGAGCCTCGATATCGAAGGAGCGCTGCGCGAGCTCTGTTATGGGCTCAAGCGCTTTGCGGAGCTACGCAAGGTAGCGTCGACAGATCTGCTGCCGTTGCTGGAGCAGCGTGCCGGTCGTCTGGATGAGGTTGCACCCGCGAAACTGAAGCTGCCCGGCGGGCGCTGGGTGAAGGTGCACTACGATCTTGGTAAACCACCATGGATAGAGTCGCGGTTACAGGACTTCTTCGGGATGCAGGAGACGCCGCATATCGGCCGTGACCGCACGCCGGTGGTAGTTCATCTGCTGGCGCCGAATCATCGTGCTGTGCAGACAACAACCGACCTTGCGGGCTTCTGGCAGCGGCTTTATCCGGAGGTTCGCCGTGAGTTAATGCGCCGCTATCCGCGTCATCAGTGGCCGGAGAAGCCGGTATAGGTAGAACGCTTCGGATGTCTTGAAGCCGGGCCCATGTCCCCGAGGGACCGGGGGCACCCGGAGCCGTGGTGATTTTAGACTATTGCGTAGCGGATGAAGCAACCGCCTCAGGCTCGTGCTTCCATGTCACCTGCCCGCGTGCATTGATCACGAACCAATAGAAGACGGTCCCGGTCAGCAGAAACACGCTGGCAATCGAGAAGGCCGCGGCGAAGCTATGGGTTGCCGCCAGAGTCGCTCCAGTCAACCAAGCGGAAAGCGTTGCCGAGAGATTTGCAAAGAGATTCTGCAGGCTCGTCCACTTTGCCGCGGCTCGTGGTCCGGCCAGCGATTGGGTGAGCGCCCAGTTGTTGGAGGTGAAGAGGCCCAACCCGAAGCTGGCGATCATCATCGCTCCCATGCTGACGGCCTGCCGATTCGACGCCACGACAATGATCAAAGAGATCGCTGCCACAATGCAGCCGATGCACACCGTACCTTTACGGACCATCACTGCATTGCGGCCTTGCCGCACCAGCCGGTCCGAGGCCACACCGGCAACGCCGCACGCTACCGAAAGGCACCAGAAGGGCAGAGAACTGACAACCACCAGTTGCTTCGCACTGTAGTGATAGCGCTGCTCAAAGTAGTACGGAAGCCAGCTTACGAACATGCTCCAGGCATAGTTGCTTCCGATGTGGCCGATGGCTGCACCCCAGAACTGTCGCTGCGCCGCGACCTGCATGTAAGTGGGAGGCCACGCCCGTTCACCCGCGCGTGACACTCGGATCGAGCGAGTGGCGACGAACCACAACGGAATCCAGAGCGTGCTGCCCAGGCCGAGGACCAGGAACATCATGCGCCATCCGGATGCGGCAACGATGGCCGTGCCGGCCATGATGCCAAGCGCGGGGCCGATCTTGGTGCCGACGTCGATCAGGCTGTTGGCGGTACCGCGTAACTCTTCGGGAAAGAGCCTTGTGATCAATGCCGAGGTTGCCGGAAAACTTACCGACTCGCCACAGCCGAGGATCAGGCGCAGCGTGAAGAGTACGGTAAAGCTGCTGAGGGTAATGCCAAAGAGATGTAGATCGCGGCTGAGGCCGGTGGCCGCGGTTGCCAGTGACCAGACGACAAAGGCCAGGCCGAAGACTTTGGCGGCATCGAACCGCTCCAGCAATTTGCCGACCGCGAGCTGCATTAGCGTGTAAGAGAGAAAGAAGGCAGAGCTGAGCAGGCCAAGTTGCTTCTCGTCCAGAGAGAGGTCGCGCTTCAGGCTGGTGAGCGCAATCGACAGGCTGCCGCGGTCGATGAAGCAGATGCCCATCGCCAGTACCAGCAGCAGAAGTATCTGCCATTCTTTCGAGCGCTTCACGTTAGGGTCTGCCTTTTAGAGCCAGTTGCAACATGACCTCTGCTACGCGGTCATAGTCGTGACGCAGTACGGCGCCTTCGTAGACAAAGTTTCCGGTCACTGGTTCGACTCCAAGGGCGCGCACGGCATCGAGGTCGGCGACGATCGGCGCCTGGCCCTCGCGGGCGTACTGCGCCAGCGATGCAGCGCTCATAGGGGCGGTATTGATCAGGGCGTAGTCGAAGAGCCGGTGGCCGCCGGCGTGGTCCATGATCTTCTGAATATGCTGCGAGGCGGTCAGGCCCAAGGACTCGTTCGCCTGGGTCATCAGGTTGCAGACGTAGATGCGGGTCGCCTTTGCCGAGGCAATCGCTTGAGGGATACCGCGGACCAGCAGATTGGTGACCAGCGAGGTGTAAAGGGAGCCAGGCCCAATGCTGATGAGATCTGCCTGACGGATCGCCTCCAGCGTCTCAGGAACGGGATGCGCCTCAGCCGGTTCGAGATACAACTCGTGAATCCGCTGCTTGCTCGCCGTGATGCTGGTCTCTCCGTGAACGTGGCTGCCGTCGTCCATCAGGGCCGCGAGCGAGACATTGTCCGTGGTCGCCGGGTAGATGCGTCCGCGGGTGGCCAGAATCTGCGAGGAGTGCTGTACCGCCTGGGCGAAGTCCCCGCACAGGTCGTCCAGCGCTGCGAGGAAGAGGTTTCCCAGAGAGTGGCCCTGCAACTCTCCCTGTCCGAACCGGTACTGGAAGAGCCGCGAGAGCAGATGTTCATCCTCAGACAACGCCACCAGGCAGTTGCGGACGTCTCCGGGCGGCAGCATGTTGAAATCTTCACGCAGACGGCCGGAGGAGCCTCCATCGTCCGTCACCGTCACGATGGCCGCCAGATCGGCGAGCAGGCAGGAACCGTCGGGACAGGTAGATATGCCAGGTCCGGAAACAGCAACATACCGCTTCAGACCGCGAAGCAGCGTGGAGAGACCGGTACCGCCTCCGATTGCGACGGCACGTAAAGCAGTTGGGGGAACGGACCGCATTCCCGCCAGTGTACGGGAAAAGCTTGAGGACACCGAGCCATCCCCTCGCAAGGCCGGGGCATCCTAAAAACGAGTGCACCGGAAGTAACATTTTTAAAATGTTACTTGAGTTACCGGATTTTCTCTGAGATGATGACTTTTGATGTCGTACGATTGCCCGGCCGACATAAAAGGCGCTCAGACCTGAATGGCCAAAGGGCATGACATGGAGTGTTGCTATGCACGACTTGATCGTTGTAATTGCTTGCCTCGGCGTGGTCCTTATCCCGGCCGCTGTCCTCGCGTTTCGTGGTGAGGAAGCCCAGGAAGAGTAACCACCCACTGTGGTAGCATCGGGCCACCGTGAAGAATCCGAATAGCGCCCACCAGCGTCTGACGCCGTCGCAGAGGAATGCATTCATCGCATGTTTTCTCGGCTGGTCGCTGGATGCCTTTGATTTCTTTATCTTTAACTTCTGCATCACGGCGATTGCCGCGGACTTTCACGTCAAACGCGCTGTTGTCGTCGAAGGTACTTTCTGGACGCTGGCCATGCGGCCGCTGGGAGCGCTGATCTTCGGAGCTCTGGCTGAGCGTTGGGGGCGCCGCCGTACCCTGATGCTCAACGTCATCAGCTTTTCGATCTTCGAGCTCGCCAGCGCTTTTGCACCCACGCTTACCTTCCTGATGATTACCCGCGCGCTCTTCGGCATTGCCATGGGTGGAGAATGGGGTGTCGGCGCCGCGCTCGCCTTCGAAACGCTGCCGAAGGAGAGGCGAGGGTTCTTCTCCGGCCTGTTGCAGGAGGGCTACGTTACCGGCAACCTGATCGCCGGCCTGGTCTACGCCCTTGTCTTCCCGCATCTGCATATTGGCGGCCCCTGGGCGCCCTGGCGGACGATGTTCATCATCGGTGCTGCGCCCACACTGCTTGTCTTCTACATCCGCAGCAAGGTGGAAGAGAGCCCGGCCTGGATCGCAGGGCGTGGCGAGACTGCCGTGGCTCCTAAGAGGGGACTCTCGATGCACGACATCAGGACGTACCTTCCATCGTTCGTCTTCCTCATTCTGCTGATGACCGCCTTTACCTCCTTCAGCCATGGATCTCAGGATCTGTATCCGACCTTCCTACAGGCCGACCGTGGGACGAACGACTTCTGGAAGGGGATGATCTCGAATGTCTCCAGCGTCGGAGCACTGGCGGGCGGCATTACCTTCGGCAGCTTGTCGGAGAGGATAGGTCGACGGCGCGCCATCATCCTGGCCGCGCTGCGTGCCATCCCGATGATTCCGCTCTGGGCCTGGACGCATCACTTTGTCCTGATCGCACTCGGAGGCTTCCTGATGCAGTTCGCCATTCAGGGAGCGTGGGGAGTTGTGCCGGCCTATCTGAATGAGATGGCTCCGTCAGCTGTACGCGCAACCTTTCCGGGCGTAGCGTACCAGCTTGGCAATCTACTCTCGTCACGCAACGACGTCTTTCAGGAGAAGATCGCCGAACATCACTTCGGCGGCGACCTGACGGTAGTTCTCAGCGCAACGGTCGCCATTGTCGCGGTCATTCTGGCGATCATGACGGCCCTGGCGAAGGAACGAAAAGGCCTGGATCTGTCACAAGCTCTTTGAGAATTGAATGATTGAATAATGGAAGGATTGAATAAGATCAGAAGCGAAGCGGAAAGGGCGCGGCAAAAGCCGCGCCCTTCGTTATTCCATTATTCAATTCTTCCATCATTCAATTTTTGGGTTTGAAGCTCCGGATCACCTTCAGAAGCTGATCGATTTGGTCATCGGTGAAGGTGCCCTTGAAGGCGGGCATGCTGCCATTGCCGTTCTTGATGACGTCCTTGATTTTGTCGTCGGTCATGTCCTGAATCTCTTTGGAGCGCAGGTCTTTGACCTTCAGCATCTTGCCCATGTCGGAACCGGCGCCGTCTTCGCCGTGGCACATGACACAGTTCTTCTTGAAGAGATCTTTGCCTTCTGCTGGCGGGTCCTGGGCGACCGCGGCGGTAGAAAAGGTGGCGACAACAGCGAGGAGGGGAAGGGTACAGCGAAGAAGGGACACGATGGCAACTCCGTCGAAGGAAAAATTAGCTTGCTGTTCGATTCCATCCGCTCGGCCACGAGATGGATGAATGGAACGATACACGGTTTCAACTACGGTTCGCCAGCGGGACGCTACGCCGGGCGAACATGTAAGCTGCCCGCATGGCCATTCGTGTGCAATTCTGGGGCGCAGCCCGTACGGTTACCGGATCTTCTCATCACCTGGAGTGCGCTGGACGCAACATCCTGCTTGATTGCGGCTTGTTTCAGGGCCGGCGGCGTGAAGCCCGCGAGATTAATACGAACTTCGCTCTTCCCCCAGAGGACGTCAGCGCCATCGTTCTTTCCCATGCACACATTGACCACTCAGGAAACCTGCCTGGATTTGTCCGCGAGGGCTACCGCGGTCCCATCTACGCCACACCGGCCACCATCGATTTATGCGATCCCATGCTGAAAGACTCAGCCCATGTGCAGGAGAGTGAAGTTGAGTTCATCCGGAAACGCGCGCGGCGAAAGTTATCGATCGGGCGCAATGGAGCCATTGAGCAGCCGGTTGATCCGCTGTACTCGACGGAAGACGCGGCGGCTACCATCGGACTCTTCAGGCCAATGCAGTTGCACGAACGCCAGGCTCTCAATGGTTCCACCTCGACCGAGGGATTTGCGGTCACACCCTATGGCGCCGGCCATATGCTGGGCTCGACCTGCGTTCTGATGGAAGGCACGGAGAACGGTAAGACGACACGCGTGCTCTTCTCCGGTGATGTCGGTCGAGCTAGCCTTCCCATCATCAAAGATCCCGAGTCTGCTCCGGCCGCCGACTACCTGATCATGGAGAGCACCTACGGTAACCGCTTGCACCAGCCTATCGGTCCGGTAAAGAACAAGCTGGCCGCTCTCATCAAACGTACGGTTCAGCGCGGCGGGCATGTCGTAATGCCTGCCTTTGCGGTGGGGCGTTCCCAGCAGGTGATCATGATGCTGCATGAATTGATGCGGGAGAAGAAGATTCCCGAGCTTCCGATTTTTCTCGACAGTCCTCTGGCGACTACCGTAACCCAGGTCTTCGAAAAACACACAGAGGAGTGGGATGCAGACTTAACGACCTTTGCTGAGTTGACTACTCCTTTCGCCTGGCAGCAGATGACCTATACCCAGACGGTGCAGGAGAGTAAGGCTTTGAACCAGATGCACGTGCCGTTCATCGTGATCTCGGCCTCGGGAATGTGCGAGGCAGGCCGTGTACTGCACCACCTGCGCAACTCCATCTCAGACCCTCGCAACCTGATCCTGTTGACCGGTTATCAGGCGGAAAACACCCTGGGCCGTCGCCTTGAGCATCACGAACCTGAGGTCCGCGTCTTCGGGGAATGGATGCGTCTGCGTGCTGAGGTCGACTCAATCGGCGAATTGAGCGGCCACGCCGATCAGAAGGAGCTTCTGGACTGGATGGAGCCGGTCACGAAGACGTTGAAGAAGGTCTTTCTGGTCCATGGCGAGCCCGACGCGCAGGAGGAGTTAAAGGCGCAGATTGAAAAACGTTACCGGCTGCCGGTGGAGATCCCGGCACGCGGCGATGAATACGTGCTTGAATAGGGAGGCATCGTCCGGTTCAATAGAAAGCAGAGGTCGCCCGCTTGCCGCGCATCCACTTCCACCAACAACTCGCTGCGTTGAAGGATAAGCTGCTCGCCATGGCAGCGCTGGCGCATCAGGTGCTGGAGTACTCGGTGACGGCCTATGTCAACGGCGACATGTCGCTCTGCGATCACGTCCTGGAAATCGAAGCCGCAATCAATGCGGCCGAGCGGGAGGTGGACGAGATGGCGTACGAGCTGCTCAGCCGCGAGCAGCCAATGGCGATCGATCTGCGCTTCATCCTTTCGGTGATCAAGATCAATGGCGACCTTGAGCGCATTGGCGACCAGAGTGTCCACATCGCCCAGCGTGCTCGTTCGCTCGAGAAACTACCGCGTGTTGCCCTGCCGGTGGACATTGTGCGTATGGGGGAACACGCCGGGAAGATGACCCAGTTGGCAATCCAGGCGTTAGTGGAGGGCGATGCCGCCATCGCCGACCAGGTGCTTGCCATGGACGACGAGATGGACCTCATGAACCGTGAGGTCCAGGATGTGATGGTGGAGCTCATGCAGGAGAAGCCTGAGACCACCGATTACGCCCTGAACGCCATCATCATCGCCCGGAACCTGGAACGGAGCGGGGACCACGCCACCAATATCGCCGAGGATGTCATTTTCTGGGTCCGGGGCTCCGACGTACGGCATAAGTTTGCCCTCGCCGACGCAGATTAAGCAGACTTGACTACGCCTCGTCCGACGGATAGCCTTAAGGATATGCAGACGCCGAAAAATACGTGTTGTTGTCCGGCTGTCTGCTGCTGCGTGTGACGTCACCGTCTTTGAGCATCCCTCCGCAGTCAGCGCCCGCGTTCTAATCGCGGGCTTTGTTATTTGAGCTTCACAATTTTCGTCTAACCCTAAGATTCGAGGAAACTTAGCAACGCCATGATGCCGCTTGATGCAGTGCAGACCGCGCCGCCCGTGAAAGAGACCAAGGCCCAGAAGACTGAGCGCCTGAAACTTGCCAAGAACCCATGGGAGGCTTGGTCGGATGTGGAGGCGTTTGCGAAGGCCGGTCATGAGTCGGTCTCTTCGGAATGGGCACATCTCTACTTCAAGTGGTGGGGAATCTACACCCAGGGCGATGGGATTGGGGCTGTTGGCGGCGTTGGCGGCGAGGGCAAGGCTACCGAATACTTCATGATGCGTATTGCCGTGCCCGCCGGTTTCCTGACCAGCAAGCAGGCACGCGTGGTCGCCGACCTGACAAAGAAGTACGCCCGGAATCTCTGTGACGTCACTACACGGCAAGCTATCCAGTTGCATTGGCTCACCATTGAGTCGCTGCCAATCATTGTGCAGGAGCTGCAGAAGGTCGGACTATCTTCCAAGAGCGCCTGCGGCGACGTCGTCCGCAACGTAACCGGCTGCCCGCTGGCTGGCATCGATGCGGAAGAGATTGCCGATGCCTCTGACCTCGCTAAAGAGGTTGCGGCCGAGATGAACGGCAATCCGGAGTTCTACAACCTTCCTCGTAAGTTCAAGATCGCGGTGAGCGGATGCCCGGTGTGGTGCTGCTATCCGGAGATCAACGACCTCTCGCTCACGGCGATCAAGCGTGGCGACGAGCTCGGCTACAGCCTGCGGGTTGGTGGCGGTCTCTCGAAGGAGCCGCATATGGCGGTTCGCCTGCCGGTATTCCTCAAGCCGGAGCAGTGCGTCGAGGCCGTGCGTGGTGTTCTGCGGATCTTCAGGGACCAGGAAGCGCTGCGCAAGGACCGTGCCAAGGCCCGCATTAAGTACATGTTTATGGAGCAGGGCTGGACGGCTGAGAGCTTCACCGAAGAGTTACAGAAGCGGGTTAGCTTCGCGCTGGAGCCGGCGGTCGAGGAAGTGCTTCCCGAGGATGTGTTCCGCGATCACTGCGGCATCCGCAAGCAGAAGCAGGAGGGCCTCAGCACGGTTGGTATGAGCGTTCTTCGTGGCCGCCTGAGCGGCGAGCAGCTCGAGAAGGTGGCCGACCTGGCCGACGAGTTCGGTAACGGCGAGCTGCGGACTACCATCATGCAGAACCTGCTCGTCCCCAATGTTCCGACAGAAAAGGCGAAGGCGCTGGCGGCGGAGCTCGGCAAGCTGGAGTTGCATGTTGAAGGTTCTGTCTTCTGGCGTGGAACCGTGGCCTGCACTGGTACCGAGTTCTGCAAGCTAGCGATCAGCGAAACCAAGGGCTTTTCCAAGTGGCTGGTGGATGAGATTCAGGAGCGTCTGCCGCAGTTCGATCAGCAGATCCGCATCAATGTGACCGGTTGCCCGAACGGGTGCGGCCAGCACTGGATCGGCGATATCGGTCTGGAAGGTAAGAAGGTCAAAGTGGACGGCAAGATGGTCGATGCCTTCAACTTCGCCGTCGGCGGGGCAGTGGGCAAGTATCAGCGTCCGGCGCGTCCGATTGGCTATCGCGCGGCTGCGACCGAAGTGCCGGAGGCCATCGAGCGCCTGCTGCGTGGCTACCTGGCCAAGCGTGAGCAGGGCGAGAACCTGCGTTCCTACTTTGCCCGCACCCCGGATGAGGAGCTTCGCAACCAGCTCGCAGGAGCAGGGCCGGCGACGATTGGGGAGTAACAGTCTATGAGCAGTCTCTTCCCGATGTTCCTGAAGCTCGACGGCCGTAGATGTCTCGTCGTAGGCGCTGGCCGGATTGCGGATGGAAAGGCGGAGGGACTGCTGCGTGCCGGTGCTGACGTAACCGTAATTGCGCCGGAGGCGAACGACTCAGTTCGTGCGCTGGCTGCGGCTGGACGCGTGACCTGGCACGGGCGTGAGGTGCAAACCGGAGATACAGCCGGTTTCTTCCTCGTGGTTGCCGGAACCAACGTCGCCGCGGTGAACCGGGCCGTCGTCGACGAGGCGCGTGCCGCGAATATTCTGGTCAACGCTGTCGACGATCCGCCGTACTGCGACTTCTACTACGGCTCCATCGTTGAGCGGGGCGATCTGCAGATCGCGATCTCGACCGCAGGTGAGTCTCCGGCTCTGGCGCAGCGTTTGCGCAAGGAGATCGATGCGCAGCTTCCGCCTGATACGGGAGAGTGGCTCGCTGAGGTTGGTAAGTTGCGCCGCGAGGTGATCGAGATGGAGCCGGTCGCCAACGATGAGCGGAAGTGGATTCTGCATCAGCTTGCCCAGCGTGAAACTTGTAACAAAGACGATTGCCCGTCGCGTACGATGGCTCGCGAGCATGCCGCTGAGGTGACGCGGAAATGACGACGGCACGCAAAGGTGTGGTCTACCTGGTAGGTGCAGGGCCTGGCGATCCTGAGCTTCTGACGGTGCGAGCGGTGCGCCTTCTTGAGACAGCGGACCTGGTGCTGCATGACGATCTCGTGCCCGGCTCGGTGTTGGCGCTGATTCACGCTGGAGCGCTGGTGGAGTCCGTGGGCAAGCGCTGCGGCCGTGCCCGCATTACACAGCAGGCAATCAATGCCATGTTGGTCGAGGAGGCTCGTAAGGGGCTCTCCGTTGTTCGCCTGAAGTCCGGTGATCCCATGGTCTTTGGCCGGGCTGCTGAGGAGTTGGATGCGCTGCGCGAAGCAGGCATCCCCACCGTCGTTGTGCCAGGAGTGTCGGCTGTCTTCGCCGCTGCAGCCACATTGCAGACACCATTGACGGACCGCCGTTCCGCCTCGCGGCTTATCCTGGCAACGGGCTCTCATGCCGAAGGCAAGCAGGCTCCGCCGCTCTGGCAGGGAATGTTGCCTGACGAGGCAACACTAGCCGTGTACATGCCGGGACGCGACTTTGCTGCCACCGGAGCCGAGTTGCTGGCCAACGGGATGGATGCAACGACACCTGTCGTTGCGGTTTCTCGTGCAGGTCAGCCGGAGCAGTCTGTGGTGATCGGGCGTGTCGGCACCATGCATACGCTGGAGCCCGGTCACGCGCCTGTCCTTCTGTTGGTCGGCAGGGCCCTGGAAGAAGTGGTCTCAGGGAAGATAGCCGTAGATCAGGGCCTTCGCCCGCTTCTCGCGGAACTCGGTTAATCCCGCATCCCACGACGCGACGATATCGTGCGGATCTTTGTCCGCCTTGATAGCATCGATCGTCGCCTGATTCACAACCAGCCGATTCGCCCGATCCAGGTCGAACTGCTGCGGATACAGATGATGCAGTGCCGCCAGGATCTCCAGGCCCAGGGCCGGACCATCCAGTCTCGTGCGATCTGTAACGACAATGCGCACGCCTGGGATCGACTGTCCGTGAAACGGATACTTGTGCTCGTCTTCGGCGACCTTCAGCGTGGTGGCTTCGAAGCGCACCTGCGTAATCTTGCGGCTGTTCAGGTACGTCGCAAGCTCATCTGCCTTGATCCAGGCCGCCCCGAACTGTTCAAAGGGAAAGTCGGTGCCGCGGCCGATAGAGGCATTGGAGGTCTCCACCAGGCCGAGTGCTGCATAGATGGTCACAGAGGCCATGGTGCGCAGGTTCGGGCTCGGATTCTGCCACGGCAGTCCCGTCTGATCGAACCACAGACCGCGGATGTAGTTCTGCGTGCGGACGACGGTCAATGGCGCGTCCAGCGGGTTGCCGTTCGGGCCTAGTTTGTTCTGGTTGAAGTACCGGGCTACCTCGCCCAGTGTCATGCCGTTCTGTGACGGCAGAGCCGCCATGTAGTTGGTGTAGCCGTCGTGGCCGGCATCGGAGAGCGGTCCGCCGACGGTCGTGCCTGCAGGCATCGCCGGACGATCTAGGATCACGATGTCGAGACGATGATGGTACTGCTGCTCTTCCTGGGCGGCAGCGTCGAGGAAGTAGCCTACCTGGGCCTCGTAGGTGTAGTAGCGGAAGCCTGCATCCTGCAGGTCGACAAAGACGGCATCGAGGTTGGCAAGATCTTCGTGCTTCGGACGACGAGCAGCGACCGATGCATAGAGCGAGATGACAGGCAGGCCCGAGGCTTTGTCTTTGCTTGACTCGATCCCTTCGCGATCCTCGGCTCCCAGAATGCCATGTTCCGGCGAGAAGAGAGTCGTGAGCTTCAGTCCAGAAAGGCTGGCGTGGGCAAGGATATCGACGGTGCGCTTGCCGTTGCGATCGAGCCCGGTATTGTTGGTCAGCAAGCCGATGTTCAGATGGTTGTTATGGTGCGCGAGTAGCGGTTTGAGCTGCGCGAAGCTTTGCGCTTCGAGAGAGTCGATGCCTGGCAGGATTTCTCCTCCTGTCGCTGTCTTTGATCCAGGTGTGTAGAGATCGAGTGCCTGCGCGGTTGCCGTCGCGATCTTTCCGCGCAATGGCGTGACCGGCGGACGTCCCTTGGGATGAATCGCATTGGCCAGCAGGATGACGTACGTATTGCTGCGCGGATCCATCCACAGGCTGGTGCCAGTGAAACCGGTGTGTCCAAAGCTACCGACAGGGAAGAGATCGCCGCGTGGCCTGGAATAGGGCGAGTCGATGTCCCATCCATAGCCGCGCAGATACTTGGCTCCTGCCGGTTGCTCGGGTTGAGCCATCAGCTTCAGTGTCTCGGTCTTGAGTGGGAAGGCGGATGGCCGGCCCGCAAGCTTGTCGAGCAGAGCCTGCGCGTAGATGGCGACATCCTGCGCAGTGGAGAAGACGCAGACGTCTCAC
>JABFXN010000265.1 GCA_013361705.1 Acidobacteriaceae bacterium
GAGCAAACCAATGCAGGTAGAGGACGCAAGACAGGCCATGGCCGTACTGACGATGCGATCGCGATGCTCGGCCTCCCCGCGTTCAGAAGAATGGGCGACAAAGCGGGCGATTGCGGTCTGAATGCCGAAATCGAGATAGCTGACGTAGGCGCTCAGCTGCAGCACGAGAGACCATGCCCCGAAGGCCTCGGTAGACATGGAACGGGTGAGAAAGGAGGGAAGAAGGACCGCAACGAGGGCGGAAGCACCGCCGCGTACAAGATTGGCAATCGCGTTCTTGGCGATGAGGAACTTTTCGCGACGGGAGGTCACACTTGTCCAGGCCCGGTTGTAAACGAAAGAGATTCGTGGCGATCGATAAATTCCTGCTCAATGCGCCGGAATTCCTTATTCCAGTCGATCGTTGGCGCAAGGCACGTGGATTCAAGATGGGTGGCGAGGCTGGGAATCGGCCCCCAGAGGCGCAGCGTGCCACCAAAAAAAATCTGAGTCCATCCCCAGTACCAGGCCTTTAGCCAAAGTTTGAACATGATACGAGTGCTGCCATATACAGGAATATTGAATAGGCCCAGCTTCTGGGTAATGGACATCCATATGCTGCCATCTTCGCTGTGTCGTGAGTAGGTGGCGAAGGTACGGCGAGCGCGCAGGAGGGCTGCGCGCGTAGCGAGAAACGTCAGGCATGTGGCAGTGGAGGTCCGCCAGTGACGGGAACCGAATGGCCGGACAAGATGCCTTTCCTGGCGGATGGGCAGATCGTAGTTGCCCAGATGGTCATAGGCGGTGACGAAATGAGCATCGGCATTGGCCCGGGCAAACTCGACCATTTCAACAAGCGCGCCTGGAGCGTAGACGTAATCGTCTTCGGCGAAATAAACCAGTTCGGCCTCGGTTTGTTGAGAAAGCAGGTCGATCTGCATGGCAAAGGTGGCATGATTGCCGATCTTATCCAGGTTGACCACAACCAGCTCGTCGGAGTTGAAGTATTGCCGGAAAAGCGCTTCGTAGGCGGGCGGGCAGCCATCGAGGAGTGCCCAGATCTTGACCCGAAGCGAACCGAGGGATTGCTTGAAGGAGGAGAGGCAGTATGCAGAGAGTTTCAACTTATCGTCGCTCCAGGCGGCCGGAGTTTTGGAAACACCCGGGTAGACTCTGTAAGCGATAGCCAGATCGATCATGAATCCCTGCAGGCTCCTTCAGCCATAGCGTAACGATGGCGGTCAAGTTCTGCCCTGAACGCTATAAATTCAGGCAGCGTAAACAGGAGCGGACCTACCCAATTCTACATGGGCTGTTCGGGTGCCAGCCATGCCTGCTCCGCGGCGGACCACTGCTTGACGATGCGTGCCGGCGAACCCGCCAGCATGGAATAGGCTGGGAACGACTTGGTCACGACGGAATTTATGCCCACGACGCAGTATGGTCCCAGCTCGACTCCGGGAAGAATCGCGACGCGATAGCCCAGGAAACAGCCTTTGCCGATGCGGACATCTCCGCCATGCACCAGAGGCTGGGCCATGATCGGCCCGGCATCGGGGTGCAAGCCGTGGGAACAATCGTTGATGTAGACCTGTTCGCTCAGAACGCATTCGTCCTCGATGATGACGCTACGGATCGCAGCAAGATACACATGCGGACCGATGTAGACATCGCGGCCGATGGAGATGCGCGGCGAATAGCGCTGTCCGGCGTACTCGACAATCGGTGTGATGAGCGCGTCGGCGCCAATCCAGGACCGGTCGCCCACGCTGATGCATTGAGGAGCGGAGATGCGGTGCGGGCGATCGATACGTACATCGAGTCCGGCGAGCATCCCGGAAGGGGGCCGGTGGAGATGCTTTCTCAATGCAGCTTTTAAGTTGGCGATCATGACACTTCCCTCTCGCGCGCCGTCCCTCCACTCACCCAGCTTTGACTAGTGAAATCGTATTGCCGGATAACGACGGCGGGGTTGCCGGCTGCGACCGAGTAATCGGGAATACTCCGCGTAACGCAGGAGTTTGCGCCGATGACACAGTATTTGCCGATACGCACATTGGGCAGGACCACTGTGCCGAAGCCCAGAAACGAACCCTCGCCAATCTCTACGAAAGAATCGTCATCAAGGATGCGTTGCCCGATGGGACGCGGGTCGTGAATGTCTGCGTAAGGATGCGTGATGTCGACGATCGCGCAGTGTCCCGTGATGCTGACGTTATCGCCGATCGAGATGCGTGAGTGGCACATGATATGAACGTTCTGTTCAATGTTCACATTGCTGCCGATCCGCAGCTCCGGGACACGCGATGGCTTGTCCAGGATGGCATCGAGACGCACTCCGTAATTGATGCGGATTCGGTCTCCGAGGTGAACGAAACGGGCGTTATAGAGAGAGGCAGGCCGGACGATCACACAGCGCTCGCCCATGGAACCCACGACGTAGCGGTAAAAAAAACGTGTCTTAGCGTGATGGTAGACAAATTTAAGAAAGGTCAATTTTTCAAAAAAGGGAAAATTCCAGAACTCCTGCAAGCGTCTCATCAGCGGCCTCGGCACATGCCAGAGGTTATATACTATATGCCGGGATTAAAACACTTACACCATCCTGCGGAAGGTTGATCTTTGAATACACTCATCACCGGCGGCGCTGGCTTCATCGGGACACATCTGGCTCGCCTCCTGTTGGCAAACGGCCAAGAAGTCACCCTCCTCGACAACTTCCTTCCTCAGGTCCATGCCGGGGATGAGCGTCTGCCTGCCGATCTTGCTCCGCACGTTCGCCTCGTTACCGGGGACGTCGCCGATCAGTCTGCGATGAGCGCCGCGCTGCAGGGAGTGGACAACGTCGTTCATCTGGCCGCGGAGACCGGCACCGGTCAATCGATGTATGAGGTGATGCGTTACGAGCGGACGAACCTCGGTGGGACAGCTACCCTCTATGAGTTGCTGGCCAAGAACCCGCGTCATAAGGTGGAGCGCATCGTCGTCGCTTCATCGCGAGCGATCTATGGAGAAGGCGCTTACCGGTGCGAGAAGGATGGCATTGTGTATCCATCAGCGCGGTCGGTTGAAGATAAGATGGCGGGCAAGTTCGATCCTCTTTGCCCGGTATGCGGCGAATCCTGTGAGACGGTTCCCACCACGGAATCGGCGCCTTCGCAGCCCTCGTCCTTTTACGGTTTGACGAAGCAGGTGCAGGAGCAGACTGCCATGATGTTTGGCCAGGTACTCGGCATTCCTTCCTTCGGATTGCGCTACCAGAACGTCTATGGACCTGGCCAGTCGCTCAAGAATCCTTACACCGGGATTCTGGGCATCTTCTGCAATCTGGCGCGGGCGGGACGCAAGCTTGAGATCTTTGAAGATGGCCAGGAAAGCCGCGATTTCGTCTATGTCGACGACGTCGTGCGCGCCACTGCACGGTGTCTTGAGGTCACGGCCAACGGTTGTCACGTGGTCAATGTGGGATCGAACGAGCGCACCACGGTGGCGCACGTGGCGGAGCAAGTCAAGTCGTTCTACCAAAGCTCCTCAACCTTGGAAGTCACGGGGGCGTTCCGGGATGGAGACATTCGCCATGGGCTGGCCGATCTGGGACAGGCGAAGGCTCTGCTCGGCTATGAACCCCAATGGCGCTTCGACGACGGGCTACGCCAGTTCCTGGAATGGGCGGAACGATACGAGCCCCAGTTGGACGCTTACCAACAGTCACTGAAAGAGATGGCGGAAAAGGGACTGCTTCATGGGCGGAGCTAGTTACCTGGATCCCACCATCAATCTTCCCCAAGCCTTTGTTCAACGGAAGATCGGGGTGGTGACGGTGACCTATAACAGCGCGGCGATGCTGGATGAGTTCTTCGCATCGTTGAACGCCCAGACCCATAGTGAGTTTTGCCTGATTGCGGTAGACAATGCCTCGACCGATGGCACTATCCCCCTTCTCCACGCCTATTCCGGCATGGAAAAGCTTGTCATCGCGAACCCAACCAACGTAGGCGTAGCGGCGGGGAACAACCAGGGAATTCGCGCCGCCATTGAGATGGGTTGCGAATATGTCCTGCTGATCAACAATGACGTGGTATTCAATCCGCAACTCTTTGCGCAGTTAGTGCAAGGGCTGTCTGACCATGGCTGCGATATGGACACGCCTTTGATCTATTACATGGATCCGCCAGACAGAATCTGGACGGCGGGAGGTCGCTTCGAGCCGAGGTTCGGGTTCCGTATATGCCACCGGGGGGCCGATGAGCAAGATCGCGGCCAGTACAATCATCCGGAGAAGATCGATTATGTACCAACGTGCTGCGTGCTGATTCGACGTGAAGTCTTCGCGAAAATCGGGCTGATGGATGAACGGTATTTCGTTTACGGGGACGATGTCGATTTTATGTACAGGGCAAGACAGGCAGGGCTGGTCATGTACTACCTGCCCCAGAGCAAACTCTGGCACAAGGTAAGTGGATTGACCGGCGGCGGTATCTCCGACTTCAGCTTTTACTACAATGCGCGGGGACGGGCTCTCTTTCTTCACAAGCACTTTCGCGGCCTGGTACCGTCATTCTGGATCGTGCTCCACATCCTTCAGGATTCAATACGTGCGATCCTGCATAAGAGCTTCCGTCATGCGCGGAAGGTAAAACAAAAGGGAATGCGCGATGGGAAAAAGGTAGCGTTAGAGCAGCTTACACAATGAAAGTTCTGTTCGACGCCACATGCGTGACGAAGAATAAGGCTGGCGTGGGTGTCTACGCCGCAAACTTGCTTCGAGAGCTTGCTTCGATGCCGAGCAGCCTTCAACTCTTTGTCCTGGCCCAGGATGACGACTCCTCGATGGATTTCGGCGGACGCCCCAACGTGCGTACGATCCGCGTGCCCGCGAAAATCTTTCGCATCCTGCCGTTTCGTTTTCTTCTGGAGCAGATCATCCTACCGATCCTGGTGCTTTGGCACCGCATCGACGTGGTTCATTCGCCGCATTATTCGTTGCCCCTGATATGCTTCGGGGCACGCCGGATCGTGACGATTCACGACATGACGTTCTACAACATGCCTGAATTTCATGATCGATTTAAGGTCTTCTACTTTCGGCTGTTTATCTGGGCCTCGGCACATCTAGCCGACGGGCTCATCTTCGTCTCGTATTCCGCAGAACGCGACTTCCGATCCCGTTTCAACCATTATCGGAATGACAGTTGGGTCATTCATCACGGAAAGAGCGAGGCCTTCCGTACCAATCTTGAACCGGACCAGATCGAAAGGGTTCGGCGAACCTATGAACTGGGAACGAATTTTGCCCTGTACATCGGCACTCTGGAACCGCGAAAGAATGTGGCTCGACTCGTTGACGCATTCGTGTCGATAGCCGCGAAACATCCCGAACTCACCCTGGTGATCGCGGGAATGAAGGGATGGATGTACGACGGCATCTATGAGGCCGTGGCAAACTCCGGCCTGGAGTCGCGAGTCAAGTTCACGGGCTTCATTCCGGAGGAAGACAAACCATATCTGCTGGCCGCCTCAACCATCTTCACGTATCCCTCTTTGTATGAAGGTTTCGGAATTCCGGTGCTGGAGGCTTTGGCCTGCGGCATTCCCACGATCACAAGCGACATCTCCTCGCTTCCGGAAGTAGCAGGCCAGGCGGCTTTACTGATCGAC
>JABFXN010000227.1 GCA_013361705.1 Acidobacteriaceae bacterium
TACTCCGCAATCAGACGCGTACGCTTGGCCTCAGGCAGTTCCGGCAGGCCCTTCAGACTCTCATTCTTCCACTCTTCGCTGATAAGCAGCGGCGGCAGATCTGGTTCTGGGAAGTAGCGGTAGTCATGCGCCTGTTCCTTCGAGCGCATGGAATAGGTCACACCCTCGGCGGAGTTGTACAGACGCGTCTCCTGCACCACCTTGCCGCCCGACTCCAGAATCTCCACCTGGCGCTCGATCTCATACTCCAGCGCGGAGCGAATAAAGCGGAACGAGTTGACGTTCTTCACCTCAGCCTTGGTGCCGAACTTGTCCGCGCCCTTCAGCATGATGGAGACATTGGCGTCGCAACGCAGCGAACCCTCTTCCATGTTGCAGTCGGAGACGCCAGCATACAGCAGAATCTCCTTCAGCTTGGTGAGGTAGTCAAACGCTTCCTGCGGCGAGCGGAGATCCGGTTCCGAAACGATCTCGATCAGCGGAGTGCCGCAGCGATTCAGATCGATGTAGCTGCGCGTCACGGAATCCGGGAAGCCATCGTGGATGCTCTTACCGGCGTCCTCTTCCATGTGCGCACGGGTGATGCCGATGCGCTTCAGGCCACCGTTGCCATCAGGAATATCGAGATAGCCGTGCTCGCACGTCGGCTTATCGTACTGCGAGATCTGATAGCCCTTGGGCGAGTCCGGATAGAAGTAGTTCTTCCGCGCGAAGATGCTGACCGGATTGATCTTGCAGTTCAGCGCCGCTCCCGTCAGGACCGCAAACTCTACCGCCTGTTCATTCAACACAGGCAGAGCTCCGGGCAAACCGAGGCACACCGGACAGACGTGGGTATTGGGCTCGCCACCGTAGAGATTGACGCAGCCGCAGAATGCCTTCGTCTCGGTAAGAAGCTGGACGTGGACCTCAAGCCCGATCACGGGCTGGTACTTGGCGAGAATCTCGGGCGAAAGCGCGCTAGCTGTGGGCATCAGAACCAAATTTTATCAATCCTGAGGATGATGTTTCATATAAGCGGCCAGTTGCTGCCGAGTAAATCTCCTCAGGTCGCTCCCCGTATGAGGATCAATCAGATAGCCCTCGGTATAGCCACCCTGCAAACCACAGTCTCCCGTCGGGTAAACCGAATAAACCATAACCAGACCGCCAGTCGCTCGGTCCCAGGCAAAGGCCTGCTGGTTTTCCCCCCGAACCGGACAGTGGTGTCTCTTTTGAAATTCCTTGAAAGTCTTCGCGGGGCCAGGCAGTTCTGTCACTTGGTCATTCCTGAGCGCAAATACTTTCGTCACGAAATCGCCGATACTTCCACCCCGGCTCCATGTAACGGCAAATGCGGTGGTCTCCTCATTCCAAACCACTGCAACACTGGCGCTAAGACCATCCAGTCCCGTCCGGAGTAATTCCTTCTCTCCACGTCTCAGGACAAACTGCTCAGTCTCGCCGGCATCCGAGGGTTCTGGAGACGCAACCGTATAGGTGTACGGCCCCCGAGAAAACGTGCTTCGCACCTCTTGCCCCAAAGGAAGCCACATACACGTCTCATGGGCACAACGGGAGAAGTCGCTAAATGCTCCCGGAGCTGGCAACTGCGCAACAGCCGACAGGCATAGAAAAACGGCACAACATGCAACAAGGTGACGCATATGTTGCCGCAAGCGTAGCAGCAAATCATTCGGATTTCCGTCAGAAATAACCGGGTGTCTCCATGCCTGCCCTGCACCCCACTTCCCCAATTACACTGGAGGAAGAGATGATTCTTCCATTCGTCCGCGAGCTGTTTGCGGAACTGGAACATACTGAGCCGTACGAACGTGTGCGCCGCCACCTGAGTGCCGGTGTGGGGCGTCGTCGTGTCTCTGGACTCACCTTTACCGCTCGCGCCCTCTATCTGCCCTACTTCGTCCGCGCGAGCCACACCGCCTGCCTCGTCATCGTCCCTGACAACAAGGCCGCCGAAGCACTGCACGGCGCCCTGATCGAGACCTGCGAACTGACCGGAGCACTCGACCCCAAAACCGTCCTCCGCCTGCCCTCGCACGACGTTCTCCCCTTCGAGAACCTCTCGCCGCACGCCGAGATCCAGGAGCAGCGCGCCGCCACCCTCTGGAAGATCGCCAGCGGCACCGCCAAATTGGTCATCGCTCCCATGGAGTCGGCCTGTATGCGCCTCTTCTCTCGCGAGCACTATGCCGGCCTCGCCCTGCATCTGCGCCGCGGCGAAGAACACATCCCGGAGATGCTGCTCGAACACCTGCTCTCCGTCGGCTATACCCGCGTCGACGTCGTCGAAATGCCCGGGCAGGTCACGCACCGCGGCGGCATCATTGACGTCTACTCACCCGAGCAGGATCGCCCCGTCCGCATCGACTTCTTCGGCGACGAGATCGAGACCATCCGCAAGTTCGACCCAGAGACGCAGCGCAGCTCTACGCCCCTGGAAGAGGCCCTGCTGCTGCCGCTCACCGAGACTCCGGTCACCGAAAAGCTCCTCACCGCCATCAACAATCGCCTCACTCGCGCCGGCGAAGCCGGAGCCGCCTTGGAAGGCAGCGAGCAGCCCCGCGAGCTGCGCACCACCTACGGCGAAGCCACCGTCTTTCCCGGATGGGAGTTCTACGCACCGGTCGCGGGGGCCAACAGCGATCTGCTGGCCCTGCTCGGCCCCACCACCCGCGTCTTCGTCGAAGAGCCCGCCATGGTCAAAAACCAGGGCGAGCGCTGGTGGAACAAGCTCGAACAGGCACATGACCGCGCCGCCATCGGCTCGCTGGTCCGCGCCGAAGATATCTATCTCTCTCCCTGGGATCTGGAAGATCGCGTCCGCCGTATGCCGGGCATCGAGCTCGATCAGCTCGGAGCGGTCGATGTGCTGGACACACAGGTCGACGCCCTCAGCGGCATCGAGATTCCCACCCGGCCCACAACCCGTTTCCACGGTTCTATCCCTGCTCTCGTAGAACAGCTTCGCTCCCTGATGAATCAGGACTCGCGCATCGTTCTCACCGCCCCCAACCAGGGCGAAGTCGAGCGCCTCGCCGGCCTGCTGCAGGAATACAAGGTTCCCTACCGCATCGGCTCACGGACACAGACCAGCAGTGGCTCGGCAACCGTCTACGACGAGACCACCTACCTCTCAAGCAGCGCGAACACGCCGGTCATCGTCCGAGCCGCCATTCTGAACGGTGTTCACGTCCTCGATCTCGACCAGGCCACCGCCCGTCAGCTCGTTGTCTACGGCGCGCAAGACCTGCAGGACGAAGCCGACATCGCTCCGCGGCGCACCTTCAAGAAGTCCAAGACCTCGGCCTTCGTCTCCGACTTCCGCGACCTCGCCATGGGCGACTACGTCGTTCACGTCGAGCACGGCATCGCCCAGTACCAGGGCCTGCGCACCATCGATCAGGAAGGCATTCCGCTCGAGCTCATGATCCTGGAGTTCGCCGAGGGAGCCAAGCTCTACGTCCCCCTCACACGGCTCGATCTGATCCAGAAGTACCGCTCTACCGACACCGGCCCGGCGCCCGAGCTGAATCGCCTGGGCAGCCAGCAGTGGGCCAAGACCAAGGCGCGCGTCAAGAAGGCCATGCAGGACATGACCGACGAGCTGTTGAAGCTCTATGCGCAGCGCAAAGCCGCGCAGGGCTTCGCCTTCTCGCAGGACAGCAACCTGATGCGCGAGTTCGAAGACGCCTTCGACTACAACGAGACCGACGACCAGCTCTCCGCCATCGCCGACATCAAGCGCGATATGGAGACCACCCAGCCCATGGACCGCCTGCTCTGCGGTGACGTCGGCTATGGCAAGACCGAAGTCGCCATGCGCGCCGCCTTCAAGGCCGTGCAGGATTCCAAGCAGGTGGCCGTCCTGACGCCTACCACCGTGCTCAGCTTCCAGCACTACGAGAGCTTCAAGAAGCGCTTCGCCAAGTTCCCCGTCACCGTCGAGATGATCTCGCGCTTCCGCACCGCAAAGGAACAGAAGAAGATCGCGGAAGACGCCGCCGCCGGCAAGATCGACATCCTCATCGGCACCCATCGCCTGCTCTCCAAGGACCTGACGTTCCAGGACCTCGGTCTGCTGATCGTCGACGAAGAACAGCGCTTCGGCGTGCGCCACAAGGAACGCATGAAGCAGTTCCGCGCGCATCTCGACGTGCTCTCCATGTCGGCTACGCCCATCCCGCGCACATTGCACATGTCGCTCGTCGGCCTGCGCGATATGAGCGTCATCGAGACGCCGCCCAAAGACCGCATGGCGATCCAGACCATCGTCGCCAAGTTCGACGAAAAGATCGTCCGCACGGCCATCGAGATGGAGCTCGAGCGCGGCGGCCAGGCCTACTTCGTCCATAACCGCGTCGAGACCATCTACGACATCGCCTCGCGGATCCGTGAGCTGGCGCCGCAGGCACGCGTGGTCGTCGCTCACGGACAGATGGGCGAAGCGGAGCTCGAGCGCGTGATGCTTGCCTTCATGCATCACGAGTACGACGTGCTCGTAGCCACCAGCATCATCGAAAACGGTCTCGATATCCCGCTGGCGAACACCATCCTGATCAATCGCGCCGACCGTCACGGCCTCAGCGAGCTCTACCAGCTCCGTGGCCGTGTAGGCCGTTCGAATCGCCGCGCTTACTCGTATCTCCTCATTCCGCCGGAGACCGAGCTCACCGAAGTAGCGCGGCGCCGTCTGGCCGCATTGAAAGAGTTCTCTGACCTCGGCGCCGGCTTCAAAATCGCAGCGCTCGATCTGGAGCTGCGCGGCGCCGGTAACATGCTTGGCGGCGAGCAGAGCGGACACATCGAAGCCATCGGCTTTGAGATGTATACCTCGATGCTCGAAGAAGCCGTCGCCAAAATGAAAGGCGAGGAAAAGCAGGAACGTCAGCCCGTCCAGCTCAACCTCGGCATCTCGCTGCGTATCGACAGCGACTACATCGAAGAAGAGAATCAGCGCCTGCGCATGTACAAACGCATCGCCGGAGCCGCCAACGATGCCGAGCTCGCCGACGTCCGCGCCGAGCTGATCGACCGCTACGGCACGCTTCCCGACTCCGTGCTCAACCTTCTCTCCGCCGCAGAACTACGCCTGACAGCGGAACGCCTTTGTGTCTCACAGATCGACCGCAAACGCACCCAGATTGAGATCCATAAGAAGAAAGAAAACGTAGAGATGCTGCACGTCCGCTTCGATCCGAAGAGCATGATCGATCCAGGCGAGCTGATGAAACTGGTCGCCCGCTACGCCAAACGCGGAGCCCAGTTCTCTCCCCAGGGCGTACTGCGCTGGCCACTCAGTTCCGCCAAAGCCGAAGACGTACTAGCCGAAACCCGCTCCCTGTTGGAGCAACTCGTACTACGCCCCGCATAGGGTTCGCCACGCCTCACTCCTGCGACAAACCCATACACCGGGTGCCCCACATACCGGGGTCCCCAGCGAACTTGTTCGCTGGGGTGGATACGCGAAGCTTATGTGGGAGTATCGAGCGTCAGCTCGATCCGTTTTTTTGTTTGTCATTTCGTAGCGCCGGGGTCCCCGACCAGCTTGCTGGTTGGGGTGGGGACAACGAATACGTGGCCCGCGAATATGTCAATGTTTGC
>JABFXN010000122.1 GCA_013361705.1 Acidobacteriaceae bacterium
AAACGATAATTTTTATCGTCTGTCAAACGCTATTCCTCGAAAACAGCTGGCCATCCGGAAAGCGGACGTCGTCACTTGCTGGAAGTAGATATCTCTATGGGAATAAAGGAAACTACTGCAGCTTTTCGCCGCGCGTAAACCGCTCGTCCAGAGGCTTTCGTCCGGCGAAGCCATCTTCGATAGTGTGCCAGTGCGTGATTGCTGTCTCGCCCTGCTTCCAGCAGAGAAGTACGACACGATCTTCGAGCTGGAACGGAAAATCCAACAGACCGGTGTCCAGATCCTTCACCTGAACCCCGATAGCGTCGATCTCTGCCAGGGTGTCCTTGGCTTCCTGTATGGCCTTCTCTCGCTGTCCGCGACGGCGGGCCACAGCAGCGATATCGACATGCATGCCGCCATACAGAAAGATCCGCTGCGAGAGCTCCTGCAGCTCCCCCTCCACCTGTGCCGCCAGGCGCGCTGCTGTTTGCGCCCGCTTCAGCAGGCTCTCCAGCACCGGCAACATGGTCTGCGCCTCGGAAAGGGTAAAAGTCCGCATACGACACCATCTTATCGCTGAACCAGTGACATCGCAGCGGCTTTCCTGATATCTCACACCGCGGTAATGGCCGCTACCGTACCAAACAAAATCCGTGGGAAGGCACCTGCCTCGCCACGGATCTGTCTTTCTCCAGCAACTAGAAACCAGCGACCAGCAACTTGCTTTTAAGCTTTGATTTCGAGCATCCGGTCCAGCGCGACGCGGGCCCAGTGCTTCACGTCGTCGTCCACCTTGATGCGGTTGACGACGTTACCTTCCACCAGGTTCTCCAGCGCCCACGCCAGATGCTGTGGGCTGATGCGATACATCGTCGTGCACAGGCAGCCGGAATCATCCAGCGTGATGACTTTCTTGCGGCCCTCGAAGAGCTTCGCCATGCGGTTCACCAGGTGGATCTCGGTCCCCACGGCGAACATCGCGCCTTCAGGCGCCCGCTCTATGACCTCGATCAACTTCTCGGTCGATCCGGTAGCATCTGCTTTCTGGCAGACCTCCCACCGGCACTCCGGATGAACAATCACCTGGATTCCCGGATAGTTCGCCCGCACCTGGTCCACATGCTGCGGCAGAAAGCGCTGGTGCACCGAGCAGTGGCCCTTCCACAGGATCACCTTGGCGGCCTTCAGCTTCGCCTGCGAGACACCACCGCCGATCACCCATGGGTCCCACACCACCATCTCGTCTAGCCCAATGCCCATCGCATAGGCTGTATTGCGGCCAAGATGCTGGTCGGGCAGGAACAAAATCTTTTCCTTACGGTCGAAGGCCCAGGTAAAGGCTCCCGGAGCGTTCGACGAGGTACATACCAGGCCGCCCTGTTCGCCGCAAAAGGCTTTAATCGCCGCCGAGGAGTTCATATAGGTCAGCGGCATAACATCCGCCGCAACTCCGGCCCGCTCCAACTGCTCCCAGCAGTCCTCTACCTGACCGATCTCTGCCATGTCCGCCATGGAACAGCCGGCATTCAGGTCCGGCAGAATCACCTGCTGACCGCCCTTGCCCAGAACATCGGCACTCTCGGCCATAAAGTGCACGCCGCAGAAGATCAGATACTTCGCGTCGGTCTCGGCAGCGATCTTCGAAAGCTTGTAGCTGTCGCCGGTGTAGTCGGCAAAACGGATCACCTCATCGCGCTGATAGTGGTGGCCCAGGATGATGGCGGTTTTGCCCAGAATCTTGCGTGCGGCCGCGATACGGGCATCCATGGTGTGGTCGGGTTGGGACAGATAGTTGTCCAGCGAGCAGGCGTCGGCCTGCGGCGCTTCCAGTACTTCTTCCAGAACACTCACTTCTCTTCCTGCCTTCAGTCACGCTCTTGGCGCAACGGGGATGTTGAAAGCATTACTGCGATGGCTGCAGTGGACTCGCTGCCCTTCGGCCCAGCCCACGGGGATGTTGCAACCACATTGCCTGCACATGAGACGCCCTAGGGCGGCACCACGATGCAAGCTTCTTTACAGGGCGGTGAACGCTCCGTAACAACCACAGTCTACAGCATCGGGTCCGCTCCGCTATGATTGCTGGTAGCGATGCCCAGCTTTGCCGACAGCGTCTTTCTTTTCTTCCTGGCCCTGCTCCTCTTCGGGCCCAAGAAGCTGCCGGAGCTTGCCCGCCAGCTCGGAAAGCTGATGGGCGAGTTCCGCCGCGCCTCCAATGAGTTCAAGTACCAGATGGAAGAGGAGTTACGCCTCTCCGAGCAGGCCGAGGAACGCAAGAAACTTGCCGAGCAGGCCAAGGAAGCCGGCCCCGAGGCTGTCAAGCCTATCGCGACCGAGGGCGAGGTGAGCATCATGCCTCCCTCCACCGGTCTGCCGATCCCGGCCGGCTCCTCTGAAACGGAAGCCTCCAGGTCAGACGACCCGGCTACGCAGACTGAAGCTGACGCTGTCAGCGCTTTGGTAGATTCTGTTCCGGTCGAGGCGGTTGAGGCCGAGCCCATTAAGTCCGAGCCTATCCCGCACATTTCTTCCGAGCTCGATCAGCATCTGGATCCAACCCACACGCACACCACGCAGGAGACCCATGGCTGACGTCATCGATCGCGCCCGGGCGGCAGTAACGGACCGCGCCGAACTGCCCGGCATGAGCCTGATGGAGCACCTCGACGAGCTCCGCAAGCGCCTTATCCGCGCCGTCATCTATCTTGTCATCGGCATGGCCATTGCCTACGCCTTCCACGAGCGTCTTTACGACATCGTGCAGAAGCCGCTCACCGACCTGCATCTGAAGCTCAACTTCACCCACCCGACTGATGGCCTGAACCTGTCGCTCAAGACGGCGCTCTACGGCGGAGCCATCCTCGCTTCGCCGTTCATCCTCTACCAGGTCTGGCTCTTCATCGCCCCCGGTCTCTACCAGACCGAAAAGAAATACGTCACGCCTTTCATGGCGTCAACTGTCGGTCTCTTCCTCGCCGGCGCGTGGTTTGGCTATCGCTGGGTGCTGCCCGAGGGACTACGCGTCCTCATCCTTGGCTTCGGCAAGCAGTTCAATCCCATCATTACGATCGAGGACTACACCAACTTCTTTCTTGCCGTGATCCTTGGCCTGGGCGCCTGTTTTGAGCTGCCGGTGCTCATCTTCTTTCTCGCGCTCTTCGGCATTGTCGATGCGAAGTTCCTCTGGAAGAACGTGCGCTACGCCGTCATGATCATCTTCGTCATCGCGGCGGTTATCTGCCCGACACCCGATCCCTTCGGCATGTGCCTCTTCGCTTCGCCAATGTTGGCGCTGTACTTCCTCTCGATTCTGGTTGCTTACATGGTTCATCCGAAGCGCCGCGAGGCCAAGGCACAGAAGGCATGAGGCTTCGTCTCGTAGCTCGCGCACTCCTCTCTGTGGCAGTGCTCTGCTCCTTGGCGCAGGGACAGAAGTTCAGCGGCGTACGCGCCATGGATCTGACACGGCAGTATGTCACCACCAGCGGACCGCGCTGGCTGGGCTCGCCGGGTCACACCAAGGCCGAAGCCTTCATCAAAAAGTTCTTCGCTCCTGAGATCGCCAAGGGCCAGTTCGAAGAGGATGCCTTCACCGCCAGCACACCGGCGGGCTACCTTCCCGGCAAGAACTTCATCGTGAAGTTCCCCGGCAAGAAGGACGGCATCATCGTCCTGGCCTCGCACTACGAGACCAACTATCCCCTGCGCAACATCAACTTCGTGGGCGCCAACGACGGCGGAGCCACCACCGCCCTGCTGATGGAGATGGCCAACGTGCTTCGCACCCATCCGCCAGAGGGCTACTCCGTATGGCTGCTCTTCGACGATGCGGAAGAAGCGGTCGGCGACCACTGGGATACGCAGCGCGATGCCCTCTACGGCACCAAACACGTCGCCGCGAAGTGGGCGGCCAACGGCACCCTGCCGAAGATCAAGGCCTTCCTGCTCGCCGATATGTGCGCCGATAAGGACCTGAACATCAACCGCGAGACCAACAGCACCCCGTGGCTCACGGATCTGCTCAAGCAGGCGGCAAAGAATACTGGTCACTCGAACTCCATTTTCAAACTCGAGTCGGCCGTCGAGGATGATCACCTGCCCTTCAAACAGCGCGGCGTGCCTGTCCTCGACATCATCGACATCAACTACGGTCCCTCCAGCTTCATGCATCCCGACGGATACCACCACACCGCCGACGACACGCTGGACAAGATTTCGGCTGCGAGCCTGCAGATCTCCGGAGACCTGTTTGTGGAGATGATCCGGCTCATCAACCAGAGCAATCACTAGGCCCGATGAACGAGATCCCTCTCTACGACTGGATCGGCTTCCACGTCTTCCTGCTGCTGCTCTTTGTCGGCGAGTTTCTCATGCTCCGCCGTAAACAGACGCCTGCGCGCGCCATCTGGGCGACATGCATGTGGGTCGGCGCGGCTCTCGCCTTTGCCGGGTATGTTTGGTACACCCTGGGCAATCCCTACGATATAGAGTTCATCTCCGGCTATGCGATTGAAGAGTCACTCTCGGTCGATAACCTCTTCGTCTTCCTTCTGCTCTTCCGCGAGTTCCACATCGAAGGTCCGCACCAGCGACGCGTCCTCTTCTGGGGAATCCTGGGAGCGGTCGTCATGCGCGCGGGCTTCATCGGTCTCGGGATCGAGCTGCTGGAACACTTTGCGTGGGTCACCTACATCTTCGGAGCCTTCCTGCTCTTCGCCGCCGTACGCCTGTTGATGCCGCATGGGGAAAAGAAACATGGTAAGCCCGCGTGGACAAAGTGGATCGAACGCATCGTTCCTGTCTCCAGCAATCAGTCAAGCTTCTTCCTGCGTGAACAGGGCAAGCTGCACCTGACGATGCTCTCGCTGGCGCTGATTGCAATCGCCTTCACCGACTTCGTCTTTGCGCTCGACTCTATCCCTGCCGTGCTCTCCATCACACGGCACCCGTTCATCGCATACAGCTCTAACGTCATGGCTGTGATGGGTCTGCGCTCACTCTACTTCCTGCTGGCTCACCTTCTCGAGAAGCTTGCTTACCTGCACTATGGTCTCGCCGCGGTGCTCGGCTTCGCCGCGTTCAAGATGCTCGCGGCAAGTTGGATCGAGGTCTCCGCCATGGTCTCGCTCGCCATCATCCTGGGCCTGCTCGGCATCACCATCGTGATCTCGCTGCTGTTGCCGAAGAAGCACGCGACAGCCTGAGGAACACCCAGCTTTCAAACTTTGTCATTCTGAGCGAAGCGAAGGACCTGCTTTCCTTCCCTGCCGGGTGCCCCCCTCGCAACGCTAGGGTGGGGCACCCGGCGGGTTTCAACTATTCAAAACCAATCTCCACTACTCAAAACCAACCACACCACCACGCAACACCGAGTGCTTTCCAAACCGCACATCATCCCGTTGCGGAAAATCGTTCCGGAAATGCGCCCCTCGGCTCTCCTCGCGCGCCAGCGCCGCGGTGACAATCATCACAGCAATCGCATGCAGGTTCCGAGCCTCAACACTTCGCCGCCCATCCCCTGCCGGCAACACCATGGCTGCGAGCTCAGCCTTCGCCTCACCCAATCTCTCCGCATCGCGCAACAACCCGGCCTT
>JABFXN010000293.1 GCA_013361705.1 Acidobacteriaceae bacterium
CTGGTCCTGTTTGCCGGCAATGACTCGAAGCTCTCCGTCCTGAACAGCGCAACCGGCAAGGTAATCTTCACCAAAGATTTACCCAACGGATCGCAGGGAGTACCTGCGGTCTATGAAGCAGATGGACGCGAGTATGTCCTGTTTACCGTGAGTGGTGGAGGCACGCCTTATCCCGAGGGCGCCTACATCCCTCCGGGAGGCGTCTCCAACCCGACGACCTCAAAGGGATATATCGCATTTGCACTTCCCGCCGGCGGAAACAGGCGCTAGAGCATTTTCCCTGTAGGTGTAGAGTAGGGCTTCCGTATCTATGGGCGTTTTCCGCAAATGAAACGCTGCTGCACACCCCTTCCGGGCTACCCAGCAACAGGGAAATGCTCTAAGCCGCAGTGCATTCATATCCATGCAGGCGATTCATTCAGAGCGAATCGCCTGCATGGGATCGATCCATGAGGCGCGCATAGCTGGAAGAAGAGACGCTGCGCTCGCGACACAGGTCAGTGTTATGGTCGCTACCGCAAAGACCCAGGGATCCCGTGTCGAGGTTTCATAAAGAAAACTCGTCAGGATGGTGGAGAGCGCCACAGCAACCGCCAGCCCGGCTCCACAGCCAATCGCTACAACGACGGCGTTTTCCCTGAAGATCATGATGACCACACGAAGGCGCTGGGCGCCCAGAGCCATACGGATTCCGATCTCATTGCTTCTTCGAGCCGTGGCATAGGAGAGCGTGCCATAGAGGCCGATGGCCGTCACCAGCAGCGAGCATCCGGCGAAGAAGACACCTAACAATGCCATCATCCGTTCCGTGCTGATGGAAGTATCGACGACCTCGTCCATCGGGCGGACTATAGGAGCAGGAATTGATGGCGCCACCCGCGCCGCCAGTTCTTTCGAAAACGGTACTAAAGGAGCCCATGGCCCATCGATACGAACCACGGCGTTGAACGAGGGCTTCTCCTGCTCATCCTGCTGCATCGGGATATATCCTGCCGCTGTCGCAGGACCGCGCACATCGCGGTACTTCGCATCCTCAACCACCGCCACTACTTCATACGCGCTCTTATTGTGATCCACAATCTGCCGGCCAATAACGCCACCCTGAGGAAAGAGCAGCTTGGCCGCAGCACGATTCAGAATGATCTTCATACCCGATGCCTTGGTATCGCTCCATATAAATTCACGCCCCTGCTTCAGGGGGATGCGCATCGTTTTGAAGTAGTCCGGACCGACGCTATTCATCCAGATAAGGTGTTGTTCCCCTCCTCCCGCCGAATAACTCTTATTCCAGTTTCTATGAGAGAGCGGAACGATAAATTGGAAACTTACGTCCTTCACACCTGGCTCCGTCTTAAGACGCTCCCGAATCTGCCGATAAACCTCCATCAACGGCTCTCCATCCAACTGTTGTTTGTCCATACTGAAGGAGATGTTGACCACGCCATGTGGGTCAAATCCAAGCCCCGATCGATATAACCGGATCAGGCTAGTAGCCAACAGCGCCGCGCCCGAGACCAGGATCAGCGCGAGCGCCACCTGCGAGATCATCAGGAGACGCGGAATCAGTCTCGTCTGCCCGCGCTGTTGCGCGTGCTGCCCACTCTTGATCTGTTCATTCAGATCTCCTTCGGTTGCGCGCCATGCCGGCATCAGGCCAATCAGAACAGCGGCAATAAAAACGATTGCACCGGCAAAACCATAGAGACGCCAATCCGGAGAGATATCCAGAACCATGCTGTCAGGACCGCTTCCTCCAGAGAGCATCGCCGTAAGTGCATGGCCAACAAACGGCGTCAATACGATACCGAGCCCGGTTCCCAGCGTTGCCAGTACGAAGCTTTCAATCATAAGTTGCCGAATCAATCGCAACCGGGTGGCCCCCAAAGCCCGTCTGGTCGCCAACTCCCGCTCTCGTGCGGCACCGCGCGCCAACAGAAGACTCGCCAGATTCAGGCAAGCCAGCAGCAATAGCCCGCCGCACATAGCAAACATCGTCAACAGAGGTTTGCGAAAAACGGAACGGACGTATGCAAACCCATTGGAACCTGTCTCCGCCGCAAATCGGAAATGATGCTTCTCCTCATCTTTGATCCATTCGGACTCTCCGGTCGACGCTCGCAACACGGAAGTCGAAATTGACTGCAAAACGGCATTCGCCTTTTCCAGATCGACTTCAGGCTTCTGCCGCGCCATTACGGTCAACCACCATGCATGCGTTCCTCCATGAATGTGGTCGCGGGGAGCATCGATGATGGGATCTGCCGATAACGGAGCATAGATCTCGGGCTGACGCGTTGGATCCGCTCCCATAAATCTCTTAGGCATTACACCAACGACCGTGAACGGAGTATTCGCAATCGTCAGTGTCTTGCCAACTACATTCGAAGCTCCATTGAACCAGCTCTTCCAGAAGCCTTCGCTAATCACCACGGCAAACCCGGCGGGGCTTCCGCCTTCCTGGTCGTCCGCCGGCGTCAGATAGCGCCCCTTCAGAGCATTTACCTGCATCGCTGGGAAGTACTGTCCACTGACCATTGCGCCATGAACATTCACATTGCCCGATTCCCCGCGCACCTGGAACGTGTCGTTGACGAATGCAAAGACATTCTGAAAGGCATCTCTTTGTTCCTCCAGACCGCGAAAGAAGGGCGTGCAGAAGGAGTAGCCCGGTCGAGGAGCATCGTCCAGATAACTCAGTACCATCATCTGCTGCGCATTGGGCACGGGCAACGGCCGCAAAAGAAGTCCGTTGATCAGGGAGAACACCGCGGTATTGGCGCTTACGCCAAGCGCCAGGGTCGCGATTGCAACGGCTGCAAACCCCGGTGATTTCCAGAACAGCCGTAATGCAAATCTTATGTCCCGTACACCCTCTCCAAGCAGGCGGAAGCTCCATAGCTCACGCAGCCGCTCCTGCCATCGCTGCGCATTCCCAAGTCTGACGCGGGCAGCACGTTCTGCTGCCTTTTCTGACATGCCTTCCTGAAGATACTTCTCCCGCAGCCGCTCCCGATGGAACTCGAGTTCCTCGGACATCTCACTCTCCATGCGGCGCCTGCGAAAGAGCGAACGCAAGCGCCCAAGAAATGCACTGATTGCAGGGAGCATCGTAGTTCCTCCTTAAGAAGACTGCATGACAAACGCGACTGCCGCCGAGAGCCTGGCCCAACGCTGCGACTCCGCATCGAGACGTTTCGTGCCCTCAGCCGTCAGCCGGTAGAACTTGGCGCGGCGATTGTTTTCAGAGGCGCCCCACTCGGCATTGAGAAAGCCACGCATCTCCAGCCGATGGAGCGCAGGATATAGCGCTCCTTCCTCCACCTTCAGCAACTGGTGTGAGACATGGTGGATCCACTCCGCGACCGCATAGCCATGCTGCGGTCCCCGCGCGAGGGCTTTCAGAACGAGCATCTCCAGAGTCCCCTGGAGCAATGAGCCGGAATCGGTGCTCTCTTCCCTAATCATCTTAGGGGAAGACGATAGACGACGATGCCCTCCCCCGTCAACTGGTGATCGACTCACCTTTTGTTGTGCCATTTCGTAGCGACCCGACAGGAGCGAAGAAATCCGCTTCTCTACACCGGTCTCATTTACACAAGGTTCCCCGACTCACTGATGGGGCCGGATGCCTCCGAAGCAAGTGCATAGAGATACGCTTCAAGAACGCCTTCGTCCGTGCTCACCGGCACCACGATACGCACATAGCCAGGGCCTTCAAACTCATCAAGACGCTCCCAATGAGCGGGCAAATCAGAAGACTCGAAGAGGTGCACCGTAACCTCCGGTCCGTTCTCATCGAGAATAAGTCCGGGATAACCGAGAGCCGCACCCCATCCGCTGTCATAGAGATGCCCACGAACAACGCCCTTCAGCCAGCGTCCCTTTAGCCCCGCGAGTTGATGGTGGTTGGGTTTGCCCGGCGCCAGGGTTCCGTAGCTCGCCAACCGCATCGTTGCTTCCATTGAGGCCATCGCATCTGCTCCCATTGCCGGTATATAAGGATTCTTTCGCACAAAATGTGAACAGAGAAGACAAAAGGCCCGCCGGATGGCAGGCCTTTTTGTCTCTCTATGAACAACTACACGTGCATCTTCAGCCACACTAGCAGCGCAGCACCTACGATGATGCGGTAGATGGCAAACGGCGTAAATCCACGGTTCCGCACCCAGGCGAGGAACCATGCCACAACGCCGTACGCGACGATAAACGACACCACGAAGCCAATCGCCAGCACCACCCAGTCGTGTCCAGTCATCACCAGTGGGGTGAGCGTCTCTCCGGCCTCCGCCTTGGGATGCAGCGCCTTCAGCAGCGAATAGCCGGTCGCGGCGATCATCGTCGGAATCGAGACCAGGAAGCTGAATTCCAACGCTGTCTCCCGGTTCATGCCCGCGAGCTGCCCGGCTGCAATGGTCGACATCGAACGCGAAGTGCCCGGTACGGCCGCGCTGAGGATCTGACATAGACCAACCCAGATGGCCTGGCCAAGGGACATGTTGTCCACATGGTTCGTCCGGGAGCTCTGCTTCGAGGCCCATGTATCGATGACCCACATCGCGATGCCGCCAATCACCAGCGCCCAGGCGATCACCGTCAGATTCTCAAGATTCTTTCCAATCACCTTGTCCAGAATCTTCGCCGGAATCGCCGTGCAGACAAAAGCAATCAGCGTGAGCGAGACCGGATGTGTCAGCACTGTCTTATCACCACGCTTGCCTTTGGGGAAGGTGTGCAGGTAGCCGATGATGCGATGGCGGAAGAGCAACAGCAGCGCCAGAATGGCGCCAAGCTGAATCACAATGGTGTACATCTTCCAGTAGGCATCGTCGAGCGAAAGATGCAGCACCGCCTCGGCGATACGCAGATGGCCGGTGGAACTCACCGGCAGAAACTCAGTCAATCCTTCGATGATGCCAAGGATGACACTCAACAGATAATCGTTCAAATAGCCCCTCCGGCTGCCAGAGTACGTGAAGCGTTCTCACTCCAGCCTACCTGAAAGGGCATTAACTGCTGCTTAAAGCATTTTCCTGTTGCTGGGTATCTCAGTGGAAGAGTGGAGCGGCGTTTTCATTGCGGAAAACGCCCATCTCCGCAAGCCCTACGCTACACCTGCCGGGAAAATGTTCTAATCGCGATCGTTTCCGTAGACAGGAATCCCCTGCTGTAGCCGGTAGATCAGCGCCGAGCCCCGCGCAGCCCAGTCTGTCGAGCCAAAGCGAGACTGTAACTGGTCGTTCAACGAGCTGGCACGAGAGGCCGCATTATCCGCCTTCTTCTTGTTCTCCTCCGCCAGATACATGCTGCTCACGACACCTTGACGATAAACCGCCTGCCAGAGCGCCTCAGCCGTCTTCGGACCGTCCGGATACTCTTTGGCATATTTCTCGTAGTGCTCGGTCTCTTTATCCGGACACTTTGGCAGGCCCTGCCAGTCGCCGCATAGCTTCTGATCAATGAGCTCATACGCGGCCATCGCGGCATACTTCGTTCCCGGAAAGTACTTGATGACCTTCTTCAGCTCGTCCTCATACAGACGCGGACGCAGATTGGGATCCTGTTCCTTCGCCGACGGCAGCGTCGCAAAATCTGCCTTCTGCAATTGCCAGCGGATATCCGCCGATCTCCACGCTGCTTCTCCCGCTAGTGGAGACTGTGGAAAGTATTCAAACATGCGCTTGTATAGGAAATGGGCCATCGCAGCCGCATCCTTCGGCGCATGCGGTGCATATGCCTGCGATTCGGCAATGACTGCAGCGCCGAAGATCAACCTGTCACCGTTCGGAGTCCCAGGACCGACGACGCCCTTATCCTTGATCCATCCGCTCACCGGCGACGATTGGCTTTCGTCCTGAATCTCTGGAGCGTCGTAGTCATTCTGTTCCGGCTCGTCAGTATTGGCAAAGACACGTACCCATCCGGGGGAACGATCCATGATGGTGACTTCGTGTCCGGGTGTCACAACGCTCACCCGCTGCGACCCATCTTCGGCGGAGACATACACATTCGCCGTATGCAACACCGTCGCTCGCGCCGCGCCCTGGTACTGCGGCGGCAGCTTCGACTTCTTCTGCGCGCCGCACATCGCGGCGGCGCAGACCATCACCCCAATCACAAGCCGCTTCATCGTCATACCTCTATAGACGGTCCACACGTCATCCCGACGCAAGGTAGGTGCGCTCTAGCGCCCCTGCAACTGCGCCTTCAATGCCGGATCGATATTACCGCCACTCAACACCACAACAACCTTCTTTATCCCAGCAGGCAGCTTCTCAGGATGGAAGAGCGCGCCCGCCAGCGTCACCGCACCACTTGGCTCCGGCACCAGCTTCGTTTCGTTCAGGTAAACCTTCAGCGCGGCAACGATCTCTTCTTCACTCACGGTGAAGATGTTGTCGGTGTATTCCAGTACGTGAGCGAAGTTCAGGACGCCCAGGCTCTGCGTCCGCAGGCCGTCCGCAATCGTGCGCACTGTCTTCTCCGCTGGCCACTCAACCAGCTCCTTCTTGGCAAAGCTTTCGGTAGCATCTCCGGCAACCTCGGGCTCGACACCGAAGACCCTTGCCGACGGCTTCTTCAGCTTCACCGCCGCGGAGATACCGCTCAGCAGACCACCGCCGCTCACCGGGCTCAGCACTACGTCGACATCCGGAGCCTGCTCCACAATCTCAGCACCGCATGTCGCCTGTCCGGCCACAATATATGGATCGTCGTACGGCGGCACCATTGTGTACCCATGCTCAGCCTCGAGCTCCTCGGCCTTCTCCTTGCGCTCTTTGCTGGCGGGACCGACCAGCACTACCTCTGCGCCCAGAGCAAGCGTAGCCTCGCGCTTCACGATCGGAGCGTTCTCCGGCATGACGATGACAGCCTTCGATCCCAACTCCCGGCCGGCATAGGCCACGCCCTGGGCATGGTTACCGCTGGAGTAGGTGATGACACCGCGACTCAAAGCATCCTTGTCCAGGGATGCCACTTTGTTGAAGGCGCCGCGCAGCTTGAAGCTGCCGATCGGCTGCTCACTCTCGGCCTTGATCCAGACCTCGTAGGGCAGTTTGGACGCGGCTTCGCCCTCGAGCTTGTACAGCCCGGTCCGTACCGCTACCCCGGCAATGCGCTTCTGCGCCGCCTCAATCTCCGTCAGCCCGATCAACTCCGTCGCGACCATCGTTCTCGTTCCCCTTCTCTACAGAGTCTACTGCTCCGCCCGGCGCATCATCCTGGCGAGTACTAGTTGCTAGTTGCTGGTTCCTAGATGCTAGTTGGCAGAAGCGCATCGATGACCGGGAATGACCCAGAACTGCATCGATTACCCGATAGATCCTCGACACTCCATCAGCCGCAACTAGCAACCAGCAACCAGGAACTAGGAACTAGGAACTAGCAACTTCCTTCACATAGAGCTGATGCTCCACACGCGGCGGAGCTTCGCCTCTATGCAGCTCCCAGAGGCGATCGCGGACCTTCGCATCGGCTGCGGTCATCCTCTCCCGAGCTCGCAGGTGATCGAGCCAGCTCTCCATCACGAAGGTCTCTTCCATACGTTCTGGGTTGGCGGCGTCGCGAAAGACACCCCACCGGATGGCGCCATTACGCAACCGCACATTCTCCATCTTGTGGATCAACCGGGTGAACTCGGCATAGTTTTCGGGAGCAACAAAGTACTCGATTACGATGCGCACCGGCCCATCCTCGAGTTCTGGTTCGATGACAAGTTCCCGTGCCGGCCGGCGCCATACATACGGCCCAAGATCGGGCAGCTTGCCCTGCAGAATATGGAACCGCAGTGCAAACGGCAGCGTCACAGCCAGGCCAATCGCACTGGCTGTCATCGCAACGCGGACCGAACTATGCTCCGCCACATAGCCCCATACAGCACTGCCCAACGCCAGACCGCCCTGAAAGACCGTGAGATAGGCTCCCAGGGCGCGCGCTTGCACCCAGGCAGGCGACACCAGTTGCACGCTGGTGTTCAGCGTGCTCATGGTGGAGGTCCAGCAGAAACCGCCCACTAGCAATACGGCGATCGCCACCGCTGGAATCGGCACCCAGGCCAGCACCAGCAGAATGGCAATATAGACCACCGAAGTGACACGCAGGATGGCGTCTGCATTGAACCGTGCCCGGATGCGCGGCAGCATCACCGCACCGACCACAGCCCCAGCTCCCAACGCCCCATTCAACAGGCCATATCCCATCGCTCCCTGCTTCAGCTCGCGAGCGGCAATCGCTGCCAACAGCGCCCAGACCGCGCTGACAAAGAAGGTAAAGAGGAACGCGCGTACCAGACTTGCCTGGAGCTCCGGAGCGAAGCGCAGATAACGCAAGCCGCTACGGACGGAGCCGGCAATGCGCTCCGCCGGCAGCGCGCTCTTGAACAGTGGCTTTCGCTTCCACCGCCATAGCACCCAGATCACCGCTGCAAACGATGCTGAATTCAGGGCAAAGACCCATCCCGCTCCGGTAGAAGCCTTCACAAACGCCGCCACCATCAAACCGCCCAGCGCCGGGCCCAGGGCACGGGCCAGGTTATTGCTAACCGAGTTCAGGCTGACCGCGTCTGGAATCTGTTCGCGCGGCACCAGCTCCGGCACAATCGCCTGCCATGCCGGATTGTTCATCGCGGCGCCGATATTCATCAGAAAAGTAAGAACCAGCAGTTGATACGGCCCCACAACACCGGCAAAGGTCAGCACCGTCAACAGCCCGACCGTCACCAGCATCCAGCTCTGCCAGAAGATCAACAGTCTGCGCCGCTCAAAGACATCGGCAGTGGCGCCCGCCAGCAACCCCAGCAGCAAAACTGGAAGGCTGGCAGCGGTCTGCATCAGAGCGATAAGCAGGGGCGATCCAGCCGAGAGCACTGTCATCAGCCAGGTACCCGCCGTGTCCTGCATCCAGGTCCCCAGATTGCTGACCGTGGAGGCGATCCATCGGTCGCGAAACAGCGGAATTTGTAGCGGGCCAAAGCCGTGCGCCGGCCCCTTCGGGCTCTCCGCAATAATCTCCTGCGTCTCCAAAGGTCACTCCTCTCTCTTTGATGCGCCTCATCACGAAAAGCACGCAAGTGCCTTCCAGTGCAACAGTTGCCGCTGAGAAAGCTGGCGTTACCAATGGTTACGGGCGTACCCTGTTCGCAATGGCTTTTCTGCGTTATCTCATTGCTTTGCTGGCAGTAGGTGGCATGGTGGTCTCAGGATTGGCGCTTCGTGTCCATCTCCAGGACCCCAATGCCGCTCCACCCTGTGCCGTAACAGAAAAGTGGGACTGCGGAGCCGTCAATCACTCCCGCTTTGCCGTATTTCCCGCCGCATCCTTCGGAGAAGACCCGCGTCACGGGAAACACATTCCAGTCGCGGTTCTCGGCCTGGGCGGCTATCTCCTCATCGCCGTTCTCGCTCTTACCAAGCTCGATTTCTTTGTCTTCGAAGCCGCTCAAGTCGGCCTGTTCTTCGCTGGTATCCTCAGCTATCTCGAAGCCTTTGTGCTCGAAAAATGGTGCATCTACTGCGTCTGGTCCCAGACCATCATCGCGGTCATCACCGTCGTAGCAGCCATCAACTACCTGGTCGTCCGCAATCGGCGCAAACTCATCTATTAGCAATGTCGCCGCTCAAAGCAGAAAAGCCCGGAGCGATCCGGGCTCTTCTACTTTCTAAGTGGAAATCACTGCTTGGCGAGCACACCAATCCCATCCAGCTCCTGCAATTCGTTCCCCGGCAATACCAGTTGCGCCGCCGCCAGATTCTCCCGCAGATGCTCTACCGATGAGGTTCCCGGAATCAGCAGAATGTTCGGCGAGCGATGCAGCAGCCAAGCCAGAGCCACTTGCATCGGTGTCGCCTTCAGCCTTGCCGCGACCTCCGATAGCGTCGAGGATTGCAGCGGCGTAAATCCACCCAGCGGGAAGAACGGCACATAGGCAATTCCCTTCGCCGCCAAATCATCGATCAACTCATCATCCTCGCGCGATGCCAGGTTGTACTGGTTCTGCACGCCGACAACCGGAGCAATGGTCAGCGCTTCTTCGACCTGTTTCGCGGTCACGTTGCTCAACCCAAGGTGCCGGATCAGACCTTGCTGCTGCAGTTTTGCCAGAGCTTCAAAGCGCTCCGCAATAGAACCTTCGGTCGGCGAACTCACCCCACCCCACACACGCAGGTTCACGACATCCAGCACATCGACACCGAGGTTGCGCAGATTGTCGTGGACGCCCTGCACCAGCTCCGCCGGCTCTTGTGCCGGCAGCCACTCGCCCGCCGGTCCGCGCCTACCGCCAACCTTCGTCACAATCGTCAACCCACTGTAGGGATGCAGCGCTTCGCGCAGGATCTGGTTGGTGATATGAGGACCGTAGAAATCTGAAGTATCGATATGGTTCACACCCCACTCCACGGCATCCCGCAGCACTGTCACTGCCATGGTGCGATCCTTCGGTGGGCCGAAGACGTGAGGCCCGGCGAGCTGCATTGCGCCATAACCCATGCGGTTTAGAGTGACGGTGGTTCCGGGAAACGTAAATGTTGGAAGTGTGAATGTTGTCTGCTGTCTTTCGCTCATGCTTTCCCTCCAGATTGCGTCGACGTGTGTTTAGATGAAGGAACCTTCAGCTTTGGAGTTCGCATTTGCCTACGACCTCTCTACGCACGCTGCAGCCGCGAAAAACGCCAGTTCAGGAGCGTTCCGTTGTCACCGTCGATGCTATTTTGCAGGCGGCTATTCAGGTTTTGGTCTCCGTCGGTAAGGAAAGGCTGACCACGACGCTTGTGGCCATGCGCGCGGGTGTCTCCGTGGGAACGCTGTATCAGTACTTTCCAAATAAGAGCGCCTTGCTACAGGCCAGCCTGAAGCGTCATATGCACGGTGTCGCCACATCCATCGACCGTGTCTGTAAGGAATACCGTTCCGCCAGCCTGCTCACAATGGGAGATGCGCTGATCGACGCTTACATCAGCGCCAAGATGCATAACGTCAAGGAGAGCGCGGCGCTCTACTCCGTCAGCTCCGACCTGGATGGTCTCGCGATCGCCAAAGCAGCGGGAGCACGCGGACGCCGCGTTGTCGCCGAACTCTTCGCAACCGCAAGCGAAGGTCTCACCAAAGACCCGGAGATTGTTGCCACCATGGTGATGGCCGCGCTCAATGGAGTCTCACGCAGGCTGCTGGAGGCGAAGTCACCGGAACGCGAACTAGCGCCCCTGCGTGAAGAGCTTCTCGTGCTCGTGCGTGGTTATCTGCTGACGTGTATTGCGACGAAGCCGGCGACATAGAAATAGCCCATGCATCGGGTGCCCCAGGTCCGGGGTTCCCAGCGAACTTGTTTCGTTGGGGTGGTGTCCCTCGGGGACCTGGGCATTCGCGTTACACGCCAACCGCTTCGCGACCTTCTGTAGAGAAGCAGATTTCTCCGCTCCCTGCGGTCGCTGCGAAATGACAAAACAAAAAGACAGTCGCGCACAGTGCGAGACAATCCCCCATCGCACTATCACCCCGACGAACAAAGTTCGTCGGGGCACCCAGTGCATTCGCTCACAGCTACTTCTTTTTCGCAGTCTTTACCGGAGCTTTGGCAACGGCCTTCTTCACACTCTTCGCTGCAGCTTTGACAGGCACGGGCTTAGCCGCCGCCTTCTTCACGGGTGATTTCGCAATAGCCTTTGTTGGCGCTTTCGCAGCGGGCTTTGTTGGCGCGACCTTCACCGCGGTCTTCTTCACCGGCATTGGAGCTTTCTTCTCAGGAGCCTTTTCTTTGACCGGCGCGGCCGTTGCTGCCGGCTTCTTCGCGACAGGGATCGTCACCGTAGCTTTGACCGGCGATGTCTTTGCAGGTTGCGGCTTATGTTCTGGCTTGTGTTCCACCTTCACCGCTGCAGGCTTCGGCGCTTCCACATGCTTCGGCTCTTCCTTGGCCACAGCCGGGGCCTGAGCCTCTGCTTGCTGCTGCCTCAGAGCATGCACCACCACACGCAGCATCTCTTCCTCCGGAGCAGGCTTCCCTGTCCAGATCTCGAATTGCCTTGCTCCCTGGTGGACAAACATCTCCACACCGGTAATGACCGGAATGCCCTTCTCCCGCGCCATGCGCAGGAAAAGCGTCTCGACCGGGTTGTAGACCAGATCAAAGACCAGATCCGCATGGATCTCTCCGGGCTCAAGGATATGGGTCAGCTTGTTGCCCTTCATCCCTGCAGGAGTCGAATTGATGATCAGGTCGAAGTGCGTCTTACCGATCAGCTCGCGCTTGATGGTCTTCGCCCCAGCCTGCTTGGCCAGCTTTTGTGCTGTCTCCACCGTGCGGTTGTAGATGGTTACATCGGCGCCCTTTTCCCTAAGTCCGAAGACCGCTGCGCGTGATGCTCCACCCGCGCCCAGCACGAGCACCTTAAGCCCGCGGATGGGCCGCCGGCGCTCAATCGGGCCAACGATGCCTCCAACGTCCGTATTGAAGCCATAGAGCTTCCCGTCCTGGGCACGCACGATGGTGTTCACCGCGCCAATCTTGGCTGAGAGCGGATCGGTCCGCTCCAGGTGTTCCAGAATCTCCTGCTTCAATGGCATCGTGACCGAGAGGCCGTGAATCGGTATCGTCTGCACTAGTTTCAACAGGTCCGTTAGCTTGGAGGTCTGCAGCGCCAGATAGACCGCGTTCACCGTTTCACGGCGGAAGGCGGTATTCAGCATCAGCGGTGAGAGCGATGACCGTACCGGATTTCCAGCCACACCGTAGATCTTGGTCCCTGCCGCAATGTGGTCGATCCTGTAGTTCTCCACCAGCGCACGTGCAGGAATCTGTCCGGGAGCGGTGGCGTCTTCCACGCTCGACGCGGCAAAGGTAAACGCTGAGCCGGCACGCACGCCCAGCACACGCGAGATGACACCGTACTCTCCCATCGAGATGCCGATGACATTGCCCGCCTCACCGTACTTCTCCAGAAACGAGAACAGCGTCAGGTTATCCGCGAGCGAACGCGCCGTCGGCACCACCTTGACGAAGTCCGGCTGGAACTTCTGGATCCGTTGATAAACGGCATCGAGGTCGCGGGTCGCTTCAAAATCGTGATAGCTGATGATGATTGCCGCACCGGCAGCCCGCAACTTGTCCAGGTCGGCATGCTTCATCGCCTCTGCCGACTCGATCTCAAGATCGATTAACTGGCTTCCGCCGCCCGCTGCCTTCGCCAGGATCTCTACCTCATCCGAGAGGCTTCCGGTAAATCCGCCGCCATTCGGCTTCCGGCGGCAGGTGGTAATCGCGGTGACCAGAGGATTCGCCTCCAGAAATGCCTTCAGGCGAGGCAGTGCGGCAGCAGGATTCGGCAGTGAATCCAGCCGAAACTCCAGAAACGGATGCTCCGGAGCCGCAGCTTCAGCCTTCTGGAAAAGCTCGGCCGGGCTTGAGCCCTGCAGAGCAACACAGACATGGCCAAGACGCGAACGCAGCGACTGAAGGGCGAGGTTCGGTGAGGAAGAAGTCATTTTTCTAATCGCGCGTATGGTATCGTCGCTGGGCTTTGGATGCAAGCCACTGATGCATAGACTCTTATTCGCCCCCTCCACAAACTCCCAACCTCTCTATATTTCCGCATAAAATGCGCTTAGAGCATTTCCCTGTTGCTGGGTATCCCGGGAGAGGCGTGCAGCGGGCGTTTTCATTGCGGAAATCGCCCATGGATGCGGAAGCCCTACTCTGGACCTACAGGGAAAATGCTCCAGCACTCCCGTTCGTCATGAGCCAGACATTGCCAATCCGCGTGGCCGCCATCCTGGCGTCTCAGGCCGCGTCAGCCGCTGTACAGCATGCCCTGCTGGCCCCCGAATTCGCGCTTACGCTTATCGATTCCGACCACTGGCGCGGCGTACCGGCCGATGCTCTTCTGGTCGAGGTGGAAGACGACCTCTCGGTCATCCGCGGCATCTGCGACGAGGTGACCGGAACACCGATCATCGTCCTGCTGCGTTCCGCGCGCGCCGACCTCGCCTTTGCCGCATCCAAGGCAGGAGCAAAGGAACTCATTACCCTTCCCGCCGGCCCGGACGAGATACGCCAAAGTCTCCGCGGCCTCCTGACCGCCCAACCAAGGACTCCAGAACCCAAGGGCCTGCCAGTGCTCTTCGGCAATCACCCTCGCATGTCGGAGATTCGCGACACCATCTCGAAGGTGGCGACGACCAGCGCCACCGTGCTTATTCGCGGTGAGAGTGGCGTGGGAAAAGATATTGTCGCCCGCATGATCTACGAACAGTCGCGCCGCTCCGGCAAACCCTTCGTCAAGGTCAACTGCGCCGCGATTCCCGACGACCTGCTCGAAAGCGAGCTCTTCGGCTACGAGGCAGGGGCCTTCACCGGGGCCACACGCAGCAAACCCGGTCGCTTCGAGATGGCGCACACCGGCACTCTGTTCCTGGACGAGATCGGCGAGATGCAGCCGGCTCTGCAGGCCAAGCTGTTGCATGTTTTGCAGGACGGGGCCTTCTCACGCCTCGGAGCCAAGCAGGACGTCGCCGTGGATGTCCGCGTCCTGTGTGCCACCAACAAGCTGCTGGAACAGCGGGTCACGGAAGGTCTCTTCCGCGAAGACCTCTTCTACCGCATCAACGTCGTCACCGTACATATTCCACCGCTGCGCGAGCGCCGCGACGAGATCGGGCCGCTGATCCGTCACTTTCTCGATAAGTACGCCGCCATCTATGGACGTGAGCAGGCCTTCTTCTCCGAGGAGGCCATGGCTGCCCTGCTGACCTACTCCTGGCCCGGCAATATCCGCGAGCTCGAAAACCTATGCAAACGGTTTGTGATCGTCGGCGGCGAGACCCAGATTCTGCGCGAGCTCACCTCCCGCAACCAACACGGACCCGCAGCCCCGGTTCCTGCTCCACCTCCACCAGCCGCCTCCACTGCGCTCTCATCTGAGCCAGCCGGCCGTCAGCCGGCGGCTACCAACCTGCTCGAGGTCGGGAAACGAGCGGCCTGGCAGGCGGAACGCCGCCTGATTCTGGAGACCCTCGAAGCAGTACGCTGGAACCGAAAACTGGCCGCACAACGGCTGGGAATCAGCTATCGATCCTTACGGAGCAAGATTGAACAGATTGATCGCGATGAAGCAACAAAGCGGCATCTAATAGCCTAAATGTGGCAAATATTTGCCACCAGATAAAGGCCATCTTAAGCTAAGATTGAAATAACAGTACTTATCCTGTGGAAAACAGTGGCATGTTTATTGCTGACTGCAAGGTTAAGTTCAGAGGCAAATTCAAGAAGTCCCACCTGATGCAGTGAATCCTAGCTTTTTGTCCCTTGCGGACACACATCTTCTACTCACTTCCTATACCCCTCCCTCACTGCCTCTCAAGACCCTCCGGAAGGAGGGTCTTCCACTTTAAGATCAATTCCATGGGCATCCTGCAGGCATGGGACTTCGATTGGTTATGGCATGGATTCAGTACCCGGCTCGGGGGCGTCTCCAATGTTTACGGACGTACCGGCGATTTGAATCTCGGCTGGACGAAGGAAGACGCCGATGCCTCCGTTGCCGAAAACCGGCGCAGCTTTGCCTTTACTATCACCGGGCAGCCAGAGGTGACTCCCGTCCTCACGCGACAGACACATGGCGTTGTCATCAACCGGGTGCACTCCGGCATGACACCTTTGGAGACGGCGGAAGGCCGAGCCGTCCTGGAGGGCGATGGCTTGATCACTAACGAGCCGGGCATGCTCATCGGTGTGCAGACAGCCGACTGCATTCCCGTCATCCTGGTAGACCCCGTCCATCGCGCCGTCGGTGTCTTTCATGCTGGATGGCGAGGCACTGTCGCCGGTATCGTCGAAGCCGGCGTCCAGCGCATGCATGCTGAGTTCGGCTCGCAACCGGCGGAGATGCTTGCCGCCATCGGACCGGGAATCGGTCCGTGCTGCTTCGAGGTCGGCGACGAGGTCCGCGAAACCTTCCGCGATCGCTGGCCATATGCCGAGCAGCTCTTCCATGGCCGCAATGTCAATCTGTGGCAGGCAAACCAACGCCAGCTTCTCGACGCAGGCCTCAACGCCGAGAACATCACGGTCCTCGGTGAATGCACCGCTCACCAGACGGACCGCTTCTTCTCGCATCGTGCAGAGAAGGGTGTCACAGGGCGCATGATCTCCGCCGCAGGAATCAGGCGCGTCTAATCGCGAACCAAACGCTCTGTTCTTTTTTGAACATGTTCACAAATCCATTGACAATGCCCCTACCCGGAGAGACACTGAACGCGTTCAAAATGGGGTGCCGCGATGTGGGGAGATGAACTGGATAAGGATTCAGGTTGGCCGACTCCGGCACAGTGGCGTCTGGTGGCAATCGTGGCAGCATGTGCACTTGGCGGCGCGATCTATCACCAGCTTTGGGGATGGGGCCTCGGCACCACTTCCGCCATGTTCATCGGCCTTCCTTTCGTCCTGGCAATTCTGCTGGCTTTAACCCCCAAGGCAAAGTCCGCCAAAGGGGCTACAGTGAAAGGGATCGCGATCGTTCTACTGACAGCAGCGCCTTTGGCCGGGGAAGGATATCTCTGCATCCTCTTTGCCTCTCCTCTTTTCTTTCTGGTGGGATTGGCGATTGCCGCTGGCATCGACGCTGAGAGACGCGATCAAGGCCTGCGTGCCTGGGCCTGGCTGGCGTTGCTGCCTATGGCTCTGGAAGGAGTGACACCGACACTCTCATTCCCCCGAAGCGAGAGTGTTACGTCAGTACGGATCGTGCGCGGCAGTCCAGCCGACGTTGAGAGGAAGCTTGGCGCCGGTCTGCGGCCAGAGACGCCTCTTCCCCTCTTCCTCCGTATCGGCTTCCCTCGCCCGCTGGCCGTGCAGGGCACCGGCTTGGCAGTCAATGACATGCGACGTATTCACTTCAGCGGAGCGGAGAGCGACGGTCCTGGAGACCTGGTACTTCGCGTCGCGAAGTCGGGTCCCGGCTATCTTCGTTTCGAACGTGTCAGCGATGACTCTCATCTTCGGCAGTGGATGGCCTGGGAGGTCAGCGAGGTTCGCTGGCGGGAAGTCTCTCCCGGGAGAACCGAGGTCCGATGGACGATCCAGTTTGCGCGTAGACTCGATCCGGCCTGGTACTTCGGTCCATGGGAACGGTTCGCTGTAAAACAGGCGGCGGACTACTTGATCGCCGCCGATGCGGAGCCGCGATGAGCCGCGAGATCCTTGTCCGCATCGCCGCACTGTACGTCCCGATTGTCGCGGCCACAGCCGGCTGGCTGCTGTTTGCCTGCAATGTCAAAAAAGGGACGCGGCAACGGCCCGGAGCAGCTGTGCTGGTCCAGGCTCTCTGGGTGTTACCGGTCCTGTGGATGTTGCAGCTTGTGAACACGCACATCGGCTGGTGGAGCTTCCATACCGCAGGTCCCACGGTACGCGGCATGCCAGTCGAGATGTATCTCGGATGGACGGTATTGTGGGGAGCCATTCCCTCGTTACTGCTCGGCCGCCTCTCGCTACACTGGCGAATCCTGCTTCTGATCGGCTTCGACCTGCTGGTCATGCCCTACTGTGCACCGGTACTTTCCCTATCGCGTTCCTGGCTCTGGGGTGAAGCTGTCTTTGTCCTGGTGGGACTCATTCCCGCACTTCTGCTTGGCGAGTGGACCGTAAAGGAGCAGCATCCCCTTCGGCGTGCCTGGATGCAAGCCGTTACGGCCGGCATGATCGTGTTCTTCCTTCTGCCGGAGTGTGTCTTCGTCTTACGCAGCGGCGGCTGGAATGCATTGCCAACCACTGACTCACGCCTTGGACATGCCATTCTCTCCGTCGAAATCCAGGCAGTTTTGTTACTGGGGGTCATGGGCGTCGCGGCGGCACGCGAGTTTGGAGAACGTGGAGACGGTACACCGATTCCCTTCGACCCGCCCCGTCGGCTCGTCACCAGCGGTATCTACCGTTACGTCGCCAACCCCATGCAGTTGAGCTGCGCTCTGGTCATGCTGGCCTGGGCGGCGGTGCTCCACAGCATCTGGCTTGCCCTGGGAGCAGTATGCGGCATCCTCTATAGCGCTGGACTCGCCACCTGGGACGAAGCAGAGGACCTGCGAGAGCGATTCGGCCTGCCTTGGCTGCGCTACCGTGCTGAAGTACACAACTGGCTACCTCGATGGAAGCCTTACATCACTCCCGGACGACAGCCGGCGACGCTATGGGTCAGCGGAGAGTGCGGCCCCTGCAACGAGGTGCGCCGATGGTTCACCAGGCATGAAGCTCTCGGCCTGGTGATCACGCCCGCGGAAGACCATCCCACGCTGCGGCTTCGGCGCATTCGTTATGAAGACGGAGAGTACGGAGTCGACGGTGTGCGGGCCGTCTTTCGCGCCCTGGAACATCTGCATTTCGGCTGGGCCTTCGCCGGCATAGCACTCAGCATGCCGGGTATATGGTGGCTGGTGCAGACGGTGCTGGACGGCTGCGGACTAGGACCACGGGAGCTCCAGAAGAGGGACGATTCCCGTCCCATGCATTTTCCGGTTGACACGGGAAACGCGTAACCGTACAGTTACGCATTAATGAGGAACCGATCGGTTACATATTCGCCTATGGCCTCGTTTCAGGCCATCGCTGATCCAACCCGGCGCGCCATGCTCGATCTCCTGCGCGAGGGACGAAAGCCTGCCGGAGCCATCGCTGAAGCCTTCCCTGTCTCTCGGCCCGCCATCTCCAAGCATCTTCGTCTGCTTCGGCACGCGCACCTGGTGCGGGAGACACGGGAAGGGCGTAACCGGATTTATGAACTGAATCCTGAACCTCTACGGGCGGTCGAAAGCTGGCTTGAGAAATATCGCGTCTTCTGGACGCAAAGCCTGGACAACCTGAAGGCAATGGTTGAGATGGAGTTCGCAGCACCAAGTCCTGCCGCAACAAGCCATCGCAGCCCACGCCCAAGAACCAGA
>JABFXN010000173.1 GCA_013361705.1 Acidobacteriaceae bacterium
GTCGCGGTCATCTTCCGTCCGATACATAGACTCAGTCTCATCGACGGGAAGGTGAGAGGTGACTCCCTGTTTGTTGCTTTCCGGGGTAAGGGTTCCGCGTTCCCGCATCTCGGCTGCCTCTGCGCGTTGCTTCTGCCGTTCATCGTTTTCCGCTGGGTTGCGGTCTTTGCCCGTCGGTGCGGCCTTGGCGTTCTGCTGCGGTTGATCCTGAGGAGTTGTGCGATTCGCCATGGTCTCTCTCCTTAGGCAATCTAGGACGCCAATGAAGGCCGTCGCGTTGGCGGGCGCCTTGTCCCTATTTGTCTGTCTCAATCGGCCCTGAGGGCCTTCATCGGGTCGATCGACGCTGCCCGGCGCGAAGGAATGAATCCAGCTACGGCAGCACAGAGGATCAACATCATCATCGCGCCGAAGAATGCCAGGGGATCATACGGCTTCACTCCATACAGGAGGCTGGCCATAAAGTGGGTAGCCATCAGCGCCGCGGGGATACCAAGCGCCAGACCGATGGCGATCTGCCAAAGTGCCCCGCGCAACATCATGGCCACCACGCTGGAACGCGCTGCACCCAAGGCCATACGGATGCCGATCTCGCTTGTCCGCCTGACAACGAAGTAGGACATCACTCCATACAGTCCCACCGAAGCCAGGATGAGTGCGAGAAGACCGAACCCGCTGGTGAGTCGCGCCAGCAATCTGTCCTGGTTGAAGTTGCCTGCGACCTCCGCGTCGTACGGGCCGAAGTGCATCACTGGCAGATTGGGATCGATGTCCGCGAGTGTTCTGCGCGTCAGAGTCTCGACGTCCGCCGGCGCCTGTACGAAATCAAGAATGATGAAGTTGAGATACATGGAGCTCTTCTCCGCGGCATCGGCATCCGATTCTTTGTATCCGCGGAACTGCTGAGACAATGGGCGGAAGAAGAGTGGCCGCACCTCGCCGCGCGGATCGCTCATCTTGAAGTCCGCAAAGACTCCTGCAATTTCAAAGGCGCCTGAGTACTGGATCGAATTCACACCGAAGTGTTTGCCGACGGGGTCCTGGTTGGGGAAGAAGTGCCTGGCGAATGCCTGGTTGACCAGGACGACCTGCTGCGAAGTGGCAGTATCCTGCGTGGAGAAATTGCGGCCACGCACAATCGGCACCCCAATCGAATCGAGAAAGCGAGTGCTGGCGCGGTCCCACGCTGCAAAACACGGATCCTTCGGGCCGGGCGCAGCGTGACCTTGAGGGATAACGCAGGAGCCCCACATGTTTCCGCCGAGAGGGATATACCGGACAAGGCTGACGTTGGCCATTCCCGGCAGCGCTGCAAATCGATCTTCAATCTGCTGGTAGAGCGCGGGAAGACGATCAACGGTATAACCAACGCCTTTCGGATCGATGGAGACTACATAACGGTTTGTGGTGGTGATGCCGAAGTTCTGGTGCTCCAGGTTGCGGAGCGATTTGGTCATCAGCAATGCGCCTGCCAGTAAGACCATCGACAGGGCCACCTGAAAGACGATCAGAATCCGCTGCGGCAGAGATGAGCGATCTGCGGTCGATCGATTCACTCCGCGAAGAGCATCGGAGGGCTGCGCATACGACGCCAACCATGCGGGCACCGTTCCAAAGACAATGCCGGTAAGCACTGACACGACAAACGTGAACGCCAGGACGGCGGTTGAAGGGAGCGCCTGAACAGGCATGTTTTTGGCGGTTGGAAATGCCAGCGTCAACATCATGTACGAACCGGCGTAAGCAACGGCCAAACCTGCCACGCCGCCCATCAGGCTCAGCAAGACACTCTCGGTAAGAATCTCGCGTATGACTCTGAACCGCGACGCGCCTAGAGCGATGCGCACCGCCACATCCGCGCGGCGTGCGGTGCAACGAGCTAACAGCAGGTTGGCGATATTGGCGCAGGCTATGAGCAGGACGACTGTGGAGAGAATCATCATCATGCGCAGACCTGTGCCCGTCTGCTGCTGCAATCTTTGAATACCGCCGCCGGCTGGTGCGAGAACGACATGCTGGCGCGGGATCAGTGCCATGCCGCCATGATCGGCGTACGTTGGACGCGTGGTGAGCCATTGCTGCAAGGCCACGGACAGCTTCGCCTGCAAAGCCTGAATGTTGGTGCCGGGGCGCACTCTGCCCAGTGGGTAAAGCCAGAGCTGATCGATGCCCTTCAGTGAGGAGTTAGCACCTTCAATCACGGGCTCACTGGCAAGGGGCATCCAGAAGTCGGGCGGGTTGGAGATGATACGGTCGCCAAAGAATCCCGGCGGAGCAACGCCCGCTACAACGAAGGGATGCGTCTGCACATAGAGGGTGGAACCGACGATGCCTGGGTCCGCGGCGAAGTCTGCCTGCCAGGTCTTGTAGCTCAGCACCAGTGTGGGTGCGGCTCCGGTTGTGTCGTCCTTTTCGCTGAGCACACGGCCGACATACGCGCCTACACCGAGGGTCGCGAAGTAGTTGCCCGAGACATATTCGCTTCGCATGGGGTGGGCCGGCTCAGCGCCTTTGCGCACGCTGAATCCGTTGCCGCCGGCCTCGACCGCCGCCAACTGCTCGAACTCCGGCGCTGCCTGCTTGAGGTGGAGATAGAGATCGTAGGAGAAGATATCGAAGTCGCCGTTATCGTTTTGATAGTTGTTGTAGTAACAGCAATCGTTCCTGTCGCCGATGCGATAGAGGCGTGAAGGATCATTCACCGGCAGCGAACGCAACAGGATGCCCTGTACCAACGTGAAGATGGCCGTATTCGCGCCAATGCCAAGCGCGAGCGTGATGACTACGGTGAGCGTGAAGCCGGGCTCTTTACGTAGCTGCCGCAACGCATAGCGGACGTCCTGGAGCCACTGCTCCAGACGCAGCCATCCCCATTGGCTTCGGGCAACATCTGCGATCATCGGCACATTGCCGAACTCATGGAGAGCCGCTCTGCGAGCCTCTTCCGGTGACTGCCCGCGTGCTACCCGCTCCGCGATTGCCATCTTCAGATGGGTTTCAAGCTCTTCGGTCAGATCGGATTTACGCCGTAAGAATCGAAATAGTCTCATGTACTACCTCACTTCGCGGTCATGATTGCCTCGATAGTGGCAACCATTTTCCCCCAGCGTTCGTAGTCGGAAGCCAGTTGTTCCTTGCCCAGCTTCGTAATGCGGTAATACTTCGCGCGTTGATTGCTCTCGCTCTTGCGCCACTCAGCTTCGACCCAGCCCTGGTTCTCCAGCCGGTGCAACGCCGGGTACAGCGAGCCGGTCTCCACCTGAAGAACCTCACCGGAGCTCACGCGAATCGCCTGACTGATTCCATAGCCATGCTGTTCGCCCCACTGCAGCGTCTTCAGGATCAACATGTCCAGCGTGCCCTGCAGGAGCTCGATCCGGTTCTGATATCTCGTCTTTGTCGCCATAGGGTGTAGACCGCCTACATCAATGATGTAGACAATCTACACCCCAATCGATGGATAGGCAAGGTATGTCTTTTGAAAATCTCGAATGAAGTCTTGAGGGCTTTATCACTGAGAGGAAAGCCTGGGTGGAGAAGCAAATTTCTCCGCTCCTTTGTTGCTACGAAATGACAAACAAAAAAGACCTTTCACTCTGGCCAGAGCTCCGCAAACATGACGAGGGCATCGACGAAGCCTTTGGATGGATGTTCAAAGGCCAGCGGCAGCCTTCCTACAATCGCAAACCCGAGATCCTGCCACAGCTTTACAGCGCGCTCATTTGTGCTGACCACAAAGTTGAACTGCATTGCGCGGAAGCCGGAGTGTTTTGCCTGTTCCTTCGAATGCAGACACATCCTTCTGGCGATACCTCGTCCCGTTGCGTGTGCAGCCGTCATGTAGCCGCAGTTGCAGACGTGCGATCCCCCTCCGCGTTGATTGGCGCGCAGGTAGTAGGTACCGACAATTACACCATCTTCTTCCGCCACAAACACCTGGTTGCCGGATGAGAACCAGTACGCCAGCGCCTCATCACGCGTGATATCTCGAGGCAAGGTGTAGGTCTCGCCGGCACGAAAGACAGGCTCAAGAATGAGCCAGATGCTATCGGTGTCGGCTGCCCTTGCGGAGCGGATATTGACCATACCTTGATTATCTCGTTCGGGGAGGAGTATCAACCCTGCGGGTGACAAGCGGATCCTCCGCGTTGTTACAGGATGGCAAACAAAAAGACTGTCGAATCAAGGCCTCACACAGAACCCGCGAGTGACAAAGAAATTACATGTAGTTCAGCACCCGTCTCAGATTTCCAAAGTACGAAGGAAGGCATCTGACAGTCGCAGGAGGAAACACCCTCTATGCGTCCTACTTATCTGAGCATGCTGCTGGGGACGACACTTCTCCTCTTGTCCTGTACGAGCAATTCCCCTTCCGGTTCCGGCGATACGCCACCTCCGGCGACTCCGCCAACCACGGATACAAAGACCGCCACCTCGGGTTGCACCTCGACCTTGACCGGAGCCGCAGCCTATACCGACTACACCAAGCAGTCTGTAGGCGTGTGCCACTTGATCACCGCCGCCGATACGCCTGCGCCGAACACGGCGTCTTCGGTAACAAACGACTCCGCTATCATCGCCCGGAAAGATGACCAGTTCCCCGTTGCTCCTGCAGGCTTCAAGGTTCGGCTTTACGCGAAGGGATTCAACAATGCCCGCCTGCTCGCTACAGCGCCGAATGGCGATATCTTTCTTGCGGACTCAGGCGGCAACGCTGTACGTGTTCTTCACGGCCTAAACCCGGACGGCACGGCGCAGACCGTAACAACCTTTGCTTCCGGACTTAACTATCCCTTCGGCATCGCTTTTTATCCAGCGGGTTCCAATCCGCAGTATGTCTATGTTGCCAATACCGGCTCCGTTGTTCGCTTCCCGTATCAGAGCGGCGACACGACGGCTCGGGGAGCGGCCCAGGTGATCGTCCCGACGCTACCCACGGGAGGTCACAGCACTCGTACGCTGACCTTCACCAAAGACAATCGGCTGCTTGTCTCTGTCGGATCCAGCAGCAACATCAGCAATACCGATACGGATGAGAGGGAGATGAACCGCGCGGATGTTCTGGCCTATACGCCGGACGGCACGTTTCTGAAGCAGTACGCCACCGGCTTGCGAAACGCCGTTGGGCTCACCACGGATACGTCGGGCAACATCTGGGTCTCGGTGAATGAACGCGATGGCCTGGGCGACAACCTGCCACCCGACTACGTTAGCCGCATCAGCGAAGAGGGTTTCTATGGATGGCCCTGGTATTACATCGGTCCCAATCCGGACCCGCGGTTGCCCGTGAGCCATCCTGAACTCGCCAGTAAGACGATTGTGCCCGACGTTCTGCTGCAGCCGCACTTCGCTCCTCTGCAGATTGGGTTCTATAGCGGAACCGTATTCCCATCGATCTATCAGGGCGATATCTTCGTCGCCTCTCAGGGTTCATGGAATAAAGCGGTACGTGGTGGTTACGAGATCCTGCGAGTGATTCTGGTGAACGGCCAGCCCTCCGGATTTTTCGAAGACTTCATCACCGGTTTTGTGAACAGCGACGGCAC
>JABFXN010000075.1 GCA_013361705.1 Acidobacteriaceae bacterium
GCAGAGACGTTGCAGGGCAAGCAGGTGCTCGTTCCCGACACGGAACGCGTCGCCCTCGCAGAAGACCGCGTGTGGATCGCGGACCTGATCGGTTGCGAGCTCTATCATCACGACCACCCTATCGGCACCATCGTCGATGTCCAGGGTAGTGAATCGCCGCACGGCGCATCACTTCTCGTCGTAAAAAAACGCGAAAGCGACGATGAACTTCTGATCCCCTTCGTGCAGGCATATATCCAATCGCTGGATCTCGATGCGAAACGCATCGAGATGAATCTGCCGGAAGGTTTGCTGGAGATCAATGGTTAGAGCATTTTCCCTGTAGGTGTAGCGTAGGGTTCCCGCATCTATGGGCATTTTCCGCAATGAAAACGCCGCTGCACGCTACTTCCGGGATACCCGGCAACAGGGAAAATGCTCCTAACAACAACGCCTCGCATCTGCGAGGCGTTGTTGTTACCAGAGATACCACCGGAGAGAAAATGGGACGGCTTTCACCGTCCCATGCGAAGCCTAACTAGCATGCGGCTTCGAAAAATCAATCAAAACTAGTCACGCGATCCGAAGTTCCACGCGAAGCCCACCGAAATTACCGGGTAAACCGTTGCGTAAGAGTTGAGATCGTTCTGGATCTTTACACGCTGGCGCTGCAGGTCATCCATCGCCGTCGCATCGGTCGAGAGCTTGCCGCAGCCCTGGGTATCGCAGACCGTTCCATCCATGTCCAGGCCGAACTTCGGGGCGCCCGTGAAGACCACACCGATGTCCACCGGAATGCTCCAGCGACGGCCGTTGCGCGGAATCAGATTGCCGAAACCGAAGGTGACCATCGGCGCCACCGTGCGGTCATAGGCAAATGTGGCATTTCCCTTGACCGGGTCCGTCGCCGAGTTGGTGTAGGTACCGTCACCCATGTCGAACCGTGCGCCTGGATCGATATGGATAAACGCCGATCCGTGGTTCTTCTGGAAGGCAAGACCTGGGCTGACGTGGAAACCGCCTGCCTTGTAGAACGGGAAGTAGTCGACCTGCACCTGTCCGGACTTGAAGTTGAGGTTGGCGTCGTAGTTCCAGCCGCCGTTCCCAAAGGTACCGGTATATCCAAAGAAGTTCGCGCCCATGCGCAGGTTAACTCGCCGGCCAAGCGGCGTTGCTACCTCTGGTCCGAACCCGAGAGAACCAAAGCGAACTGCAGAAGCGTATTGACGAAATGGACGAATCTGAAAAGCCGACCGTCCTGCCGGCGGCGGCATGATCGCGCCGGAATCGGCCGCATCCGCTTCATCCACGGAACCAATGGGCTGAGACGAGCTGCTCATATCGAGCGCGGCAAGCTGCAGTGTGGGGCGATTCGACCGGTCATTTACCGACCAGTCAGAAGTTGTTGATTGCAAAGGCGACGAACTCTGTGCGTGCAGGGAGAGGGATGCGGCGCCGGCGGCGGCCAGCGTAAGCATTAGAATGCGGTGTTTCAGCACGTTAGTCGATGTCCTAGTAGAGGGAAGTTGGTCAGCACACACACATCTACCCGGCAGGTTTCGCATACACGATCCCCCTTTTGAGGCTCACTCGTCGTTCCGGGACCCCACCCGCTCACTGCAAATTGTGGCTGACTCGTGAACCTAGAATAGCCCGGTTTCAGCGCCTCTCAATGAATTCCGCGCAAACCGGGGACACTAACTGTACCATTCTGGGACAGTGCCGTCCTCCCCCTAGCGGGCGGCATTCCGGGCTTGCATCTCCGCCGCCCAGGACTCGTACAGAAGCTGCTTCTGCTCCCGCTTCCATTCTTCTTCCGGAAGCACCATTAGATCCGCTCGTGGAATTCCCGGAAAACCAGTCCCGACCGCATCGAGCCCGCCTTCCCGGTCTTCCCGGATATAGTTCTTCGAGATCTCCACATTGTTCTTCTGGATCCACGCGGAGATATGCGTCGTCCCTGCAGCGCGGATTCCCGCTTCATCCCAGAAAGCAAAGTGCAACTGATGGTTGAGCCACAGCATGCCATCCAGGTTCACCCAACTGGTGCGATGGCTGATGCCCGGATACAGCACCGTCGTAAACAGCCCCTCTTCGGTGCCCATCAGATGTGCGGCACGCTCACGTGTCGCCGCAAACCACGCCGGAGGATGATCGCTCATCTTCATCACCGTATCCGCATCGCCATTCATCACGTACATGGGTCCACGCTCGGCGTTCAGCGTATAGAGAATCGGTCCACGGTCGCCCAACACCCCCAGCGCGCGATACGGAGGCGCCTGGCAGGGCAGCTTGCCGGTATCGAAGTACTCATGCGATCCATCGAAGGTGCCGCCGCCACTCAACAGTACAGCGTGAATCCGCATATCGATTGCCCCAGTGATGCCGCTGACAAACGCGCCCATGGAGTAGCCGACCGTACCGATACGCGCGGAATCGACCTGTGGCAACGAGCGTAGATAGCTGACCGCCTGCATCACATCCACCTGCATCAGGCCCGCAAGCCGTTGTCCCCAGTGCGGCTGATCGACGGCTGCGTCATGCGGTGATGGATTCTCGCGGCTGGCGCGATGCGCGTTGCGCTCTCCCTCGCCGATGGGATCGTAGGTCACCGCAACCGCGCCGGCCTTCGCGAAGAGCATGCCACTGTAAAAGGCATACCAACTGAACTTGTCGCCGCCATGCCCGTTCACAACCACGATGCCGGGCAGCTTCTGCCCCGGCTTCAGCAGCTTCGGATCAGGACGATAGACGATAGCCGGAACACGCATACCGTCGGCCGTCGCATAGGTCACACGATCGGCAACGACGCCGGGCATTGGTGAGAAGCTAGACCACACCTTTGCATCAAGAGCAGGCAGACGATCCGGAACATAAAGCTGCCGGCGAATCTCATGCCTCCACGCCGCATTGCGCGCCTTTCGCTGCGCCGGAGTCAGTGAGTTGCCCGGCTTGATGAAGTCGCCGCTATCAAACGGAGGCTGCGCCTGGAAATACTGCTCCGGTCGAGGATCGCCACCACCGCCGGCAGCCACAGGAGGTACATCCACGTGGCTCTGCGCAGCCAGCACACTCGCCGCGGTCAACACGATACCGGCAAGACTCTTACAGAACACTACGAATCGCATGATGGCTGTCGCTCCTGATGCGGTTTTTATTTATGGCAGCTTTGCTGCTTCTGCAACCGGATTCCAGCCATCGCTCCCCTTCAGGAAGGCCGCAGGCTCAAACGGCTTTGCCTGCGCGGCGGTAAGCTGATGCGTCCACGACGGACGATGTGCCGTGTCCGCTCCTGGCCCAGTGTTGCCGAACTCGGCATAGAAAGTCTTCGCGAGGTCCGCGGCGTTCGATCTCCACTCCTGCCAGCCCTGCGGATTCAACGTTGCCGGCAGCTCCGTATGCATGAAGACCACGCGAGAGTACGCCCGCCACGGACGCCCGAGATAGAACCCCTTGCCCTCGACATTCTCTGCCGTCACCTTTGAGTTGGTGATGACGTAGCCCGTCGTTTGCTCCGCTGTCGTTCGTGACTGAGCTGTCAGATAACCGGGACGAAAGATGTGAATCTCGCTCTTGTCGAAGACCGCGGGTGCGTTGCCGAAGATGAAGTCCACGCCGCCGGCGATGTAGGAGTCCACATAGTACTGACGACCGAAGTCGGCAAAGAGCGTGTCCTGATCGCCGAGGAAGCGGCAGTGCTTGAAGATGGCTCGGTCGGAGCTGACAGCAATCGCGACCGCCTGCCCTGTGTTGCCGGCAGTGTTCTCAAAGGTGATGTTATCGGCCTGGAAGTCGTCGCCGTTGATCTCGACCGACTCCGAAAAGAAGGTGCCGCCGGTCGTAGGGCCGGTGCGTGCGGCCGTGATCACGACCTGTGACGGATCGCTGCCGGTGCCGAGAAAGGTCGTATGCGCACGCCGGCGCGAGACCCACACGCGCTCCTTGTAAGTACCCGGAGCGATGTGTAGATAAAGACGTCCGTTCGGGCCGGGATCAGGCGCGTGATCCATCGCCATCTGGATCGTGGGAAAGTCGTCGGCGCTGGAGGTGTTGCCCTTCGAATCAGGAGAAACCTTAACGTGAACGTCCTGCGCCGTGAGTGCAGGAACAGAGACCAGGCAGGCAGCAAGCGCCAGGCACGGCGCGGCAAACTTCCGTAGACGCACGACTCGGACTCCTATAAAAACGTTTTGATTCTAAGGCACACGATCCTCCTCCGGCTAGAGCATTTCTCCTAAAGGTATAGAGCGGAGCCTTGACTGTTTGCGCCGTTTTCCTTCGAAGAAAACGGCATTCGCAGATTTATCCAACACTACAGTATTAGGAGAATTGCTCTAGAGCATTTTTCCTGTTGCTGGATATCCCGGAAGAGGAGTGCAGAGGCGTTTTCATTGAGGAAAACGCCCATAAATGCCGAAGCCCTACTCTGCACCTGCAGGAAAGATTGCTCTATGGACGGAAGCGGATCGTGTAGAAAGCGCCGAAGATTGTCATCCCGAGGCCCCACCAGAAGGTGGAGTGAAGCTCTGCCAGGACGACTGCGGGTGGATGCGAGAACTGGTACACACCGATCGGCAGCAGCACCAGGCCGTAACCCAGGCAGAGAATGCCGACGAAGAACCAGATGGAGAGCGACCGATGGCCGCTCTCCGGAGCCGTCACCGACGAGGATGCCGGATGCGGATGTTCAATAGGGTGAGGCGTTTGACCGGACATTGAGGCTTCCTCCTACCAGAAGATGATGTTGACGATCACGAGCATGATGGCCACAGCCACGGCCCAGAAGATTGGACGCTGCCACAGCGGAACTTCGTCTTCCGCCGGAATTACAGTGGCGCCGTAGACCAGTCCATTGAGCTCCTGATCGGACTTCGCTTTACCCATATAGCTGACCACTACGGTCACTACAACGCAGATGATCCAGCTCCACAGGGCGCGATAAAGATTCTCCGCCATCGGCTTCGCATCCGGCGAGAGTGCGATATACCGCAGTGCGCCGGGATCTTTATAGACCCAGACCCACATCACGATCGAGGACAACGTACCAATCAACAGACCCCAGAAGCCGCCGGCGTTCGTGCCGCGCTTCCACAGCATGCCAAGGATGACGGTTCCAAACAGCGGCGCAATGAAGAAGCTGAACAACGCCTGCACATAATCCATGATCGAAGCCGCATTCATCACCAGGTACGCCGTTGCTACCGACAGCAGCATACCCACCACCGTGGACGCGCGGCCCACCGTCACATAGTGCTTATCGTGAGCATCATTCTAGATGAAAGCGCCGTACAGGTCATAGGTCCACACCGTGGAGAACGCGCTGACGTTACCGGCCATGCCGCTCATAAAGCCGGCAACCAGCGCGGTGATGCCAAGGCCCAGAAGTCCCGGACCGCAGTAGCGCACCAGCATCAGGGGAAGAGCCTCGTTAAAGCTGTGCTGATGAGTACGGATGGCTTCGCTCTCCGACACCAGATGCATCAGCGTTCCATCAGGATTGCGCAGCACGGTGATCGCGAGCACGCCGGGCAGAATCACGATCAGCGGCACGGCCATCTTGAAG
>JABFXN010000406.1 GCA_013361705.1 Acidobacteriaceae bacterium
GAGGCGCTGCTGGGCCGCGTGGAGCATTTCCTGCACTGCGGCACCATCTGGATCCACGGCCATAGCTGCCAGGTTCCGACGACCGAAGACGCGCCACGGTCGCCATTTGGCGAGTACGGCATCCGGAAGGCAGCCATCGACGACTATCTGCTTCGGATGGCAAGGATTAAAGGCTTCCCTGCTACCCTGCTGCATCCCGGTCATCTGGTCGGTACCGGATGGAACCCAATCAATCCCCAGGGCAACTTCAACCCGGAGGTCTTCGCCAGGCTTGCACGCGGAGCCACGCTGCCGCTGCCGAACCTTGGACTGGAGACCGTGCATCATGTGCATGCCGACGATGTGGCACAGACCTTTGTGCAGGCGCTGACGCATCGGAGCGTTGCGCTTGGAGAGAGCTTCCACGTCGTCTCCGCTGCAGCTCTCACATTGCGAGGCTTCGCCGAAGGGATGTCCCGCTGGTTCGGCCAGGAGCCCAAACTGGAGTTCTACTCCTGGGAGACATGGACGACGATGGTCAGCGAGAAAGATGCACGGGCGACGTGGGATCACATCGCGCACTCGCCGAACTGCAGTATCGAGAAGGCAAAGTCGCTGCTCGGCTACCAGCCGCGTTATACGTCATTCGAGGCAGTGCAGGAGGCAGTAACGGATATGCAGCGGCGTGGGGTGATTGAGGGAAATTGAATAATCGAAGGATTGAATAATTGAATAAGGGGTTCGAGCGAAGCTTCGAGCGAGCCAATACATCGATATGTAGATAACGGCTTTTGTCTTGCTTAAGGCCACGGCTTCACAGGCTGCTGATAAAAGCGCTGAAGGCGCGTTCTATACCAGCCTGGGACACCGCCCCAGGCCTTGGATAGTTAAGGGGCCTGAGGGCTGAAGGCCCGATCTATAATCCGTATACCAAATGGCTGAAGGAGCCCATCTAGTAAGGGAAAGCAACAACTTCTTTGGACAGTAAACTGTGGACTAAAAGTCCACCACTTCCACCCCGCCCGTTCGCGCATTAGTACTTCACTGCAGAGTTATGGAGCGGACCTTCAGCCCTTTAACATCTGTGGGGCACTGTGACCTGGGGCGTTGCCCCAGGCTGGTATAGAGCGCATCTCCACCCCAACGAACACGTTCGTGGGGACCCCGGCCCTTCAGCGCTTATAGTGCCTGCCCAAAGGATGTGTAAACCATCTCCGGAAGCTAGACAGCTTCAGCCGTGCCCTAGTTCTTTTCTTATGCCGACGTAGACGTTCGAATGAAGTTCGAGTCCTTATTCAACAATTCATTTATTCAATCATTCAATTTGCATTCAATTACTTCCAGTGCACCATCGGAAGCCCAGCAACCGGGCTCTGGAAGTAGGGGATATTGTGTGCCCGCAGTGAGCCGATGTAGACGGTCTTCAGGTCTGGGCCGCCGAAGGTGACGCTGGCCATCCATGGAGCGATGCCGCGGCCAGTGGCGAACAGAACATCCTCCGTCACCGCGCCGACGCGGAATTGGTCTTCAAGAGCCTTCACCTTCACCGGGTCGCCCTCGTCCAGCAGGACACGCAGGTCGCCCTGCGGCGTAAGTACGAAGAGCTTGTCCGAGTAGACACACGTGCCCCAGAGGTTGCCGATACTGTCGAAGGCAATGCCATCCGGCCAGGCGCCGGTTCCGAGACTGCTGGGACCGAAGATCTCGCGTTCGCCCAGCGTACCGTCGTCGTGAACACGAAGCCTGCTGATGCAGCCGCCTGTCGTCTCAACGACGTACATATACTCTTCCTTCGCATCCATGCGGATCTCATTCGTGAAATGGAAGCCCTCCGCCATGATGCGGAACTTGCCGTCAATATAGCGGGCGATGTAGCCATCGGGGAGGTCGGGACGCAGTGCGTGCATCCAGTTCTTGATCCTGGTGGAGACCGTAATCCAGATGCGCCCCTTCGAATCGCGAAGAACGAAGTTAACCTTGCCGATTGCCTCTCCCTCGATACTGTCGGCCAGCACCTTGGAGTCTCCCGTGCGCGTCATGATCTCCAGGCGGTCGGTGCCGAAGTTCGAGATCAGGATGTCGCCGTTCTCCGCAAAGGCAAGGCCGTTCGGCAGCGTTCCTGTCAGATAGCGGGTCGCTTCACTGTCAGCTTGCGCGAAGTACGCCGAGATCTTCTGCGTGATGATCTGCTGGCTGCCGTCATGGCGCAGGCGAACCACACCTCCACGCGAGTCCGCCGACCACAGCGTCCCATCCTTCTCCGCCAGGATGCACTCCGGGCGTTGCAGGCCTTCCCCGATGTACTGCAGCTTCGACGTATCGATCCCGAAATCCAGGATTGGATTCATTCTTCCTCCATTGCTTATAATGCAATCAATCTTGCGATATACACAGCATCGAACGCAAGACCGAAGCCATAGATTCCATGAAAAACGCGCCCTGCAATAGGGCGCGTTTGGTGAATCCAAGGCACAGAAGATCTATCCCTCCTCGTCGGGGGTCTCTTCGGTGATGCTAAGCCGTTCGCCGATCTTCTTCGCGCACTGCACTACACGCTTTGAATGGGCGGCATAGTGCTCTTTCAGGAAGCGGGTTGCGGGCGCGGAGATGCCGATGGAGCCGACGATGGAGCCATCGTGCAGGCGGATAGGCGCGGCGATGCAGCGAATGCCTTCCATATACTCGGCCTCGTCTGTCGCATATCCCCGCTGCCGGATCGACTGGCACTCCTTGAGCAACGCGGGAAAGGAGGTGATGGTTGTCTTCGTGAACTTCTGCAACGACGAGCCGAAGATGTCTTTCAACTCTTCGTCATCGAAATCCGCGAGAAGCGCCTTTCCATGGGCGGTGGCATGCATCGGAACCAGCTCACCGGTCTGTCCGGCGACGGCGATCACGCGGCGAGCGTGGACTGAATCGATGAAGAGAGCGTTCTTGCCTTCGCGGACGGCGAGGTGGGCGGTCTCATTCAGACCGCCGGCCAGGTCCTTGAGCTCCTGGTGAGCCACCCGGACGAGCATCTTGCTCCAGTCATACTGGCGCGAGAGGGTCCAGATCGCGGAGCCAAGAATATAGTCTTTCCGGCCCGCGGGTGTGGAGAGGAAGCCGCGCCGCCTGAGGGTTTGCGCCAGCCGAAATGCACTGCTGCGGTCAACGTCGAGCAACTCTGCCAGCTCACCCAGGTTTACCGGGTGCTTTGAGGTGGCGACGGCCTGCAGAATCGTCAGACCGCGGTCGAGACTTTGAATGAATGGGACCTGTGCAGCTTTTTTCGGCATGTACCTACTGTACTCAACCCCTAAATCCAACTCCTATCGACTTCAGGAAGTCCCTGCTTTGCTTTGCCAGGTCTGCGGAAGGGGTCGAGGATGGATTCTTGAAATCGTTATCTAACTCGACCATAACCATACCACTAATCTTTCGGCCGTCCATCAGCTTCAGGATGGCGGGTACATCGACCTTCCCCCGGCCGAGGGGGCAGTATCCCAGCAGGTGGTCGTCGTTCCCGTCAAAGTCCTTCAGATGCATGTGCTGCACGATGGGGAGGAAGTCCTTGACGACCTTCACGGCGTCCTGGCCTCCCTTGGTCAACTGGCCCACGTCGGGACCGAACTTCAGGTGGCGGGTGTCTACCGCCTCCAGCACAGCGTAGGTCTCGTCCCGGGACTCGATGCAGGTCCCGGTGTGCTGGTGCAGCACAGGGGTAAGCCCCTCCTGTTCGACTGTCTGTGCCAGCTCGTTGAGCATGCTGACGATACCGCTCTTGCTGGCGGCAAAGTCGTAGGTATCCCGCTTTACCGGGTTGGGGCCGACGACGAAGATGCGGCCGCCGCACTCCTTAATAAGGCCGCACCACTCTTTCGCCTTTGCGAGCTGCTCTTCTTTCCGCGATGGGTCCGTCAGGTTCACGGTGCAATAGCCGGAAATCAGCGGAAGGTTCTTTGCTTTCAGCACCGGCGCCAGTCCGCCGCGGGCCTTCCACTTCGACAGCACGTCACCGAAGGTCTCAAAGCCGTAGAATCCCAGCGAGGAGACCGAATCAACAGCCTGCTCGATCTGGTCATTCTTCCAGGTGATGCCCGTGTACCCGATATGGATCTGCAGCTTTCTGGCTGGAGCGGCAAAGAGGGGTGGACACACGGCGGCAGCCGTCATGCCGGCTGCTCCAAACAACAGCTCACGGCGCGTAAAAGGGCGAGTCATGCAGGCCTCCCTGGCAAATTTTTTCGGTTGCACATCACGCAATTTTATTTGCGCGAAACGCAACTACTCTGCCCTGCCGGAGATATGCCTGTCAAGGATTCCCCGACCGGAGAGAATACAAAGCATAGGCCATCGGGGAAGAAAATCGGTGCAAAATTTAGGCTTTGCGATATTGCACTATACGCAATATACTTCTCTCGTTACGCAATCAATCCGCCCCTGATCGAAGACAGCTTTAAGGAATGAAGTGCTGTAACCCTGCGGAAGGAGCCGCCTTGCCAGACTATTCAAGCTTTCAACTGACGGACAAGATCGCCATCGTCACTGGCGCCTCTCAGGGAATCGGCCGTGCAATCGCCATCGGGCTGGCCCAGGCCGGCGCACACCTTGTGCTGGCCAAGTATCCCGGCCCCCGCATGGAAGAGATCGAAGCGGTGAAGCGGGAGATCGAAGGCCTGGGTCGAAGGGCGGAGATCGTCATCACCGACGTCAACAAGGTCGCGGACTGCCAGGCACTGATTCAAAAAACGGTAGACCACTTTGGACGTGTCGACATCCTGGTGAACAATGCCAGCTGGACTGGAACCGGTGACGCCGTGGATGTCACCGAAGAAGAGTACGACAAGACCTTCGATGCCACGGTTAAGAGTGTCTTCTTTGCCTCGCAGGCCGCAGGGAAGATTATGCTGCAGCAACCCGAGGGCGGACGCATTATCAATATCGGTTCCAACTTCGGTGAGATTGCTTTCAAGAAGCGCGCGGTCTACGCCGCGGCGAAGGCGGCAGTGCATCACATGGCCAAGGCGCTCTCTCTGGAGTGGGCCGGCAAAGGAGTTCTGGTGAACACCGTCGCTCCCTGTATCACCGAGACAGAGTCAAGGAAGAACATCCTCGAACGCCCTGGATATAGAGAGTGGGCAACGCAAGAGATGATTCCTCGCGGACGCTGGAATCAGCCGGATGACCTGGTCGGCGCTGTACTCTTCCTCTCCAGCCCTTTTGCCGACATGATCGTAGGTCACACCTTGATGGTCGATGGCGGATGGACCATCCACTGAAACATAAACAGCAGATATCCCAGGCAATAGAGATTGGGAAGGGTCACTCATTATGAAACTTCAAAAGAAGATTGCGATCGTTACCGGAGCGGGCCAGGGTATTGGACGCGGTATCGCAGAAACATTTGCCCGGGAAGGCGCTGATGTCGTCATCAATGATCTGCACATTGATTCGCGGACCGAAGAGGTGAAGCAATATGTGGAGTCCAGAGGCGGCCGATGCATCGTGGTTGCGGGCGATGTCTCGCAACGGTGCTATGTGGAGCGCCTCTTCGACGAGACCTGGGCACAGCTCGGCCCC
>JABFXN010000392.1 GCA_013361705.1 Acidobacteriaceae bacterium
CCTCGGAAGAGGAGACGCGGATTGTCGCTGCACTGCCCGGCGGCCGCAAATACCAGCGCACGATCACACGCGACCAGTTTGAAAGCCTGATCGTTGACGTCATCGCGCGCACCGCCGGTCCGGTAAAGCAGGCCCTGAAAGACGCCGCCCTGCAACCGGATCAGATCGACGAGGTCGTCCTCGTCGGTGGGTCCACCCGCATTCCTGCCGTACGCGCTCTTGTAGATACGCTCTTCGGCCTGAGCGCTCGTGGAAGGAAGGCTCACACCGAACTCAACCCAGACGAAGTCGTGGCTCTGGGCGCTGCCGTACAGGCCGACATCCTTGCCGGCGGCTCGTCCGCGACCGAAGACCTGCTGCTGCTTGACGTCACTCCGCTCTCGCTTGGTATTGAAGCGCTCGGCGGTGTCGTCGCCAAAATCATCCAGCGCAACTCCACCATTCCGGCAAGCGCGACCGAGCACTTTACCACCGGTGTGGACGGACAGACCAACGTCGCCATCCACGTGGTGCAGGGCGAGCGCGAGTTGGCAAAGGACTGCCGCTCCCTGGCGCGTTGCGACCTCAAGGGAATTCCTCCCATGACCGCCGGCATGCCGCGCATCGAGGTGAAGTTCCTTATCGACGCCAACGGCATCCTGCATGTCAGCGCTCGCGAACAGCGTAGCGGCAAAGAGGCGGAGATCGAGGTGAAGCCGACCTACGGCCTCACCGACGAGCAGGTGGAAGAGATGATTCTCTCGAGCTTCGACAATGCCGAAGCGGATCTCGCCGAACGCCAGTTGATCGAAGCAAAGAACGAAGCCGCCACAATCACCGATGCGGTCGAGAAGGGTAAGAAGCATCCTGCCTGGCAGCAGTTGACTGCCGATGAGCTCGCCGCTATCAAGATCGCCGAAGTTGAACTCGAAGCCTCGGTGAAGGGTGGAGACTACAAGATCATTCGCACGGCAATCGACGGCCTGGATAAAGCCACCCGCCGCTTCGCGGAACTGATGATGGACTCCGCCGTTGCCGGAGCGCTCACCGGGCAAACCATGGATGCCGCGGGTGAGAAAATGGGAGAGGGCCCAACGGCGCCGCACCCATTCGCACCTGCACACATCAGCGAATCGAAGCCCGAAGAAAAGAAGGACTAAAAGATATGTCAGATACCACAAATCTTCCCGAGGTTGACCTCAGCAAGCCGCCCGCTGCTGACATGGTGCGCGTAACGTTTTTGCCCGAGGGCAAGACGGTGGAATTCAAGTTCGGCACGATGCCCTACGATCATCACGGCAAGCCGATGAGCTTTTTGGATGTGGCCGAGAACTATCACATCTTTCTGGACCACGCCTGCGGAGGCTCCTGCGCCTGCACCACCTGCCACGTCTATGTGAAGGAAGGGGCGGAGGGTCTCTCTGAACCTGAAGATGATGAACTGGACCGCATCGACCAGGCTGCCGGGCCTCAACTGAACTCCCGCCTTGGCTGTCAGGCCATCATTACAAAGCCTGGAAGTTATACGGTGGAGATCCCAAGCTGGAATCGAAACTACGTCAGCGAAGGTAAACCGCTGGCGCTGGCGAATGAGAAGAAGGACTAATCTAGTCCTTTCGTTTTAGCACGGTAGATTACTTAAGGAACCTTAGTTACCGATTAAGCGGTGACTGTAAGCTAGGTACTCGTACCAAAACGGGAAAGCTTCACAATCCACACAGGGCGGCCCCTCCACGGACCCTCTATTGTTCCTGACAATGGTGCCATGGTGCCGATGCCTCCTGTCAGCGAATTGTCATGGGGGGCGGATTTTTCGCTCCGAGCCATGGTCAGGGCGCTACCTGGTGTGCTCCTGTTATTTGACCGGAATGGTCTGATCCTCGCAGCCAGCGGTGGGGCAGAGGCCTTTTTTGACTATTCAGCCGATGAGCTGATCGGCAAAGAGATCGAAACGCTTCTTCCCGAATTCCGCAGACGCGGGCACTCTGAAGCCGCTAAGAGCCATGCGGAGTTCACCGCCATCTCCAGACACGGTACGGCGATTCCTGTGGAAGTGCGGCTAGGGATTCTGGACGGCGCTTCCGGTGATCCATTCCTGGTCACCATTACGGATCTCTCCGCGCGTAAAGAGCTGGAGATCTCTTTGAAACACAGCCGGCTCGAGATGGAGCGGCTGCGGGATATGTTGGCGGAAAAATCCGTCAAGTTGGGTCACTCCGAAGAGAACCTTCGGAATAACCGCGAAAAGTTCCGCTATCTCTTCGAACGCAATCCGTTGCCGATGTGGCTCTACTCGCAAGAGACCCTGCGCTTTCTGGAAGTGAATGAGGCAGCGCTGAACCGCTACGGCTACACCCGTGAAGAGTTTCTGTCGATGACGCTTCAGGACATCCGCCCTGAAGGAGAGGTGGAACGGCTCCGGAAGAACCTTGGATCCGTCGACCGTGACAGTTACCAGCGAAGCAGGAACTGGCGGCACCGGACGAAGGACGGCAAGCTGATCGAGGTCGATATCTTCAGCCATGCGGTGGTCTATGAAGGGGCTCCGGCACGCATGGTTGTGGCGCTGGATGTAACGGAACGCAATACGACCGAAGCGCAGTTGCGGCGATCGCAGAAGATGGATGCCATTGGCCAATTGACCGGCGGCATCGCCCATGACTTCAACAACCTGTTGATGATCATCCTGGGAAACCTGGAAGGCATCGCGGATGAGGCTGCGGACAATCACCGTATTCGGGAGATGGTAGACGATGCACTCTCTTCCGTCGCCCGTGGAGCCGGTTTGACGCGGCGCATGCTGGCCTATGCGAGGCAGCAGTCTCTCGAAGCAAGAATCGTCGATCTTCGCTCACAGGTAAGCGAGATGGCCGATCTGCTGGCGCGCAGCCTGGGGGAAGACATCCGGGTGGAACAGCGACTGCCCGACGATCTATGGAAGACACGCGTCGATCCGAGTCAATTGGAGAGCGCCATCCTGAATCTGGTCGTCAATGCGCGCGATGCGATGCCGCACGGTGGAACGATCGTCATCTCCGGTAGAAATCACACGATGGACGCAACCGAGGCTCTCGTCCATGAGTTACCCGCCGGCGACTACATTGTTCTGGATGTAAAAGACACAGGTACAGGTATCTCGCGCGAAGATCTGGAACATGTTCTGGAACCATTCTTCACCACCAAACCCGTGAACAAAGGCACAGGCCTGGGTCTCAGTATGGTGTACGGATTCGCAAAGCAGTCAGGCGGCCAACTGGGCATCACCAGCGAGCTGGGCAGTGGAACTGTCGTCAGTCTCTATCTGCCGCGCTTCCACGAACAGACAGAGACGACTGCCGCGGAACCACCGGCCTCAGGCCTCGTTCACTCCGGCCCCAGGAAGACCGTTCTCCTGGTAGAAGACGACTCGTCAATACGCAAGATGCTCGAACGCCAGCTGAACCATCTGGGCTATGAGGCATTTGCCGCAGAGGATGGCCCCAGCGCCATGGCTCTCTATGAGCGGCTTGGTGAGATCGATATGCTTATCTCCGACGTCGTGCTTCCGAACGGAATGAGCGGTGTCGAGATAGGGGCACAGATCACGGCGAAACAACCGGCTATACCTGTGATCTACATGTCCGGGTACACGCGGAATGAATTGAATCAAAGTGCTCTGAATGACGAGAAGATCTTCCTGCTGCAGAAACCATTCCGCCGCGAAGATCTGACACGCGCCATTCAGCTTGTTACCAGCTCTGCAACAAAACAGGCCTGAGAATTTGCGATGTTCTGTCCGAAGTGCAGCGACGAGATGGAACAAGTTCATGGACTATGGACCTGCAAGCGAGGCGAAATGCACCTCAGCCCTCGCATGTCTAAGGACTTCACGGACATTTATGTTCTGAAGAAGCGACCCTCAGAACATCTTCTAATCAATTTCGAGAGGGGCGGCCTTTGGTACTGCCCAGGCTGCGGCGTCCGGGCAGAGGAGCGGAACGGTTCAGTAACGTGCAATCAATGTGGCCAATCTCTGGACGAATTTCTATGGCACTTGATAGAACTCCACCCTCATAGGACGGATGACGGAAGCTGGAGATGATTGCCCTCTCGTCTTAGAGCATTTTCCGCATCTATGGGCTTCTTCCGGTAATGAAAACGCCACTGCACGGCTCTTCCGGAATATCCAGTAACAGGGAAAATGCTCCAGTCAAGCTGGACAAGATCAGGAGGCGGCGCCGTTGGCTGCGGCTCTTGCCTGGACGCGCCGGGCGACGACCCAAGCGTATTGGACAGCAGAACAGGGAGCAATGATGGAGATTGCACGCAACAGCAGATCGATCGGAATCTGAAACGGGAGCCACATCCATACCTGTTGCACCAGGATCAGAATTACCGTGACGATCTGGACAGCCGTATTTACCTTGCCCAGCATGCTTGGAGGAAAGTCGCGCAGCGTATTGGTGACATACAGCAGAGTGCAGACCAGCAGAATACCGAGATCGCGGCTGAAGACCAGCACCGTCACATAGCGCGGCACCAACCCCTCATGCGTCACCACCAGAAATAACGTGGAGAGCAGCAGCTTATCCGCGATGGGATCAAGGTACTGGCCCAGGGTGGTACGCTGCGCCAGCTTGCGCGCCAGCATGCCGTCGAGACCGTCGGAGATGCCGGCAGCGACAAAAAGGACAAAGGCGCCCGACCAGTTGCCGTCGAAGATTTCGATCACCAGAAACGGCACCAGAAAGAGCCGCAACAGCGTGAGCAGATTGGGAGCCGTACGAAACTGTGCGAGGACGTTCAAAGTACTTAGCTGAATCTTAGCTGAAGCGCCCTCGTGTACCTCGGAAAGCATCGGGGCCATCCTACACCCCGCGTCCCGTTCGAGACTCAGTCGGGACATACTTTGGTACAATTACGGAGTGGGCGTCTTCTGGATGCCTATCCGACCTCGCAGGCGCGTAGCTCAGTTGGTTAGAGCGCTACCTTGACACGGTAGAGGTCAGCGGTTCGAATCCGCTCGTGCCTACCATTCCTTTCTATCACTTACGGGATTTCTCCGGGTTCTCCACCGCTCCACCCCGCTCCAATAAGAGCCTAAGTTCTTGCATTGATTCAAGGTAGGTGGTCACCGAACGCTCCTTGAACTAGCGGCACCTGTATCTGATCCTCATCTCGAAAAATTGCCTCGGCGAGACGCTGCTGCGCTTGCCTCTTATGCTCGATGCGCGCCTGCGAGTAAATCTCCAGCGTGGACCTGCTGTTAGCGTGCCGCATCAGCTCCTGAACGACTTTTACGTTCTCTCCATTGGCAATCAGAAATGAGGAATACGTGCGCCGAAATGTGTGCCATCCAATCAATTTGCGAATTCCAGCTCGTATCGCGGCAGGTCGGATGACTTTCTGCAAAACAGCGTCCGGCCAGAACGGCTGTTTTCCTCCGCTATGAGTACTCACAAAGATCCAGTCGTCTGCTTCCCGGAAGCTACTGACTTCTCTCCAAATCCAAAGATCAGCGGCGACTCGTTCATCGAGTGGAACTGGCTTGCGTGAGGACTCCGTCTTGCAC
>JABFXN010000240.1 GCA_013361705.1 Acidobacteriaceae bacterium
TTCCAGCCCCGCTCCGACCGACCGGCCTCTGAATGTGGTGCTGTTGGATACATTGAACACGCCGCTCAAAGACCAGGCCTACGTCCGCAACCAGATGATGGAATTCCTGAAGACCATGCAGCCCGGCGCGAATATCGCGATCTTCGGTCTGACCTCACACCTGATCCTGCTGCAGGGCTTTACGTCTGATCCCTCCGTGCTGCGTTCGGCGCTAGAGCACAAGAAGAGCAATCCGAAGAACTCTCCCCTTCTTCCCGAGCCGATCGGTAGCGACACGATCTCAGACCAGGCCGCTCTCACCGGGGCCGATGCGGAGACACTCGCAAACCAGCAGCAGTTCGAAGACAACATCACCACGATCCAGAACCAGATGCGTGTTCTTTACACGATGGACGCGATGAATCAGCTTGGCCGCTATCTCGCCGCGTTTCCCGGACGCAAAAACCTGATCTGGTTTTCGGGGTCATTCCCGCTCAACGTCCTGCCGGATGGCGATAACCCCAACATCATGCAGTTCTCTTCGGATAAGGAGTTCCAGGACACGACGAACCTGCTTACCCGCAGCCAGGTTGCTGTCTACCCGGTCGACGCACGAGGCCTCTTTGCGCCACCGATGTATGACGCGTCAAACTCCGGCGCACGCTATGCCCGCAACCCTCGCGGGTTCGCGCAGGACCTGGCGAAATTCACCGCGCAGACTGCCGACGAACACGCCACGATGCTGCAGATGGCCGAAGCGACGGGAGGCAAGGCTTTTCTGAATACGAACAATCTGCACTCGGCGGTGCAGAAGGCCATCGACTCCGGCTCAAACTTTTATACCCTGATCTACACTCCCTCAAACAAAGACTGGAATAGCAGATATCGCAAGATCGTCGTGCACTCTGACATACAGAACGTGCAGCTTACCTATCGCCGTGGTTACTATGCGTATCCACCTCAGGAAGCGATGGCGGCGACGAACTCCCCAACCACTACGCCGGGCTACGATGCCATGCGTGCTGCCATGCAGCGCGGTGGACCGCAACCGACTGAGATTCTCTTCAAGGCACAGGTTCTCTCGACTGCAACGCTGACCGATATCGCAGAACCTGGCACCAGCACTGCACCTGCATTGAAAGGCCCGTTCCGGAAGTACACCATCAACTATGTAGCACTTCCGGGCGACGTCTCGTCTCCGATCGGAAAAGACGGAAACCACATTCTTGGGCTGCAGTTCGTTGTTGTCGCTTATGACCGGGATGGCAAACCCCTGGCCTCTACAAACAGTCCGCTCACCATCTCTCTGAAGTCCGACAACTATAAGATCATGATGCAGCAGGGGGTACAGTTCTCTCAGAACATCAGCGTTCCCGCAAAAAGAGAAATCTTTCTGAGGATTGGCATTCACGATCTACTCAGTAACAAGGTCGGCGCCGTGGAGCTTCCGACCAGTGCGGTGCCACCGCCAAAGCCATAAGGTACCGCGGAGCATTTTCGCTGTGGATGTAATGTAGGGATTCCGCCTCTATGGGCGTTTCCGCAAAGGAAAACGCCGCTGCACGGCCGTCATCGGATACCCAGAAACAGAGAAAATGCTCTAAGACGGTCTGATCGCCTCTGCCAGACGATCGAGAAACGGCCACTGTGCTTCGCGTAGATACTGTTTGGCGTCCTGAAGATTGAACCAGCGGCCTTCATCAACTTCGGGGATTTCGATCTTCTTTCCTGACCGTGGCGGCCACTCCACCATGCAGGTATTGCTGACCAGCTTGTCCGCCTCGAAATCTCCGCGAAAGGCCCACGCCTCAACCATCTTTCCGCTCTTCTGGCGAATGGACCCGAGTGGAAGAAACGGCGCTTCGGCCTCGAATCCAGTCTCTTCACGAAACTCCCGAACTGCGGCCGCCAGAGGTTCTTCCCCGTCAAAGAATTCTCCCTTGGGAACAGTCCAGTGACCGGCCTGCTTCTTACTCCAGTAGGGTCCGCCAGGGTGCACCAGAAACACCTCCAGGACCGCATGCTGCAAACGGTACACCAGTAGCCCGGCACTCTGCTTCTCAGCCATCGCACTATGGTTTCGTCTTTGATACCCTCTTTGCAACTCCTCATGTCCGAAATATTGAGCAATGCCCAGACCGCCGTTTCGTATATCCGCTCCAAGACATCACTGGAACCCAAGCTCGCCATCATCCTAGGCTCCGGCCTCGGCAGCTTCGCCTCACAGGTGGCCGATGCGGTCACAATTCCCTATGCTGAGATCCCGAACTTCCCGCAGTCGACGGTCGCCGGACATAGCGGCAAGCTGGTGCTGGGCACCATTGGCGGGGTCCCAGTCGCAGTCATGCAGGGCCGGGTCCATGCTTACGAGGGCTACACCATGGCGCAGGTCACCTTCCCCACACGTGTGCTTGGCTTGCTCGGTGTCAAAAAGCTGATCGTTACCAATGCCGCCGGCGGCATCAACACGCGCTACGGCCAGGGAGCCATCGTCGCTCTCTCTGACCACATCAATCTCTCCGGAACCAACGCGGCTCTTGGCCCCAATATCGACGCGTTAGGCCCGCGTTTCTTCGACATGTCCGCGGCCTATTCGCCTTCGCTACGTAAGCTCGCCATCCATGAGGCTGCCAAACAGGGCTGGACGCTCAACGAAGGCGTCTACCTTGCCGTCCTTGGACCCAGCTATGAAACCCCGGCGGAGATCCGGGCCTTCCGCACTCTGGGAGCGGACCTTGTCGGCATGTCCACCGTGCACGAGGTCATCATCGCCCGCCACATGGGCATTGAGGTTCTGGGTCTCTCCGTGGTGACCAACATGGCGGCCGGTGTGCTCGATCAGCCCATCAATCACGAAGAAGTCATGGAGATTGGCAAACGCATCGAGGGGCAGTTCACGGCACTTCTCACCGCTCTGGTGCCGCAGATCTAATGATGTTCAAGCCACTCGTCATTGCAATCGCCGGTTGTTCGGGCTCGGGCAAAACCACCCTCGCGCGCGAGCTCTGTACACAACTCGAAGCCACGCTCTTTGCCCTCGATCTTTACTATCTCGATCTCTCGCACCTGCCATTCGAGGCTCGCGACAAGACCAACTTCGACCACCCGGACTCGCTCGAGTCTGAGCTGCTGATCGAGCACGTCCGCTTGCTCGCGGACGGCAAACCCATCCGCCGGCCGATCTACGACTTCAAGACACATTCGCGTGTGCCCAACCAGTTCGATCCGGTTACGCCGACACGCGTCGTCATTGTCGAAGGCATCCTTGCGCTGCACTATCCGGAGCTGCTGCCGCTCTACAGCTTTTCCGTCTATGTCGACGCGCCCAATCAGATCTGCCTCAACCGCCGCATCTACCGCGATATGCGTGAGCGCGGACGAACTGAACAGTCGGTCCGGGATCAGTTCGAAGCGACGGCAAGGCCAATGGCAGAGATGTACGTCGTTCCCTCGCAGCTCAACGCCAATATGACCGTCAAAGGCACGGAGGCGCTGGACTGGTCCGTCGAAAGCATTCTGGTGGAGCTACGCAAGCGCGAGCTGCTTTCCCGCTGAGGCTTTTTCCCTGTAGGTGTAGAGTAGGGCCTCCGTATCTATGGGCGTTTTCCGCAATGAAAACGCCGCTGCACATCCTTTCGGGATACCCAGCAACAGGGAACTTGCTTTAAAGCTCAGGAGAGAACAGGCTCGCTTGCGGCAAGTTCTTCGTGCATGCCGCGCATGAGCTCTTCGCTCCTGCGCGCGGCATCCTTGCGGTCTTCGGTGCGGATCGCCACCGGGGAGTACTCCACCACGGCCTCAATCGTCTTCAGTGTGAACAGCTTCATCATGTGCGGACCGAAGCTCATATTGCCCCAATAGGCCACTTTTTTCCGCACCGCATCGCGTCCCTCACCCGGAATCGTATAGCGGACACAGCACGTCCAGATCTCCGCTTCGGCCCTTACGGGAGCTTCAAAGAGCGATGTACGGAACGGGAGAATCTTCTCGCCATCCGAGCTCGTGCCCTCGGGGAAAAACAGCACCATCAATCCCTCTTCCATGCGCTCGTGCATCTGCGCAGCCACGTTTGCCGTGGCCATCCGATTCTCACGATTCACGAAGATGGTGCCGGCAATACGGGTCAACCAGCCGAAGACCGGCCAGTCTTTTACCTCTGCCTTTGAGACGAAGACCGTCGGCACAATCGAGCCCAGCACCAGCACGTCGATATAGCCCATGTGGTTGCTCACGAGCAGACCATGCCGCGCCGGCTCGCCGACGATCCGCAGCCGCACACCGGCCATACGGACGACGAAGCGGCTCCACTTGCACATCCAGACCGCCCTGCCCCGTGCTGACTTATCCCTTTGCAGCGCTGCTTCAGTCAGCGCCATCACCGTCATTCCTGCCAGAAACAACAGACGCCGCAGCGCCCGCAATACACCTATCAACTCTCTTGTCCCTTCACCCAAACAGCCGTGCTGCCATTCTAGGATGAAGCCGTTCCAAATCCATAAGGGTAAGAAAATCGATGGTGCGGAATTCTCGGTCGATCGCCGGTTCTCCGCAGATACGCGCACCCAGCGCCAGGTAGCTGCGCAGCAGTTTCGGAGGCTGTTTTACCTCCGCTTCGTCTCCCGCGGGCTCCATGCGCAAGGCCGGAAGGGGAAGTGTCCGGAGATGCTCCTCCACCTGGTACTCCTTCAGCCCGCGAAACACGCTCCAGCCTTCAGCCGCATCCTGTGAGTTCAACGAGCAGCAGCCGATCATCCAGCGCGCATCGCGCTCTTTGGCATAGCGGGCAATTGCCTTCCACAGCAGATTCAAGACCTCAGGCAAGCGATGATCGCGATGAATGCAGGCCCGTCCCAGCTCGATTGTCCGCTCCCGCAGGGACTCATAGGGGCTGAGATCGAATTCCTGTGCGCTGTAATATCCATGGGACTGCAAGGCGCGCAGGCCTGTCTGCAGCCGGTAGGTGCCGATCACCGATCCACACTCGATGCGCTCCACGACGATGTGGTCGCAGACGTCATCGAAGCGGTCACGATCGTGGCCGGTGGCAAAGGCCTCTTCGCTTCCTTCGTTCAGCTCCAGGTTGAAGACAACAAACCGCAGTCGATATACCGCCAGTCGATCAGCCTCAGTTACCGCCAGCCTTGCCCGGTAGGGCCCCGCTTGCAACACAGCATTGCCCGGCGCCCATACAACCGGCTGCAAAGAAACCGGAGTCCGAACCGCAGTTGCCATCCTCACCTCGCCCTGATTGCTGCGTGAAGAGTGACACCATTCCGCGAAGAACCTGCAAATCTGCGGTCAACATCTGGTTCAGATCATGTAAATACGCTGCAAATATGAAAAACAGGAGAGCCCATTGACTCTCCTGTTCTATCGCCCACAATTCATTGGATCTAGATCATTTTTCCTGTTGCTGGGTATCCCGGCGGGATCGCGCAGCGGCGTTTTCATTGCGGCAAACGCCCAGAGATGCAGAATCCCTACACTACACCTACAGGAAAATGATCTACGGACGATACGGCGGTACCGGGTCAGCGCTGCGCACCCAGGCCGTATAGATCATGTCCCGCAGCTCTGTCGCTCCAGCCGCCAGGCGATCGTCAATAAAGCTCCGCGCCTCAGGCGTACCTGATCCCATAAAGCCACCCGCCTTCTCCAACTGATAAGTCTTCTCCACCATGGTCTGCGAGTGCCGCAGGTACGCCACATAATCGTCGAAGACGTCGCCCAGCAGCTTCGGCTCCTTGGTGACCAGCGGCGAAACTTCGGCGATCTTGATATTCGCCTTGACGTACGTGCTCTCCATCAGGCCGTGGATCTTGTGCTCGGTGGTGTAGCCGTTCGGATTCGGTCCGGTCCAGCCGTTGTACTGGATCGACGTGTGGTGCGGATTCGATCCATCGCCGACATAGTGCCCCAGCCAACCGGCGTAGAACAGAATCGCCGCCTCAACCGGCTTTGTGTCCTTCTTCTCGGCCGACAGCGTGCGGTAGGCCCGCATCGCCGCCTTCAGGCGCTCCCAGACCTCGGTGGTCACGTATGGCTGCAAACCGACCTTTTCGGGAGTTAGCGGAACATCAGGATGCTTCGACTGCGCCGCGGCCAGCCCGCGGATAAAGTCATACCGCTTGCGCGGCAGCGGCCCAGCCAGATCAGCCCACTCCATGTCCATGAAGTGCTCAGGCGCCTGCGCGGCGTTTAGCTCAGGTTCGGTAGAGTCGCGCCAGCGATCTGGCTCCGGTCCCAGGTATTCCACCTCATTGATCGCTTCGGGCGTCTTCAGAAACGCCGGAACATCCGCCGGCAGGGCCTGTATCGCCAGCCGGTTAATCATCATGTGGCCTTCCAGCCCCCATCCATACGTCGGCGGAGCCGCCATTAAAGGCAGCAACGCTACAGCCGCGCCAAAGCGCACCAAGGTCCGCAATCTTTGCATGGCGACGAGTATATCCGCCCCCACATTGCCCCGGAAGTCCAGGATTTTTCCGCCAACCGAAAATTCACGAAAACCCGCGCCGTTCCAGTGCAAAATTGATATCCTAGAGGTTGTTATGCCGACTAAAAAAGAGCTTCTGACCAACCCCATCCAGCACATCGACATCAAGCAGCACAACGTCGTTCCGCTGGTCGATGCCATGGCAAACATGGCCTACTCGTCGCGTGACCTCAACCGCGCCGCCAAGATCTACGAGATGATGCTGCAGGATAAGGACTGTGGCGTGATCCTCTGCCTCGCCGGCTCCCTCATCTCCGCCGGCCTGAAGCAGATCTTCGTTGACCTGATCCGCAACAACATGGTCGACGCCATCGTCTCCACCGGCGCGAACCTCGTCGATCAGGACTTCTTCGAGGCCCTCGGCTTCAAACACTGGATCGCGAGCGAAGAGTACAAGTACGGCGCCCACGATGCCGACCTCCGCGATCTGGCCATCGACCGTATCTACGACACCTTCATCGACGAAGACGAGCTCCGCATCTGCGACGACACCACCAAGATCATCGCCGATTCGCTCGAGCCCCGCGCCTACTCCTCGCGTGAGTTCATCCACGCCATGGGCGCCTACCTGGTGAAGAACGGTAAGACCCCGGCAAACGGCGGAGCCGACTCGATCGTGCTCGCGGCCTATGAGAAGAATGTGCCGATCTTCTGCCCGGCCTTCTCCGACTGCTCGGCCGGTTTTGGTCTGGTCGCCCACCAGCACCAACGCACTGCTGCCGGCAAGCCGGTGGTCGCCATCGACTCCGCCAAGGACTTCTACGAGCTGACCAAGATCAAGCTCGAGAATCCCGTGACCGGTCTGCTGATGGTCGGCGGCGGCGTTCCCAAGAACTTCGCCCAGGACATCGTTGTGGCCGCGGAAGTTCTACTCGGCGACGATGCCGATGTGGCCATGCATAAGTACGCCATCCAGATCACCGTTGCCGACTCGCGCGACGGCGCCCTCTCCGGCTCCACGCTGAAGGAAGCTTCGAGCTGGGGCAAGGTCGACCTGGCCTGGGAGCAGATGGTCTACGCCGAGGCCACCATGGCTCTGCCGCTCATTACCGGCTACGCCTTCCACAAGAAGGCCCATGCCGCCCGTACCGGTAAGAACTTTGCAACGATGCTTGAGCCGGTCACCGCGTAAGACAAAATCCGCAAGAACGAGAAAGGCCGGGCATATGCCCGGCCTTTCTTATTTCTTCTCGCCCAAAAAGGTTTGAAGAGCGTTTTTCTTATCTTGACGCTCACTCGACCACAGCCATTTTCGGTACCCACCCACGCCATGACACATAGAAGTATGGTGACAAAGAGCACGGAAGTCACGATCTGAAAAAAATGCAAAGACTTACCGGCAGTCCTTCTTGCCGGTATCGGCAATGCCGGCGATCATCCACGTCCCGTCTTTCTTCACCATGTTGAAGAGGTCGGTACCGCAGTGATCGACTTTTCCGTCGACATAGAAGTCAAACGGAGCCCAGACGACCGCCAGATCGTTGTCGATACGGATCAGCGGGTCATGGATCTTCTCTTCGATCTTCGTCGTCCCTGGCTTGCTCACACGCTCAGCGAACTGCTCAATCGTCATTTGTCCGGGCTTGCCGTTGCGCATCAACACCATCGACCCGCCAGGCAGAAACGGCGCCTTCATTGCTGCGGCATCGCGCGCCGAGAGCCCGGCGAAGAACGCCTGTACGGGAGCCAGCACCGCATCCTCCTCCGGAGTGCCCGCCACCGCCGCCGACGTCCCCAGTAGACATGCACAGAACAAAGCAATCTTCTTCATGGCTGCCGATTCTATCGTTATTACCGTTCGCGTAGTTGGCCAAAGATTACATCCTGGTGATAACCGGGCAGCAATCGCTTGCTAAGGTCATCCGCAAGAGGAACAGAAAGAGTTCCCGGCACGTGTCTGTTTCCACCTCTCGGAGGGGTTACCTATGCACGATCTGATTGTAGCTTTTGCCCTCGCCATCATGCTGCTTGCGCCCTGCCTTATCACCTTCAACAGCAACGACGAAGACCCTCACGACACCTGCATGAAATAGGCCGCAAGTATCTTGCGCCTGTGGCCCTGCGCCTGTACTCTTTCCCCGAGTGCCACGCATCCTCATCATTGACGATGAAGACGATATCCGGGAGGTCGCCTCGCTTGCCCTCGAAGCTACCGCCGGTTGGGAGATTCTTACGGCCTCCAACGGGCAGGAAGGCATCCAGCGCGCCGCGGAGGAGAAGCCCGACGCCATCCTGATGGACGTGATGATGCCCGGCATGGATGGGCCCACAACCTTCAAGGCCATGCAGGAGAATCCTGAAACAGCGGGTATTCCAGTCATTCTGCTTACGGCCAAAGTGCAGGGCGTCGATCAGCGCCGCTTTGCCGGACTCGGTGTCACCGCGGTGCTCTTCAAACCCTTTGATCCCATGACCCTGGCCGACCAGATGGCTGAGGCCCTCGGCTGGTAGCTATCGATGTCGACTGCCCAGGAAAAGACCTCTGCTCTGATCGCCGCGCTGTGGCACAAGAACCGGCCCATTGTGGAAGAGCGTGTCGCCGTGCTCGCGGCAGGCAATGCGGACCACACAGCAATGCTCGAGGCTGCACACAAGCTTTCCGGGGCGCTTGGTATGTATGGGTTTCCTGAGGCTTCGGCAATCGCGTCGCAGATCGAGTCTGCGTTACGCAGTGGCGATACCACAAGGATTCCTGAACTTGTGGCGGCGTTACGGGCGGCGATTCCACCAAGCAAGGACTAGCTATACTCTGGGTGCCCCATTCATCGGGGTCCCCAACGAACGTGTTCGTTGGGGTGGTCGCGCGTTAGCGTGAGTGGGATATTCGGGGTCCCGGCCAGCTTTGCTGGTCGGGGTGAACTATTCGAGCGTAGCTCGAACCAGCCTTTCCCGCCTCCTGAACATTCCAACCGCGCCACATCCCACCCATTGCGTTGCAATGGATGGGGCACCCAGTGTGGGTTATTACAGTTGCACGGTGCAAATAACCGGCTAAGCGGGTCCTTCCACTACGTTTAGGATGACAACGAGCCAGAACTAGCGGATGCGCTCCATCTCGCTTCCCGCCATCAGGAACGCGCCAATTCCCTTGAGGTCGTCGGCTACTGTCCTCTCATGGATGTAGTAGTCATACGTCCCGTCGCGATACGGCTTGCCCCCCAGCCCTGATACGGCAACGATGCCAGTCAAGCTGATGGTGCCATCGGGCAGAGTCTTCACAAACTCTCTCTGGATACCCGCCCAGCCACGTACGGCGGACGCCTGATACCTCTTCGGTACCCATCCCATACGCGCGCCCTTCGCCATGCCGTAAACGAACATCGACGAGGCGGAAGCCTCCACGTAGTTTCCGTCCGACGATCCCTTGTCCAGGACGTCCCACCAGACACCGGTCTTCCGGTCCTGCACCTTCTCGAGCGCGGCGACACAGTCGTTCAGATCCGTCACCAGAGCTGCCTGCTTGGGATGATCTTTCGGGAAGTACTCCAGGACATCTACGAGAGCTACGACGTACCAGCCCATTGCGCGAGCCCAGAACTCCCTCGACCGACCTGTCTTCGAATCGGACCAGCGTTCCTTCCGGCTCTCATCCCAGCCGTGATACATCAGCCCCGTCTTGGGATCGCGCAGATGTTCATCCATCAGCAGGAACTGCTTCGCGATGTCATCCCACGCTGCCTTGTCATCGAAGGTCGCAGCGTACATGGCATAGAAGGGCTCGGCCATGAAGGCGCCGTCCAGCCACATCTGGTTCGGATAAATCGCCTTGTGCCAGAAACCACCGCTCGGGGTTCTCGGTTGCTCATCGAGCTGCGCACGGACGAAGCGAGCCACTGTCTCGTACTTCTTGTCCTTGGTCTCACGAAAGAGCATCAGGGCGGCGCGGCCCATCTCCAGGTTGTCCAGCGAGTGCGCATCGGACTTGAAACCCTTGATCGTTCCATCCTCGGTGATCAGTCCATCCACCGTCTGCTTCACGTAATCGAAGTACTTGTCATCGCTGCTAGACTTCCACTCGGCCGTCAGGCCGTCCAGCATCGTGCCCTCTTCATAGACCCAACGCGGCGTGGGGTTCCGGCGGATCACCGCGTCTGCCATCTGGCGCGAAGGAGATGCCTGTCCAAACGCCACCCCAGCGAGCAAAATCAGCGGTAAAGCGAGCTTCGAACCAGGTTTCATATGCCTTGCCAGCATACAGGATTGGTCAGACCGATTTACAGGCGCGACCTCTCTCAGGGAACCCGTTCACAGGAAAATGACGCGGATACAGAAGCGGCTTCCATCCCGGGCGGCAAGTCTGTCATCCTTGCTTCTATGACCAACGTGTTAGCTGGCAAGCCTGCTCCGGAATCGATTCTCGTTAATGTCCCACGGCTCATCACGGCCTACTACACACAGAAGCCAGACGTCTCCAATCCCGCTCAGAAGGTCGCCTTCGGAACCAGCGGACATCGCGGTTCCAGCCTGCACTCCAGCTTCAACGAAGACCATATCCTCGCCATTACGCAGGCCATCTGCGAGTTCCGCAAGAATGAAGGCACGACGGGTCCCTTGTTCCTCGCGGCCGACACGCATGCGCTCTCCGATCCCGCATGGGCCTCTGCGCTTGAAGTACTGGCAGCCAATGGTGTGGAGACGATGATCGACTCCGAGCAGGGTTACACTCCCACCCCTGCTCTTTCGCATGCCATCCTGGTTTACAACGCCGGTAAGACCTCCGGCCTCGCAGATGGCATCGTCATCACGCCATCACATAATCCACCTGAGGATGGCGGCTTCAAATACAACCCACCCAGTGGAGGTCCAGCCGACACTACGGCTACGAAGTGGATCGAGAACCGTGCCAATGAACTTCTGGCCTCCGACCTCAAGGGTGTCCAGCGCATCTCGCTGACAAAAGCGCTCGCTTCTTCCACGACGCACAAACATGACTTCGTCAGCGAATATGTCGACGATCTTGGCTCGGTGCTCGATCTTCGTTCCATCGCATCCTCCGGTCTGATCTTCGCGGTCGATCCTCTCGGCGGTGCAGGCGTTGCCTACTGGCCACGCATCGCAGAGAAGTTCAAGCTGCCGCTCACCGTACTCTCGCGGACGGTGGACCCAACCTTCCGCTTCATGACCTGCGACTGGGACGGCAAAATCCGCATGGACTGCTCTTCTCCCTATGCCATGGCGTCGCTCATCGCGGGCAAAGACCGCTTCGATGTCACCTTTGCCTGCGACACCGATCATGACCGGCATGGCATCGTGACGCGGAGTTCGGGCTTGATGAATCCGAACCACTATCTCGCCGTCTCCATCCAGTACCTCTTCACCCATCGCCCACAGTGGAGTGAGAAGGTCGGCATCGGTAAGACACTTGTCTCTTCGTCGATGATCGATCGCGTCGCCGCGGGACTCAAGCGCCCCATGCTGGAAGTCCCCGTAGGCTTCAAGTGGTTTGTCGACGGCCTGGTAAACGGAACGCTTGGCTTCGTAGGCGAAGAGTCCGCCGGCGCCAGCTTCCTGCGGCAGAACGGTTCCGTGTGGTCCACCGATAAGGACGGCCTCATCCTCGGCCTGCTCGCCGCGGAGATGACGGTTCGCACAGGAAAGGATCCGGGGCAGCTCTATGCCGAACTCACGGCGAAATATGGCGCTCCCGTGTATCAGCGCATTGACGCTCCCGCAAACCGCGAACAGAAGGCCAAACTCGGCAAGCTAAACCCTTCGCAGGTCACCAGCAAGGAGCTTGCGGGTGAGCCGATCACCGCTGTTCTCACAGAGGCTCCTGGAAACAACGCTGCGATCGGCGGTCTTAAGGTTACGACAGAGAACGGCTGGTTCGCCGCACGTCCATCCGGCACGGAAGATGTCTACAAGATCTACGCCGAGAGCTTCAAAGGCGATGCACATCTGAAGCAGATTCAACGTGAAGCACAAGAGCTGGTGACCGCCGCCATCAGCTAGAGCATTTCCCCTGTTGCTGGGTAGCCCGGAAGGGTGTGCAGCGGCGTTTTCATTGCGGAAAACGCCCATAGATACGGAAGCCCTACTCTACACCTACAGGGAAAATGCTCTAGCAACTTCTCGACAATCCTCAGCGAAACAGAATTCGCTGAGGATTGTCTTTTAAAGCATGAGTCGTTTCAACTTCACGCGCAGAGGCAGACCAGGCTCTCCTCCCGGTGCGCAACATACATCTTCCACATCCAACTCTTCCTATCGATACGGGAACCTTATCCGTCTCACACACGTATGCCCTTGTGAATGCAAAGTTTCGGCACCTCAACGTGAACTTTCGACCGTTCGCTGTGGAAGAGCCTGGACTCCGCAGAGGCTTCAGCTACCATTAAGGTTGAAGCTCGAGGAGAGTTTGTAAGTATGGCCACCGCTACTCCCGAAGCAACCGCCGCCTGTACCCCCGTCGACCAGATCATCGCCGCGCTTCGCCGCGTAGAGGCTCTGGACGGCCTTGCGGAGCAAGACTATCTCTGGCTCGCCGAGAACGGCACGGAGCAAAAGCTCTCCGCAGGCCAAGAGGTCTTTCAGGAAGGCGATCCCGCTGACCGTATGACCATCCTGCTGAAGGGTGAGGTACACGTTCGCCGTCGCGAACGCGGATCGGTTGCGTTCTTTATCTCGCGCGTAGGACAGCTTTCAGGCCTGCTTCCCTACTCCCGCATGAAGACCTATGGCGGCACCGGCTGGGCTGTAGGCGATGTCTGGGGCTTGCACATCTATCGGCACCAGTTCGACGACATGCTTCGCGCTATCCCCGGCATGGGTCAGCGTTGCGTCTCCACGCTGCTGAATCGCGTTCGCGATGTCACGCGTATGGAGCAGCAATCGGAAAAGATTGCCGCGCTCGGAAAACTCGCCGCGAATCTTTCGCACGAGCTCAATAACCCAGCCTCTGCGGCGCAGCGAGCGGCTTCGTCTCTCTTAGGAGAGCTGCGCACCTACGGCGACTTGAAATACCAGCTCGGCTCACTTTGCCTGACCGAAGATCAGAAGGGGCAGTATCGCGAGTGGGTCACGCGTATGCGGACCAAGTCACCGACGGGCAGCCGGCCGGTAATCGCTCGCGACTCCATTGCTATCTCAGCCCGTGAAGACGACTTTGCGGAGTGGCTTACGAATCACAATGTCAGTGAACCGTGGAAGTACGCTCCCGTACTGGCAGAGACGACGCTCGAAGTCTGCGATCTGGATAATCTGTCGCATATTGGCGAAGAGGTGCTGCCTATCGCGATCGGCACCATCTGCTCGGCTCTCAAGACGGAGCGCATGACTGAGACTGTTATCGACGCGACAGTTCGGATCTTCGACCTGATCTCGGCCATCAAGGACTACTCCTACATGGACCAGGCGCCGATCCAGGAGATCGACCTGGCAGCCGCCCTGGACAACACCCTGGCCATGATGGCGTCTCGGCTTGGACGCGTAACGGTGGAGCGGGATTACGACCCCCTGGTGCCCCACGTGCCCGCCTACGGCAGCGAGTTGAACCAGGTCTTTACCGCGCTGATCGAAAACGCCCTGGATGCCATGCAGGACAATGGCACGCTGCGGCTGCGTACCCGCACCTCCGGCCAGCTTGCCCTGGTCGAGATCTGGGACTCCGGCATCGGCATCCCGCCTGAGATGCAGTCGCGTATCTTTGAGCCCTTCTTCACTACCAAGGCTCCGGGAGAGGGACTGGGGCTGGGGCTGGACACCGTGCAGCGCATCGTCTCCAAGCACTCCGGCCACATTTCAGTGGAGTCGCGACCGGGAGCAACCTGCTTCCAGGTTCGTCTGCCGATCGAACAAATGCAGGCATACTAAAGAAATACAAAGAGATAAGGCCGCCTTTCAGGCGGCCTTTCTTATATTGAATCCGTCGGCTTAGCCGTGGTGGAGTTGGTGATGATGTTGCACGACTGACCGGCCAAGGGCGTACACGAACGCGCCGAAGACCATCGGCAAACCAGCTATCAGAAATAACAGAGAGTAGACGACAAGCTCCCCCCGTTTCGGTTGCGCCAGGCTGGAGTGGCGGAAAGAAGTATGAAGGACGATACCAAGGAGAATATTTACCAGGCAGTACACAATGATGGTCCCAGACGACATGGAAACTGAGTCCCCCTTCCATAGGGGATAAACACTAGTACCTCGGTAATGCATTTCGCAAGAAATTTTTACAAGGTTGTAGTGTGTCGTTTTACTATTTTGGGACTTTGTTTGTTTACTTCGAAACTTCGACACCGCGCCAGAATGCGATGTGATGTTTCACCTGGCGGGCAGCAGGTTTCGGGTCTGGATAGTACCAGGCAGCGTCAGGGTTTTCCTGACCGTCGACCACAATGGTGTAGTAGCGAGCCTGGCCCTTCCATGGGCAGCTCGAGGTGGTCGAGCTCGAACGTAGAAACTCACGCTTGACGGTCTCTTCCGGGAAATAGATGTTACCCTCGACCGTTTCGAAATTGTCACTTTCGGCCAGAAGCTGGCCATTCCATACTGCCTTCGCCATGAAAGCGTCCTAATCTTTTCAACAACTTACAGCGTACTTGGACCTTAGTCCCTGCTTATGTTGTATCAGGTTCGGCGCAAAAACGAAAGGCCGGGTAACCCCGGCCCTTTGCATTGGTAAACGCAGTTCAGATTCAGGCTTCCACCAGAGGACGCGTCTTCTCCGGGTCAGGCCGCTCCAGTTCCTTTGGCGCAGGCGCATCGCCGATTCTCTTCTCGAAGTGGCACTCCGTCGCCGGCTTCGCAGCCTCTTCCCCGGCCTTTGCCTTCCGCTTCGGCAGGGCTTCCACGTTATTCGGGCAGACCAGGTAGACGCCGTCCTTACGTTCGACCTCAAGCAGATAGCTGGAGTTGCACTGGGGGCATGGTCCCGGCACCAGTTTCTGGTTCGAGGTGAAATCGCACTTCGGGTAGTTCGTGCAGCCGTAGAAGGTGGTGTTACGGCGCGTACGCCGTTCGGCGATCTTGCCGCCGCACTTCGGGCAGGGCACATCGAGCAGGTTCTGCTTGACGTACTTGCACTTCGGATATCCGGAGCAGGAGACGAACTCGCCGTAGGGTCCCTGGCGCTTTACCAGCTCGTTCTTGCCGCACTCCGGACAGATCTCACCTGTCGGCTCCGGCGGCTTCTGCTGGACCTTCTGGTTCAGCTTACGGATGGTCTTACACGGCGGGTCGGCGTTATAGTCCGGGCAGCTCATGAACGGACCAAAAGGACCGTTCTTCAGCACCATCTGCTTACCGCAGTTATCGCAGTACTCCTCTTCCTGCTCCGCGTCCTGCGCATCGGGCGACGCGAGATCGGGCTTGTCGGCAAAGTTCTCCTTAGTGAAGTCGCAGGAGAAGGGCTCAAGGACGATCTTCTTGGCACGGTCAGACGCCTGCGCCAAAGCATCGCGAAGCTGGGCGTTGTCTTCTACCTCTTGGGCAAAGGCCTCAGCGTCATCCACCATGCCCTTTACGGTCAGCGGATAGCCGAGCTTGGCAGTGATCTTCTTAATGGCTGCCTTCGGATCTTTCTTCACGCTCGAAACCGCAATAGACATCGGTTTCGCCTTCGAGAAGTTGGAACAGGAGAAGAAGCTGCCGAACTTACCCCACTTCAGGATCAGCGGAGATCCGCACTTCTCACAGACTTCTGTGGTCGGCTTCTCCCAGCGCTTGATCTCCTCCATGTTCTTCTCGGCGACCGTGAGCTCTTGCTCAAAGTGGTCGTAGAAGCCCTTCAGCAGATCCGTCCACTTCTCCTTGCCATCCTCAACGTCGTCGAGCTCAGTTTCGAGTTGCGCCGTGTAGTCGTACTTGAAGATGTACGGGAAGTTCTTGACCAGAAGCTCGGTTACGACCATGCCGATCTCCGTCGGCACAAGCTTCGCCTTCATCTTCTTGACGTAGTCGCGCTCCTGGATCGTGTTGATGATCGACGCGTACGTGGAAGGACGGCCGATGCCGAGCTCTTCCAGAGTCTTCACCAGCGAAGCCTCATTGAACCGCGGTGGCGGATCGGTGAACTTCTGCTGCGGATCGAGCTTGTTCAGATTCAGCCCATCGCCCTGGTTCAGCGCCGGCAACCGAGTATCGGTATCGTCGGAGTCGTCGTCCTGCTTGCCCGCCTCGTCCTGGGCCTTCCTCGCAACTGCCTGCGGAGCCTCATAGACCTTGAGGAAGCCATCAAACTTCAACACTGATCCGGAGACGCGGAAGTCGTAGGTCTTATCGCTCTTTGCAGCGATATCGACCGTGGTCTGATCAAAGACGGCAGGCGTCATCTGGCTGGCCACAAAGCGATTCCAGATGAGCTTGTAGAGGCGGTACTGTTCGTCGGTCAGATATTTGCGAATTGAATCCGGCGTGTACTCAACATGCGTCGGGCGGATGGCTTCGTGCGCATCCTGCGCATCTTTCTTGCCCTTGAACTGGTTCGGCGAAGAGGGCAGATACTGCGTCCCGAGCTTCTTCCCGATATAGTCACGTGCCTCGGTGATGGCATCCGGCGACACGCGTACTGAGTCAGTACGCATGTAGGTGATGAGACCCACAGTGCCGTCGCTGCCGACATCGATGCCCTCATACAGACGCTGCGCCACACCCATAGTGCGGCGGACGTTGAAGCCCAGGCGTCCGGCAGCATCCTGCTGCAGCTTGGAGGTCGTAAACGGAGCGGGCGCATTACGCCGCCGCTCCTTCTTCTCGACCGCACGAACCGCCCACGTGGCCTTATTCAGCGCCGCGATGGTAGCGTCCGTAATCTTCTGATCGGGCAGCGCATTCGACAGGAACTGCGCCTTGCCTTCCTTATCTTTGCCATTGGCTACACGTGCCGGCTCTCCATCGATACCAACCAAACGTGCGATGAAACTCTGTTTGCCGGCCTTCGGCATCAACTCGGCATCAATGGTCCAGTACTCCACCGGCTCGAATGCATTGATCTCACGCTCACGCTCCACGATCAGCCGCAGCGCTACGGTCTGCACACGGCCGGCGGAGAGCCCGCGCTTCACCTTGTCCCACAGCAGCGGAGAGATCTGATATCCCACCAGGCGATCCAGGACGCGGCGCGTCGTCTGCGCATCGACCAGATGCTCATCGATATCGCGGGCGTGCTGGAAAGCGGCCTTTACAGCCTTGGGAGTGATTTCGTTGAAGGTAACGCGCTGCACCCGCTTGCCCCGTGCGGCAGGCGAGATCTGCATCTTCAGGTGGGAGGCAATCGCCTCGCCTTCGCGGTCAGGGTCAGGCGCGAGGTACACAGCATCAGCCTTGGAGGCGAGCTTTTTCAGGCGGTCAACGACCTTCTCCTTGCCCGGAGAGACGATCAGCGTCGGCTCAAAGGTACGTTTCTTGAGCTCTACCCCGATATCGTTCTTCGGCAGGTCCATGATGTGGCCAATTGAGGCCTCCACCGTGTAGTCGTTGCCAAGATATTTTGCGATTGTCTTCGCCTTTGCCGGGCTTTCGACAATCACCAGTGACTTCGCCATGGGTCTTCCTTCTGCGCTTCCAAACCGCCCGCCGCCAGTGGCGGCCTACTCGCTCTTAATACTGTTGGAGAACCTAACACGCCTCCCGGCCCCGCGGTCAACTGTGGAACATGGCTGCTTCGACGCACTGCAACACAAAACGTAACGAAACCCGGAAGGGCTCACACCATCACACGGACATAGTTTTTGCCCGGTAGCTGCCGCACCAGCCCTGCAAGTTCCAGCTCGAAGAGCGCCGCAAAGATCTCGGCCGGCACCATCGAACCCTCGAGTTTCTCAATCAACTCATCGAGTTGGACGGCACTATCCATGGCCAGAGCACTGAGCACCTGCCGCTCCTGCTCTCCCATTCCCGCCAGCCTTCCCTCTCCGTTGGCTGTGTTCTCGGGAAATAGAGATGCGGTTCCACCCGGCGAGGATTCATCCCCGGCCGTGAGCTGGGCCCGGACGTCGCTTGGCAGATCCTCCCAAATGTCTTCCCATGTTGCAGTTAGCCTGGCTCCCTGCTTGATCAGCGTATTCGGTCCCCAGGCGTTCTTGTTGGTCACATTTCCGGGAACCGCGTAGATATCTCGCCCCTGCTCCAGAGCGCAACGGGCTGTCACCCGGGTGCCGGAATACTCTCCGGCCTCCACTACCAGTACTCCCACCGACATGCCGCTGATGATCCGGTTTCGTACCGGGAAGTTCTGCGGAGCGGGAAACGTACCAAGCGGGAATTCGCTTACGATCGCCCCGCCCTTGAGCAGAATTTCCTCCGCAAGCCGCTTGTTTTCTTTGGGATAGATTACATCCACTCCCGTCCCCCAGACGGCGAC
>JABFXN010000107.1 GCA_013361705.1 Acidobacteriaceae bacterium
TCTCCCGCGCGGTGGCGCCGGTGGTGTAATTGTCGTCGATCAGCAGAATGTCCTTTTCCGCGATAGCCGCTTTGTCCCTGACCCCAAAGGCGCCGCGAAGGTTCTGCCGGCGTTGGCGCGGCGTGAGCAAGTACTGATTCTCAGTCGACTTCACGCGGTGCAGTGCGTCGGCGATGCGCAGGCGGAAGTTGTAGCGGCCATTCAGTACGCGGACAACCTGTTCGGCAAGAAGCAGCGACTGATTGAAACCGCGCTCAGTCAGACGGTTGCGGAAGAGCGGCACCGGCACGACGATGGCGTTGCGGGAGAGGCCAGGCATCTGCCGAACCTCTTCAGCAAGCTTTTCACCCAGCAGGCGTGACAACACCGCCACGCGTTCGAACTTGAAGAGCCCCACCATTTCACGCAGCGCCCCGGTGTACTCGCCGAAGGCGACGGCCTGAGCGAAAGGCGGTGGGGAGAAGCGGCAGATGCGGCACAAGGGAGCATCTTCGAGCCGGATGGACTCAAAGCCAAGGGCTTCTCCGCACAGGGCGCACATGGAAATTGTCTGGGGGACCAGGAGTCCGCGACAGGCATCGCAGACCGGCACGCGGGAGGCGCGGAGCAGGGGTTCGCGGCACACGCGGCAATCAGAGGGGAACAGAACAGTGGAGAGGCTGTCGGCCAGGTTTCGACCGGGCGGCGCATCACTTCGCCCAAGCACGTGACTTCGCAGGTAGCGGACGCGTGCGCGCCACCGTTCCACACCGAGCTTCATGTCTGCAGCCTGACTGAAGACGCACCTCGATTGGCCGACGCAGGTTGAAAGAGGTTACATCTTGCGCCAGTTGGTCGCAGTATACCCATAGGTTGTGCCGTAACGCCAGTCAATATCTTGAGAAAGATAGGAACCATCCGGGATGCAGTCAATGATGACGGGGGTGATGCTATTGAAATGAAGGAAGTAAGGACTACGAGCTCTATCGGATAGACCGAATTGATCCATCGACTTCGCTGATACACTCCTGCTCAACATAAGGATTGCTCATCGATGGCTCTCGACAACTTCCGTCCCTTTGTTCCTGCAAACGAAACCCGTCCTGAACTCACTTTGCGCGCCCTGTTGATCGGCGCGCTTTTTGGTGTGCTCTTCGGCGCGGTCACAGTTTATGTCGGCTTAAAAGCAGGACTCACGGTGGCGGCTTCGATCCCCATCTCGGTGCTCTCGATCTCTATTTTGCGCGCGTTCGGACGGTCATCGATCCTCGAGAACAATATTGTGCAGGCGACGGGAAACGCAGGTCAGTCGATCGCTTCGGGCGTGATCTTTACGTTGCCGGCACTGATCTTTCTTGGCTTCGACCTGGAGGCGGCGCGCATCTTTGCCCTGGCGCTCTTCGGCGGATGGATCGGCGTGCTGTTCATGATTCCTCTGCGGCGGCAATTGATTGTGGAAGAGCACGGCACACTGACCTATCCCGAAGGAACGGCGTGCGCCGATGTGCTGATCGCGGGGGAGAAAGGCGGGAGCTTCGCTTCGCGTATCTTCCTTGGCCTGGGTCTCGGCGGTGTCTACACCCTTTTCCAGAATGAGAATCTCTTCGGTCTGTTTCCAGGCACACCGAACTATCAACCCGACTATGGGGCTCAGCACCTGCTGCGCGGATCGGCGATTCGCGCCGATGTGACGCCGGAGTACCTCGGCGTCGGCTACATCATTGGAATCCGCGTTGCCGCCATCATGCTGGCCGGCGGCGTCTTTTCGTGGCTGGTGCTGATGCCGGCGATCGTCTTCTTCGGTGGACATCTGCAGGGACCGCTCTATCCCGGCACCGTGCCGATCATGCAGATGTCGCCTTCGGATCTGTGGCGAACCTATGTTCGTCCGATGGGCGCCGGGGCGGTGGCGTGCAGCGGTCTGATTACGCTGCTGCGGACGGCTCCGACGATTATCAACGCGCTGACCGCAGGCTTCCGGAAGAAAGGAGGCGCGAGCGCGATTTCGGCTGAGGAGAAGGCAAGCCGCGTCGAACACGACATTCCGATGAAGTGGGTTGGCCTTGGATCGGTGGCCCTGGTCGTGCTGATGGTGCTGTTCCTCCAGTTCAAGCCGGTGCCGGGGGCGCAGGTGGGTCTGCTGGCGATTATCGCTGCCGCGGGGCGGGTCGTCATCTTCGGATTTCTGTTCGTAACGGTGAGTTCGCGCATCGTGGGTATCGTCGGCTCGTCGGCGAGTCCTGTGAGCGGCATGACCATTGCAACGCTGATGGCGACGGCGGCGATCTTCCTGGTAAAGGGATGGACAGCGCCTGCCTTCGGAGCGCTGGCGATTACGGTTGGCGGCATTGTCTGTATTGCGGCGTCGAATGCGGGCGATACCTCGCAGGACCTGAAGACCGGCTTCCTGATCGGAGCGACTCCGTGGAAGCAGCAGGTGGCAATCATGGTCGGCGTGATCGTCTCAGTCTTCTCCATCGGAGCCACACTGAATGCGATGAACACCGGTCTGGAAACCTTTCAGAAGATGCCGACACCGCGCGTGCTGGATCTTGGTGCGCTGCCGCAGGGAGTTTCCAGCAACGGCAACTTCACCCGTACGCATATCGAGGTGATGAGTCACGATGCCGCGGGGCATCAATCGAAGCAGCCGCTGGAAGGAACCAACAGCTACATTCTGCTGAACTCCATCGGATCGTCGGTGCTGGAGGATGGCAAGTATCTCTATAACCCAGCGACAGGGCAGGCGGAGATTCAGTGGGTGCAGGGCATCGGCAGCGAGAAGGCCGCAGCGCCGCAGGGACGTCTGATGGCGACGGTCATCAACGGCATTCTGTCGCGCAAACTGGCCTGGGGACTGGTCATGCTGGGCGTGGCGCTGGTGATCGTGGTGGAGCTGCTCGGTGTTCGCTCCTTAACCTTTGCCGTGGGTGCGTATCTGTCGATTGGAACGACGCTGGCGATCTTTGTCGGCGGCGTGGTGCGTTGGATGGTGGAACGCGCGCTGGAAAAGCATCGCGCAGCCAATCCGATGCCTGGAGATGAGCTGGCATCCGAAGAGATCTCATCGGGGTCTCTCTATGCGTCAGGATTGATTGCCGCCGGTGGTATCGTCGGTCTGCTGGGTGTATGCGTCAAACTATACGAGAACCTAAAGGAGACGACGATCTGGCGTTTCCCGGAGTCGAATCCACTTCACAACGACTGGATTTCGGTGATTGGATTCGCACTCCTGGCCTTCTCTCTCTACTATTTCGCCCGTAAACCGCTGGAACAGAAAAAGGAGCAATAACTCCATGACGCGACAGATGACGCGAAGGATTCTTATCGTAGCTACGGCCGTGCTGCTCGCGCTTCCCCTTTCTGCGAGAGCCGACGAGGCCAGCAAACGGGCCAAGATCGAACAGATGCTGACCGTGCTGAAGATGGAAGACAACTTCAATCTCCTGATGAAGCAGGTCGAGCAGCAAGGCCGGCAGATGGGAATGTCGATGACTAACCCGTCGCAATTGACCGATGCCGACAAGAAGATTCTGGACAATTTCATGACCAAGCTGATGGCCGCAATGCAGGACACGATGGGCTGGCAAAAGCTGAAGTCAGAGTTCATTGATCTTTATGCCAAGGCCTACACCGAGGAGGAGGTCGACGGCATTCTGACCTTCTATAAATCTCCCGTGGGTCAATCCATGCTCGCCAAAACGCCGCAGTTGGTGCAGCAGTCGATGGCGATCAGCCAGACGCACATGAAAGAGATTCAGCCCAAGCTGGAGCAGCTCACGGAAGATTTGAAGAAGGATCTGGATGCCGCGCACGCGGCGAAGCCGAAGCCCTAAAGGGCAGTTGCTGGTTGCTAGTTCCTGGTTGCTGGATGAGGGTCTCGCGTGAGCGAGGCCCTTGTTTTTTGGGGACGATGCCTCCGCAGCTTGTAGCGGCTTTCGGGGAGTGGGTGGTCGGACCTTCCATCGAAGGATCGCCCACGGTCAGGAATTATTTTGCAAACCTGGCTATGAATCTCCTGGAACGCTCGCGGTAAGTCGTTGATTTTTCGTTGACGTGAAGCGTCTCAAATTATTTTCGAGAAATCAGTTGACAATCATGGTCGATATATCTCATAGTGGTTTTGGCAACTAACAACATTTTGCCAGGAGATAGCCATGAAGAAGTTTCTCGCAGCCAGCATCGCCCTCGTATCCGTAGCCGCCAACGCTCAGTTGATGCCGATCACGGACGGTTTTCTGGCCCGTGCTATCGCCCCTGCCGCAATTGCCAGTGCGACGGGCGTGGCCAAGCCGGTCAACGCCGCTATCGCCCTGGTTCCTCCGGTTCGTCAGAGCCAGCTTGATGCTTCCACGATCGCAGCCGGCGCTGCCGGTCTGGTGACGGCGCACTTCACGGTCGACACCAACGGTGTTCCGCAGGACATCATGCTGGACCGCTCGATCAGCCCCTCGGTCGATGCCCGCATCATCAGGGCCGTCTCTGCTCTGCGCTACACGCCGGGCTCGCTGCACGGCGAAAAGATTGCTTACCCCGTTGCTCTCTCGCTGAACCTCAAGTAACGCGAGTTTCTGCCACCCACTCACTCTCTGAACTCATAACCCTGTCAAAGGAGACAAAGATGCGCAAACTGATCGCAGCAAGCCTGTTCGTTCTTCCCACCCTGATGCACGCCCAGCAGAGCCCGGTTCGTGCCGAGGCGCCGAAGATGATGGCCGCTGCCGCGGCTGTGGCTCCGAAGGTCTCGACCTTCACCGGAATCATCGCCCCCAAGCGCATCACTGACATCGACCGCGCGGTCTTCGTCGGCCTGACCTCCTCGCAGCCCGTGGTTGCTAAGTTCAACGTCGACGCTCAGGGCGTACCGCAGAACATCGTTGTTGAAGGCGCAAACGAAGCCGCTGCGGCGAAGATCTCCGACGCTGTCTCCAAGCTGCGCTACCAGGCCGGCAAGCTGAACGGCCAGAGCTATGAGTTCCCGATGGTTCTGAAGTTCGACCTCCGCTAAATCGGAGCTTTCCCTATGAGGCTGCCCAATGGGCAGCCTCATTTGCTTGACGCACCAGATCTGGCAGGCCGACGCCGTGATACGCGTTTCCCAGCAGCCGTAATCCGCTCAGCGAGGCGACCTGCTCTTCCAAAGCAGTGACGCGTTCGCGATGCCCGACCTCATACTGCGGCAGCGATGCGGGCCAGCGCCGAACCAGGCTGATGGCCGGCTCCGGCAGCGAATGGCCGAGGATATTGGTGAGCTCATTCATCCCCAGACGGACGAGGACAGAGTCGGGCAGATCCATCAGGTCTTCGTCGGCAAAGAAGGCGCGCAACACACGGCCGCTTTCCGGAGCACGATAAGCAAACTTCTGATCGACAAACGTGGCTGCAAGCAGGCGGCTCTCGCTTGAACCCTCCGGCACCAGGAAGCCGAAGCCTGGAGGCAACGGAAAGTGTTCGCGGAAGGCCAGCGCGATGATGATAGCCGAGCTGGCATCACGTGGGAGAAGTGTTGCAGCATCAGGTAACAGCGGTGTCAGCAGAGCAGAGGTCCGCTGCGGCGGAGTCGCGAGCAACACGGTGTCAAAAGATGCCTGGCCATGCTCGGTCTGAACCTTCCACCCGTTCCCGGTGTGTGTCAAAGCTGTCACTGCCTCTTGTAAGCGGACAGACGCGGGCGGCAGATCGGCTGCCATGCGTTCGATCAGTCCGCCAAGTCCGCTGCGCAATGAGGCGAAGAGCGAGGCGCCGGTGCGTTGGCGCGATGCAAGGCCGGTGATCAAAGAACCGTACTCGCGTTCAAGAGCGACGAAAGGAGCCATGACGGCATGGACGGAGAGCTTATGAATGCTGCCTCCGAAGACACCGGAGAGCAGCGGCGCGGCAAGCTTTTCGGCAACCTCCTGGCCGAAGTGACGCGCGACGAAAGAAGCAACAGATTCGTCATCGCCGGCATGGGCCGCAGCGTAGTCCTTCAATTCCCTGGCTCGTGACGGTTCCTGCAGGTAAGCGCGTTTCGCTTCTTCAGAGAAGAGAGTGGAGGCCAGCAACGAGTCCATGCCCGCCTGTCCCTGCGGCACCATCATACGCATGTGTTCAGGCATAGGAATGAGTGTTCCCTGCTGTAAGACATAGGTGCGCCGGTTGTGGTCGTTGGAAGGAATAATCTCATCGCCGAGACCGAGTTCGATGGCGAGCTCGCGCGCCCAGGGTTTCTCAGCAACCCAGGAATCGGGGCCGCATTCGATGACGAAGCCGTCTTCACGATGAGTCTCGACGATACCGCCGAGACGCGGCCCGGCCTCGAAGAGAGTACAGTCCATGCCGAGACGATGCAGGCGGTAGGCAGCGGTAAGGCCGGAGATACCTCCGCCGATGATGGCAATCTTCTTCACTCAGGCTGATTGTAGAAGGGCAAAGGACTCTCTGGTGTGCCGGCGATCACATGCAATCTCCAGCAGGTTATTCTGACGCAGGCGATCCGCACGGCAGCGGATAGAGCATGTGATTTAGGGAGCGACATGTTGCGAACGACTGCTTGTCTGGTTTTGAGTCTGGTTTTTGCGGGGCCTGCCTTTACACAGTCCACACCTTCTACCCAGGGCGTCGAGAACGCACGGTTGGTGGAGACTTTGCCACTCGATGGCACCCTCTTCCATGTGCAGGGCGTCGATCTCGATGCGGAGCACATCTGGGTGACCTCGGTCGACATCGAACAGAAGAAGGGATACCTTCATCAGTTCAACCGCAACACCGGCCGCTTTGAACGGCAGGTGGAGGTGACCGACGGACTCCGGTTTCATCCAGGAGGATTTTCCATCGCGGGCGACTCTATCTGGGTACCGGTCGCGGAGTACAAGCCGCACAGCACAGCGACTCTGGTGGAGTTAGACAAGCGCACGCTTGCGGTGAAGCGAAAGCTCTCTGTCGCCGATCACATCGGATGCGTCGCCGTAACCGGCGACAGCCTGATCGCGGGCAACTGGGGAAGCCGCCAGTTGTATGTCCTGGGTATGGACGGACGGGAGCTTCGCGTGATCGACGTTGCCTCGAACAACCAGTATCAGGACATCAAGTTTGTGGATGGCAAGCTGGTCGGTGGAGGCAATCTGACCAAGACGACCGGAGCCGTGGACTGGTACGCGTGGCCCTCGATGCAGCTACTGCGCAGTGTGGCAACGGGTACAACCGATCGCGGTAGACCGTACTCGGCGGAGGGTATGGCGCTGAAGGGGAACGATCTCTATCTCGTACCTGAAGACGGGCCGAGCCGGGTCTTTCATTTCGTGCTGAGTGCGGTGCCGAGTAAGCAATAGCCGAGTGAAAACGAAGCGTAACGTATCGACAAATTCGAGAGCCCTGCACTGGGTGCCCATCCATTGCGAATCGGGGTCCCCGGCGAACTTGTTCGCTGGGGTGAATAGCAATGGGTGGGATGTTCGAGCGAAGCTCGAATCGTCTTTTTGCTTGCTCGAAGGGATAGCCGTTCGATCCAGTTGGGGACTATAGATCGGGCCTTCAGCCCTTCATCTTCTATTGGGCATCAGACCTGGGGCGTTGCCCCAGGCTGGTATAGAGCGCGCCTTCAGCGCTTGGCGAGAAGGTCACTAGAGAAAGATCGCCTTGTGGCCGCTACACTCTTGCCCGGCGTGGCTGACGATTTCTGACGGGAAATCGTCGCCGGTGCGGGCCAGGAACCAGGTACCAGCTACCGCGCGCTCCTGTACGTGACCTTCGGGGAAGAGGTTCAGCGTCACTGCATCTGCATGCTTACGCAGCGAGGCGTTCTTTTCCTGCTCAAAACGTGCAGCCATGCGGCGCAGCCGATTCATCTGGTAGCGCATCTTCGAAGCGGACACCTCACCAGACCTGGCCAGTTCAGCATCGACCGACTGCATCCATCCCAGTAACCCATCCAATTCACGGTCCAACGCGTTGCCAGTGGCCTGCAGCCTCTTTTTGCCTTCGACCGGCATGGCTCGTGCGCCCAGGCGAAGCGCCAGGTCGTCTGCCGACGAGAACGCTTCCTTCAACCCGAGTTCGTGCTGATCCATCACTTTGGCAATCGCCGGCTCAACCAACGTGGCTGACATACGCGGCAGAACAGTCGTACGGCGTCCGAGAATGGTGTCATACAACACGCCCGACTGCGCAAAGTAAGCGATCTCCGCCGGTCCACCAATATAGGCTGACGTCGGCAGAATCTGATCCTGAAAGACAGGGCGCAGCAACGCGTTCGGGCTGAAACGCTCGGGAGCAGCAGCCAACAGCGCCTTCAATTCTTCGGTCGTGTAGGAGACATGACCAGCCTTCCATGCGCCATCCTTATGACGCAGCGCATGGCGTTCGCCCGTCTGCTCATCAAAGAGGAAGAGCAAGCTGCCCTGTTCCGGCAGCAGGACCTGCGCATGGTAGCCGGCGCCGATCAAGGCCTGGGAACGTGCGCGAACCGCAGCTTCCAACTCCTCGGCCTGCTCGATTGCCGCCAACAGCACCGGCGAGCCCAGCTCATGATAGCCGCGCTCGGCGGCATCGATCGTCAGCAGACCCTCGGCCGCAAAGATCTCGCGCAGCAGTCCGGTAAATGCCTCGGCCAATGTCTTGCCAGGGGCATAGTGGCGCTTCAAGGTCTCTGTAATCGGAGCCCAGGCAAGTAACTCCGTCGCCTGCTCCACTAACGCAGTAATCTCTTCCGGCAGCACCACGCCGCCGACAGCGGTGTTGCGATGCACCAGGCTCTTCAGCCGCAGCGTCTCTGCCGAGTTCTTGGTCAACAGCAGAACCTGATTGACCTCATCGAGGTCGTGATCTTCGGTCGCCGGCCAGAAGATCGGCACATGCGGGACTCCGGCCTCGGTCGCTTCCTTTGCCCTGCGAACGGCGGTTGCCGCCTTGAAGAGCGTGTAGAGCGGTCCACCGAGGATACCGACCTGCTGCCCGCTCACAACGACACCAGCGCCGTCACGCAGCATCTCCAGGTGCTTGCGGGCTGCCGGTGAAGGATCGGGGTTCTGGGCCTCCAGCAGCGAGACCAGGCGGGCGCGATGCTCCGGTGTCAGCTCAGGCGCCTTGTCGCGCCACGCCGTATCGGCCGGATGGCCACCGAAGCTCTCAGCAAGAAGGGGATTGTCCCAATAGGCGAGATACTCGCGAAACAGACGCGAGACGCCGGGCAGCACCGTGATGGGGTAGCACTCAGACCGCATGGAGATTACTCGTACAGAGGCACACAGATGAGTCTCGCATACCGACACGATCCGTTTTCCAAACTTTCACAGTAAGGAAGAGACGTTCGCCGTACGAGTTTTGTCAGCCGGTGCATCTTAAATTCGCGTTGCACGGTTAGATTCATTAGTCCGCCCCGGCGATGCAGAGTGTTAGGTTTAGTTTTATGGCGACCAAAACATCCGCGAAACGAACTCCCGCGAAAAAGGCTCCGGCGCGACGTTCCGGCAAGGCAAAACTCCTCGAACAGAAGCTGGCGTACGATGGCCCGCTCTTCAAGGTATGGTCTGAAACCGTAGAGGAGCCGGGCGGCATCGTCTCCAAACGGGACATCATCCGTCATAACGGATCGGTCGTGATCCTCGCCGTCGACGACCGCCAATCAAAGCGTGATCCCTACATCATCATGGAGCGGCAGTATCGCCAGGCGGCACAGCAGTTCCTGCTGGAGCTCCCCGCCGGCCGGCGTGAAGCTGACGAGAAGCCCTTGGCCGCCGCGAAACGCGAGATGATCGAAGAGACCGGCTATCGTGCCCGCCGCTGGAAAAAGCTGGTCCGCTACTACGCCAGCCCTGGTTTTCTAGGTGAGTGGATGGAAATTTACCTAGCCACCGATCTGACCGACGGTGAGGCCCAGCCCGAAGACGATGAGAAGATCGAGATCCTTCGTATCCGCCTCTCTGAATTGCTGAAGATGCGCAATGAAGGCCAGATTCACGATGGAAAGACCATCATCGGCATCTCCATCTACGAGGCTCTGCGGCGCGGCGGCAAGGCCTAGAACATCAATCCACTTTCAGGCGGGAAGGCCTCTTCCCGCCCGTTGCTTTCCTTCAGAAAACCTTCCTGCCCCTCATCCGCGTCATACCGATCACGCGCGGGTTCATTCGTTCCCGAGCAGACTTCCCTCCCGCGAGGTTCGACGAACGTGGCACATTACAAGGGCAAAGTGAAGTGGTTCAATAACGCGAAGGGCTACGGGTTTCTGGGCCGGGACGATGGCCCGGACGTGTTTGTCCACTACAGCTCGATTCAGCTTGAAGGTTATAAGAGCCTCAAAGAGGGCGACGAGGTCGAGTTCGACATCATTGAAGGCCAGAAGGGCCCGCAGGCCGACCAGGTCACACGGCTAAAAGAGGCGTCCTAGAGCATTTTCCTTGTTGCTGGGTATCCCGCAAGGGATGTGCAGCGGCGTTTTCATTGCGGAAACGCCCATGGATATGAAGACCTACTCTAATCCTTTAGCCGACGAGCCGCAGAGTTTTCTCATAGCTGTACCGCACGGTGCATACTAGCGGACAGGGCTTTGTTCAAGCCTTGTCCGCTTTTGATTCATGGAAAACGTCACAATCGCCCGCCTGCTGGATGAGACCGCCGATCTGCTCGAGATCGACGCGGCCGACCCATTCCGCATCCGCAGCTACCGCCGCGCCGCTGAAGCTGTTGAACAGCAGACCACCCAGCTCACTACCCTCATTGACGAACCGAAACAACTACTCGCCATTGCCGGCATCGGCAAAAGTATGGCGGCGAACATTGTCGACCTGGTCAAGTCCGGTACTATGCCGCTGCGCGAGGAGCTGCTGGCCAAGTACCGGCCTACCATGCTTGAGCTGCTGAAGCTCCCCGGCATGGGACCGAAGACCGTTGCCCTTATCTGGAGCGCCCTTGGCGTCGCCGACATCGATAACCTGGAGACGGCCGCCAAGGAAGGCAAGCTGAACGATCTGCCGCGCTTCGGACAGAAGCAGGTCGACAAGATACTCAAGGGCATTGAGGACTTCCGCAAGAACACCGGCCGCTATCGCATCGACGATGCCACTGCGACCGCCGAGCGCATTGCCGCGCTCATCCGCGAATTTCCCGGCATCGACACCGTCACCCCGGCCGGCTCACTACGCCGCGGCCGCGAGACCGTCGGCGATCTTGACCTCCTTGTCACCGGCCCTGCCTGTGAACCCGACTGCGTTGCTGCGGTCGTCGATCACGTCGCCGCTCTCCCGCTGATCGCGAACCTCATTGCGAAAGGCCAGAACAAGGTGAGCTTCAACATGCGCAACGGCCTGCAGGTTGATGTGCGCATGCTTCCAAGGAGCAGCTACGGCGCCGCACTGCAGTACTTCACCGGCTCCAAGATGCACAACGTCGCACTCCGCCAGCGGGCCATCAAGATGGGCTACACCCTCAGCGAATACGCCCTGGCCCGCATGGACGATAGCTCGATAGTTGCCTCGGCCACCGAGCAGGAGATCTATAACGCCCTCGGCCTCGACTACATTCCACCAGAGCTGCGCGAGAACAATGGCGAGATTGAAGCCGCGCAGTCCCATACCCTTCCCCGCCTGATTGAGATCACCGACATTCGCGGCGACGTACATTCCCATACTGTCGCCAGTGATGGCCGGCAGACTATCCGCGAGATGGCCGAAGGCGCTCTCGCCAAAGGCTACAAGTTCCTCGCGATTACCGACCACACCAAGAACCTCGCCATGACCAATGGCCTTGACGATGCCAGGGCGCTGGAACACATCGCGGCCATCCGCCAGGTCGACCGCGAGATGGAGGGTCGCATCCGCGTCTTCGCCGGCATCGAGGTCGATATTCTCGGCGACGGCGCGCTCGATCTCGAAGACAGCACACTGGCGCAGATGGATGTCGTCATCGGCTCCGTCCACACCCTCTTCAATCAGCCATACGAAGAGATGACCGATCGTATCCTGCGTGCCGTGGAAAATCCCTATCTGCGCATTCTGGGACATCCGACCGGACGCAAGGTAATGGCGCGCGAAGCCTATACCTTCGATCTGGAGCGCGTACTGCGGCGCTGCGCTGAGCTGGGCGTCGTGGTGGAACACAACGCCGGCATGCCCCGCCTCGACCTTAGCGACCGCAATCTGCGCCTGGCTAAGGAACTTGGCTGCCGCATCTCCGTCAATACAGATGCGCACGCTGTCTCTGATTTCGAACAGATGCCCTTCGGGATCACCCAACTGCGCCGCGCCTGGCTTACGCCGGCCGACGTGATCAACACCTACTCGCCGGAGGAATTTCTTGCGGCGTTACGACCCAGGCCGTGAGGAACATGCACGAGATCAAGTTTCACCAGACCCACCGACCCCTCCGCCACTTTCTGTGGCCCATCACCATTGCCTGCGTGGTTCTTGCCGCAGTCGCCATCGGGATCTATCTCCGCAGTCCACATGCACCGGCAAAGGTGAGCGTGACCCACGTTGCCGCTGTACCTACGACCGTTACCTACTCTAACGACGTGGGGACGCTGAAGCTGCTTGGCAAGACTGACTCTAACGAAAACACCCTCTATGTTCTGGCGACGGTGAAGGTACACAACAATCTCAAAACTCCGGTCTTTCTGAAGGACCTTACCGGAGCGCTCACCATGCCCGATGGATCGGAGCTACTGACCAGCGCTGTCGAAAAGGACGATGTCCCGGTCACCTTCACGGCCTTCCCGAAGGTGAAAGAAGCCGCTGACGGTAAGCCTCTATTGCTCCGCGAAACCGAAGTCCCCGGCATGAGCGATATGGAGGGTCTGGTCCTCCTCGGCTTCCGAGATGCTACCCAACAGACCTGGGATCAGAGCAAGCACGCCGCAGTCAAGATTGCGCCCTACCACTACGACCCCATCGTGGCCGAGATGAAGTAGCATCCCGGCCACCAAACGGGGTGCCCCATGTCCCATGGGGACATGGTATTCGAGCGGCAGCTCGAACCGCCTTTTTTTGTCATTTCGTAGCGCAGCGGAGAAATCTGCTTGAATCCAGGCTGCTTCTCTATCGACACCTTCCCGAGCAAAACTAAACAGGGCTGAGATTTCTCTCAGCCCTTCTTCATTTCCAACAAAACCATCTAGCTCTTCGGCGTCGACAAATACCCGCTGATCTGGTTCTTTGCCATACTGTTCACCACAATCTCGAACAGGGCCGGACTCTTGCCGGAGTAGAACTGCACCGGCTCCATGATCGTCTTATCCTTCTTTTCGATGTTGCGGTCGTCGGACGAGATCACCATCGTGTACTTGCCCTTCTTCTGATCGACCTTCTTCAACTGCACCTTGATGGTCGAAAGCAGCGTCGGCTGCCCGCCCTTCTGTAGCGTGAACTCGACGTAGTTGCGGTCGCCTTTGTGCTTCAGAATCTCCAGCTCGTCGTGGTTCTTCGCAATCAAACCGCTCATCACACCGGCATCCCCGACAACGCGCTGCAGCTGGCTTTTGGTGGTGTCCAGATCGGCTTTGGTGCTGGCGACATCCGTCTTCACGCCGCCCACATCCGTCTTTACACCGCTTACTTCGCTCGATACCGCACTTACCTGCTTGTTCGTCGCCTCCTGTGCGGCGATCAACTTCGCGTCGGCAGCCTTCTGCGCCGCCAGAATGCTCTGCGCGCGCTGCTCAAGTTGTCGCTGCGTCAAACCGACGCTGGCTCCAAGAGTCTCCGTGGCGGCCTTCAGGCGCGCGTTCGTCGCCGTAAGCTTTTCGTTCAGATCGGCGTTCGCTGCTTTGGCCGCTGCCAGGTTCTTCTCCGCCTCGCCAAGGTGGTTCTGCAAACCGTAGCACCAGATCAGCGAGGCGATCCCCAGCGCCAAGGCGATGAAGACCACCGCAATAAAAGCTCCGGACATCTGTCTCTGTTCAATTTCTTCACTCATATGCGTCCCACGTTCTCCTTAGCCTTGGGGCAAAGTATAGCCTCGCCCCGCCCGCTGAGATAGACGAGTTTCTACAATGACCGTATGCAGCAGGTAGATGTAGCCGTCGTAGGAGCAGGAGTCATTGGGCTGGCCGTTGCGCTGGAGCTTCGCAGCCGCGGGCTTTCGGTCGCTGTCGCCGACAAAAACGATCCGGTCAGGGAAGCAAGCTGGGCTGCCGGCGGCATGCTCGCCGTGGACGACCCGGAAAACCCCGCTCCCCTGCGGCCGCTCTCTGCCTGGTCGCGCGATCTCTATCCGGAGTTCCTCGCACGAATCGAGCAGCACAGCAATCTGCTTGTTCCCATCCGCACCCATCGTGCCCTGCAGGGAGCCCATGAAGGCGGCTCCTCGCCCGAGGCTCTCAACGCCCTGAAAGAGATCGGCCTCTCTCCCCAGGGATACGCCTGGGCACTCCAGGACGAAGGTTCACTCGATCCGCGCGACCTCGGCGCAGCGCTCCATGCCGCATGTACTCATACAGACGTCTCAATACGATCCCACTGCACTGTCGACACGCTCGCGCGCGAAGGCGCCGGATGGCGGTTGCACACCGTTGGTGGTGGTGGCGACATCTTTGCCGGCCGTGTCGTCCTCTGCACTGGAAGCTGGGCCGGTCCCCGTAACCTGCCCGTCTTCCCCCGCAAAGGCCAGATGATGGCCGTCGAGATGGGTGTGCCGCTCGATACCGTCGTGCGCACACCGGAGATCTACCTGATTCCACGAGGCGACGGACGTGTCGTCATCGGCGCCACTATCGAAGATGCGGGCTATGACAAGACCGTGCACAACGCCGATATCGCTGCCCTGCAAGCGCGCGCTGTGAAACTGTTTCCACCGGCGGCGCAGGCGCCCATCGTCGAAACCTGGGCCGGTCTTCGGCCGGCAACCCACGACGGCCTGCCGCTGATTGGCGCTGTTGAAGAAGGCCTCTATGCCGCCACAGGCCACTATCGCAATGGGATCCAGCTCGCCGCCGCAACCGCCCGCGCCATCGGTCTGCAACTGACTGGAGAGTCCCTTCCGATCGACATGCAAGCCTATGCCGTAAATCGCACATTTACGCCGGTATTCGCACAACCGTCATGACAATCCTCGCGGCGCTGCGCTATAACCGTTAGTACTAAATTTACGTTTCCTCACGGGAGTAGAGTTCAGCATGACCACGATGACCGCCGCACCCAAAGGCCTGGAAGGCATTATTGCCGCGAACTCTGGTATCTGCTGGATCGACGGCGACGCGGGCGTCCTGTCCTACCGGGGAATCGATATTCATGAGCTGGCTCCGAAGTCTACCTTCGAAGAGGTCACTTACCTTCTCTGGTTTGGCAAGCTGCCCTCGAAGAGTGAGCTGAGCGACTTTACGAAGAGTCTCGCCGAGGCACGCAGCCTGCCGCCGGCGGTCATCGAGTTCCTGAAGACCGTTCCGAAGGATGCAACTCCGATGGAGGTGCTGCGCACGGCTGTCAGCCTGATTTCCATGTATCCCGAAGGCAACGACCCCGATGAGAAGAGCGTGACGCACGACGCTAACGTCACCAAGGCCTTCCGTCTCACCGCGCAGATCGCGATGATTGTTGCGGCTTTCGATCGCATTCGAAAAGGAAAACCTGTGGTCGAGGCCGATAAATCGCTCTCGCACGCCGCAAACTTCCTATGGATGCTGAATGGCGAGAAACCGACCGAGACCGCAACCCGCACCTTCGACGTAGCTCTCATCCTCCACGCCGACCACGAGCTCAACGCCTCCACCTTCGCCGCCCGCGTCATCGCTGCCACCCTCGCTGATATGCACTCTGCCATCACCGGGGCCATCGGCGCGCTGAAAGGACCTCTGCACGGCGGAGCCAACGAGGCGACTATGCGCCTGCTCTATGCCATCGACGAGGCCGGCGCCGATCCCGTCCAGTACGTCAAAGACATGCTCGCGCGCAAAGAGAAGATCTCCGGCTTCGGACATCGTGTCTACAAGACCGAAGATCCCCGCGCCACCCACCTGCGCAAGATGAGCGAGGAGCTCTCCAAGTCCACCGGAAGCAAGTGGTACGGCATGTCCCGCGAGATCGAGCTCTTCATCAAGAACGAGAAGAAGCTCAACGCCAACGTTGACTTCTACTCGGCCTCGACCTACACCATGCTAGGCATCGATATCGACCTGTTCACGCCGATCTTTGCGATCTCCCGCATCTCCGGATGGGCAGCGCATGTCATTGAGCAGCATGACGATAACCGCCTGATCCGGCCGCGCGCCGATTACATCGGACCGGAGTATCCAGCGCCCTACATACCGATCGAAGAGCGCTAAGGCATTTTCGCTGTAGGTGTAGTGTGTGGCTTCCGCACCTATGGGCATTTTCCGCGATGAAAACGCATTTCCACCCCGCTTCCGGGATACCCAGTAACAGGGGAAATGCTCTAACCAGACGGAGGAAATCCCTCCGCGATTTTCGTTGCCATTCCCGTAACCCCGGGATAGCCTTCCTCTAGGTCCCCCTGGAGTGTCTCTTGCTAGTCGTTCGAACGATTGCGGGTCTTTGCCTGTTGCCCATCTGTCTTGTCTCTGTGGCACGCGCACAGAGCCTATCGGCACAGGTCCCTGCCTCCCCGGCTATCAGTTCTTCCGCCACTGCTTCCAGCTCGACGGCCGAGGACGCTCTTGATGATGCAGTCGCCGCTGAACTGGCAATGGCGGTCGCCCGGGAGGGCTATGATCCGGAGCGGCTTCAGCCCCAGGATCGCAACGTTCTGAGTTTCAGCCTCATCTCCTCGTCGATCCACAACTCTGTCCTTGGATGGACCCAGATGACGACTCCGGTCGTGGCATATCGCTTCAATCGTCACTGGTCTGTAGACCTTTCGGTTCCGGCGTTCTTCAGCATCCATAGTTACGTCGCCAGCACAACCACGACCGCGGCTCCTCCCCCGCCAGGCAGCACCAGCGCACCCGCCACCATTTCCACGACGACCTACAAACTGGAAACGCTGCGTCACCTCGTTGGAGACACCTCGCTCGCAACGCGTTACACCACTGACTTCGGCCGGGCGTTCACCTATACGGGTTCGGCGACCATGTCCCTTCCTACGGGCGCCGACAGCTACGGCCTCGGCAATGGTCAGCTCACGTACAACTTCAACCACCGGGTGGACTACAGCACCCATTGGGTCGCTCCCTTTGTCGAGACCGGCATTGGCGACACTTCCAGCCTGATCGATCGCGAGATTCAGCGGACCTACACCACGATCGGCCATATTGCGCACTTTCAGGCCGGCTCGGAGTTTCTCCTTCCACTCCGCAGCGCTTTTATCGCCTCGGCCTATGAAAATCTCCCGATCGGCGACCAGAAAATCTATCGGCCCGTGCGGGTAAATCATGCATGGGTAGAACGGGCGGTTGGTGTGAGTCTCGCAGAAGATAATGGCGTTGATACGATCCTCGAGATTCCCTTGAATCGCAATGTCATCGTCTCCGGCTTCTACAGCCGCAGCTTGAGACTGAAGTACGACACCACCGGCGTATCAGTGACATATTCCCTGCGCAATCCGTTCAAGCACCACTCTTACTAAGCGTATCGACGCCCCATATTCTGGGTGCCTATCCATTGCAAGGCAATGGGTGGGATATCGAGCTCGATCCATTAAGCAAAAAACGGGCACGGCGATCAGCCGTGCCCGTATTCTCGACAATCTACTTATTCGCTGGATTCGCCGGCGGACGTCCGCTGCTGGCCGGCGGGGCTACACCGACCATACGACCCCAAACCACCATCTGTCCGTACTCGTCACGAATATGGATCACTCCACCTGCGAGGCTGATCAATTTCGTGGATGCCGCACCGCGGCCGGCTCCCTCAAAGGCATTCGCAGCCGTAATCGAAGCAGCAGCCTTATGGCCGTATTCCATCGACTCCTTCGCCGCCTTCACAATTGCGTCCTTATCGGTCAATTTACCGATGGCCCCGATCTTCTCCTGATCAAGCTTCTCGCCTAGCACCGGAGCCCAGTAAAAGTAATTTGCCTGGATGGTGTGGGTCACCAGCTGAGAGAACGTCCGTACTCCTTTGAAATCAACGGACTCGGGTACCTTGAAGAGGCTTGCCGAAGGCGCAAAGCTGTACTTGTCCGCCGGCATAGCCTCAATCAGCGCGATGAAATCCTTCTCCGTATTGGAGAGCATGAAGTCCGCCGCCTTCGCTGGCTCTACGGGGCCCTGAGGTGCCGCCGGGGGCGCCTGTCCGAACATGGTTGTGGAGCACAGCGCTGCCATCGCGATCGCCAAGATCTTACTTTTCATTGCCTCTCCTTTTGGGTGTTGTGCGCAATCAGGCTAGCACCCGCACCGCAGGGCGTCATCTCTTAGAATGGAGTGATGCGCCGGATTTATCTGGATGCCAACGCGACCACGCAGGTGCTGCCGGAAGTGCTGGAGGCAATGCTCCCCTTCTACACGCAGCGCTTTGGCAATGCCTCGTCGATCCATCAGCCGGGGCAGCAGGCCCGGGCTGCAGTGGAACATGCGCGCGCATCCGTGGCGACACTGCTGCACTGCCGCGCGGCGGAGGTAGTCTTCACCAGCGGAGGCACAGAAAGCGACAACCTTGCTCTCTTCGGTGCTCTGCAGCCCGCCAGCGAGATCGCGCGCGGCGATCATCTGATCACCAGCGCCGTCGAACACCATGCCATCCTGAACGCTGCTGAAGAGCTGGAACGGCGCGGCGTTGAGCTCACCGTCCTTCGCCCTGACCGCGCCGGCATCATCTCTCCTGAGAGTCTGCGCTCTGCTATGCGGCAAAATACGCGCCTGGTCTCCATCATGCTGGCGAACAACGAGACTGGTGTCATCCAACCGATCAAAGAGCTCGCGGCCATCGCTCACGAAGGTGGAGCACTCTTCCACAGCGATGCCGTCCAGGCTGCCGGCAAGTTTGAGATCGATGCCAAAGATCTCGGCGTCGACCTGCTCTCCATCTCCGGCCATAAGATGTACGCTCCCCAGGGAACGGGCGCGCTGTATGTGCGGCGCGGTCTCCATCTTCGCCCGTTGCTTTACGGTGGCAGCCACGAGCGCCAACGCCGGGCCGGCACCGAAAATCTGCCAGGCATTGTTGGTCTTGGCCGAGCCGCTGAACTTGCACAGGAATATCTCCGGGCAGGTGGCCCACAGCAGCTCGCACGTTTGCGTGACCGGCTTGAAGCCGGCATCCTTTCCGGGGTTCCCCAGACTGAGATCAATGGCGAAGGTGCGGACCGTGTCGTCAATACGACCAACCTCTACTTCGCGCACCTTGAAGCCGAAGCCCTGGTCATCGCCCTCGATCTGAAGGGCATCGCCGTCAGCGGCGGCTCCGCCTGCCAGTCCGGCGCTACCGACCCCTCGCATGTCCTTCTGGCGATGGGACTTTCCCCCGAACGCTCGCGCGCCAGCATCCGCTTCTCACTCTCGCGGACGACCACCGAAGATGAGATCGATGCGGTTCTGGCGACCATTCCGGAGGTCGTCTCCCGCCTTCGCGCGCTCTCGCCAGCATGGAAGTCAGCTGTCGCGGTTTAGAGAATCCCGTTAATCGCAATTTTCCTTGCTCGGGTGTCCCATCCTCGCAACGTCAGAGCGGGGGCGAAGGGCCGCATACACCCAAGCCAATCCGCCCGCGTCACGACAAACTTCCCCGAAAATCGGCGAGAATAGAGAAGTATGAGTCAGCAGGAGACTATCGCCGTCGCCATGTCTGGAGGAGTTGATTCCTCCACTGTCGCGGCGATGTTGTGCGCCGAAGGGCACACAGTCATTGGCCTTACCCTGCAGTTGTGGAACCAGCGCCGCCTCTCCGGACATGAGGGCATGCCCGAAGCTGTTCAAGGCCGCTGCTGTTCGATCGATGACGTCTACGACGCTCGCCGCGTGGCCGAGCAGATTGGAATTCCGTACTACGTCGTCAACCAGGAAGCACGCTTCGAGCGCGATGTAGTGCAGCCTTTCGTCCGTGAGTATCTGCATGGACGCACGCCTATTCCGTGCACCCTGTGCAACAACCACCTGAAGTTCGATCAGTTGCTCCTGACCGCCCGCTCTATCGGAGCCGAGCGCATTGCCACCGGTCACTACGCACGGAACGAGTACGATCCGGTGCGTGATCGCTGGATTCTCAAGCGGCCGGCGGACAAGGCCAAGGACCAGACCTACTTTCTCTTCGGCCTTACCCAGGAACAGCTCTCGCGCACACTCTTTCCCCTGGGCCATATGACGAAGCCCGAGGTCCGTGAGCTCGCCGAGGGTTATTCTCTTGCTTTGGCCAAGAAGCCTGACTCACAGGAGATCTGCTTCATCCCTGGCGGCGACTACAAGCTCTTCATGGAAGCCTATCTGGAAGAGCAGGAGCAGCCCCTTCCGGATACTTCAGGCGAGTTGGTCACCAGTACCGGAGAGGTTGTCGGTTCGCACGAGGGCGTGCACCACTTCACCGTCGGCCAGCGCAAGGGCATCCAGCAGCGGCTGAACGGGCATCAGCCGAACCCGTTCTATGTGCTGCAGATCAATCCGGATTCGCACCGGGTCACCGTCGGCACGGAAGATGAGCTGCTGACACGCGCCATGCGTGTGGGCGATTTGAACTGGATCTCCATTGCATCACTCGGCGAACCGATGCGTGTGCAGGCAAAGATCCGCCACCGCCACGAACCTGCATGGGCGACTCTGCAGAAGGTTAGCGATGACGAAGCGGAAGCCATCTTCGACGAACCGCAACGCGCGGTCACGCCAGGGCAGGCCGCAGTCTTCTATCAGGATGACGAAGTTGTAGGCGGCGGCTGGATCCGCTGACATAGCGATCAAGGGGTGAGAGCCGGGGGTTTCACCACCGTACCGTCGGCCATACTCTCAGCCTCGGCTGTGCGTTGCTAATCTTCGGTATCGCCCACGCCCGTCGCAACCGACGCGGCAGCATCTCTCCACGTCTTAGCGCGGCCGACCAAGGTCTCCAATCCCGCCTTAATTCCGTGAATCACACCGGAGATATGACGCACTGGCACCATAACGGCGTGGTGCACCTCAGCGGTCACGCGGCCGACGGTGTTGAGGCTATCGGTCATCGCAGTATCAACGCGAACCACCTGGGCGCGTGCACGTGTGGCAGCCTCGGAAACTACAATGTCAAGCTCGTGCGCCTTATCGCGCAGAATGTTTGTCGTCTCCACAAGGTTGTCGGTAATCCGGTCCACCTTCGGCGCCGTCTTCTCCACGGCCCGCGTGACGCTATCCATGATTGGGACGGCCTTCGCCTGCAGCTCCTGGGCAATTCCGAGGATTTGCTTCTGCGTCTTGGAAGCGCCTATCGCCATCGTGACCAGCACAACGAGCTGCAACACGACGGCAACGGAAACCACCGCGATGAAGATGATGAGCAGGTTGGAATGGTCCTGTGCCAGTTGGCTTTGCCAAAGGATGGCTGCTGTAAGCATGGGTTGGCCGCGCTTTCTTTCCGGAAATAGTGACAGGGCTCCGCATTGAGACGCGGAGCCCCATGCAAGCTGAGTTTACGCCGAGTGCTCGTTGGAAGGTTCTTCGACGGCAGTCCTGCTATAAGCCTGCTTCCCCGCGTCTACAGCCGCAGCGACCTTGTCCTGCTGCTCGTGCAGAAAATCCTTACCTTTCTCGACATACTCGGTCCACTGGCTGCGTCCGCGCTCGTAGTACTGGCGACTGCGGTCAATGTACTCATCCAACTGTTCCTTACCGCGCTCCACATATTGATTGGCCTTATCGCGGGCTTCCTTAGCGGAAAGCGCGAGCTCTTCACGCGTCTCTTTCCCGGACTTTGGAGCGTACAGCACACCAATCAGCGCGCCGATGCCAAGTCCTGCAAGAAACCAGCCAATTCCGTTCGCATTGTCATTCTCTGCCATTTGTTTCCCTCTTTCCTGAGCGAGATTCGTGTGTGGAACCTTCGAGTTGCGGAGAATCGGATGGTAGCAAATCCACTTCCGGGCGGCAAACCTCGCCTTTCTCGCGCACAATACCCTGCTTAATGAGGATGCTACTCGCGCGAGCCAGGTTTACCCAGAACATTCCCTTTCTTATGACAGAAACATCAGGGATAAACTTGACGTCTAAGATGAGTGACGACACACTCTCCCGGAGCTACTCCCCGGAGCTCGCGGGAAATCGCAGATCAGGGACGCACATCCCGCGTAAGGAGAGGGATTTCCATGAATCTTGAACGTATGCACAACACTCTTCGCACCACCGGCCTGGCGCTTGTTCTCACCCTTGTCGTAACTGGATGCAAGAAGGCCGATACTGCGGCTCCTCCGGATGACAACAGTCTGGCTTCCTCCATCCAGAGCAGGATCACCTCCGACTCCGCTCTGAGCGCGGAACAGATTCAGGTAGGCGTCTCCGGCGGCGTCGCCACGCTAAGCGGGAACGTCAGCAATCCGGCGGCGAAAACGCTGGCCTCCAATGATGCAGCAGCCATTCCCGGCGTCAAAACGGTCATCAACAATCTGAACGTCCAGGCTCCTGCCGCGGCTCCGGCCCCGGTTGCTGCCGCTCCTGAACCCGCTCCTGTACGGCCTGAGCGCGAGAAAAGGCCCAAGCCCGTCGTCGTCGAGCGTCAACCTGCTCCGACCCCAGCTCCTGCTCCGGCCCCTGTAAGACAGGCCGCGGCCCCTGTTGTTCAGGCTCCTCCGCCACCGCCGCCGGCGCCCACGACAAAGACGGTGACAGTTGCTGCCGGAACCTTCCTTCCGGTACGCATCACGCAGGGCCTGGACTCTGCTACCACGCAAACAGGTGATTCCTTCACGGGCGTCATCTCCAACGACATCATCGTCGATGGATGGGTTGCCCTGCGTCAGGGGACTCCGGTCAGCGGGCGCGTCGTCGAAGCGAAAGACGCGGCCCACTTCAAAGGAAGCTCGCTGCTCTCCATTGAGCTGACCAGCATCTCCCGCCGTGGTGAGCGCATCGCTGTCTCCACCGAAGCCTTCAGCAAAGAGTGCGCCGGCCGCGGTAAGAATACGGCTACCAAGGCTGGTGTCGGCGCAGCCGCCGGAGCCATCCTCGGCGGTATCTTCGGCGGCGGTAAAGGTGCTGCCATCGGTGCGGCTGCCGGCGGCGCGGGTGGTGCAGGCGTCAATGCCATCACCAGGGGTGAGCAGGTACAGATCCCCACCGAGTCGCTCATCCGCTTCCGCCTGACGAACGCGTTCACCGTTCAGGCAACACAGGCAGGAGCATCGAGCAACGATGACTCCACACGTCACCCGATGCAATAACTGGTCTAAGACGTTTCACTAAAAGGCTCCGGATTCCTTCGTGGATCCGGAGCTTTTTCATGTCAGCGTTTTGTCGGCAACCGCGCGGTTACAACCGCGTAAGGTTACAACGCTGCTCTATCAATCTGCGTCTATTCAAACAACCCACGAAGGTGAGATTTTCGTATAGTAGACTCGGAGCAACGCTGCCCCGGAGAGATGCTTCGTTCCCTCCAGAGATACAAACGAACCACCTGCAATCAAAGACTGTACGAGGTCTACCGCCTTGGCATCGACGAAGAAGCCTGCAGGATTTCTGACATTTACGCTGCACTCTCATCTACCTTACGTAGTCAACCACGGTACATGGCCACATGGTATGGAGTGGTTACATGAGGCAGCAGCCGAAACTTATCTCCCGCTGCTGCGTGTCCTTGGACGTCTTGAAAAAGACGGGTTAGCACTCAAGGCGAATATTAATCTTTCGCCGATCCTTCTTGAGCAGCTCGCGCATCCCATCTTCCGAGCTGAGTTCCCGAAGTATCTCGATCGCAAGATCACCGCCGCAACGGAAGATGAAGCTTTTTTCATTCAGGGCGGCGAAACGCATTTCGCGGAGACTGCCCGCTTCTGGCACGCGTTCTTCCAGGAAGCGCTGGATGACTTCAACGCCCTCGATGGCGACATCATCAAGGGCTTCCGCCACTTCAACGATAAAGGTCTCATCGAGATCATCACCTGCGGCGCAACGCATGGGTACATGCCTCTGCTGGGTACCGATGAAAGCGTGCGCGCACAGGTCCGCACGGCCGTTGCTACTCATAAACGGCACATCGGCAAACATCCCCGCGGCATCTGGGTGCCAGAGTGCGGCTATCGCCCAGCCGGCTTTTGGAACTACCCTGTCCCCGACGCCGATGGGGCCACACATCCCGGCTACGATCGTATCGGTGTCGAACAGGCTCTCAGCGAATCGCAGATCGAATATTTCTACGTCGATACTCATCTGGTCGAAGAGTCCGAACGTATCCCTTCCCCCTACGAGCTGCTCAACGGAGACGTGCCGCGGGACGAAGCCACTATCCAGATGACCTTCCGCAACCATCGCGGGCTCTACCAGCCCTATTACGTCGATGGTCCTTACGACAAGCGTTACGCCACGACCATCTTCCCGCGCGATCCACGCACCGGCCTGCAGGTCTGGTCCGGCGAAAGCGGCTATCCGGGCGATGCCAACTATCTCGACTTCCATAAGAAGCGCTGGCCCGGTGGCCATCGCTATTGGCAGGTCACCGGCCCCAAGCTCGATATGGCCTTCAAGATGCCATACTGGCCGCAGGAAGCCGCCGAAAAGGTCAAGGAACACGCCAGCCACTTCGTGCACCTGGTCTATGAAGCACTGAAAGATGGCTTCAACGACTCAATCCCGCCGGTTCTCTGCGCGCCCTTTGACGCCGAGCTCTTCGGCCACTGGTGGTTCGAAGGTCCGCTATGGCTCGAAGCTATCGCTCGCACACTGGCCGATTATCCCATCGGGATCGAGCTCATCACCTGCTCCGAGTATCTCGACAAGTACCCGCGTGCCGGCTTCATCTCGATGCACGAAGGTTCATGGGGCGCCGAAGGCACCAACGACGTGTGGATGAACCCGGAGACCTCCTGGACCTACAACCACATCTATCCCGCTGAACTGTACACCCGCGACCTCGCAACCGCCGGCAAGTGGAAAGACAGTGGCCTCGGCGAACGCATCATGAGACAGCTCTGCCGTGAGTTGCTGCTGCTTGAGTCTTCTGACTGGCAGTTCCTTATCACGACCGGAGCCGCACGAGACTATGCCGAGAAGCGCTTCAACGTGCACAAAGATCAGTTCCTGGAGATGAAAGGCATCTGGCAGGCCTTCGAACAGAACGGCGCCCTCGACGAAGTCCAGGACCGCCGGCTCTCCGAACTCGAAATCAGGGACTCCGTCTTTCCGGACATCGATCCCAGCTTCTGGGCCGCAGGCGCTAAGGCGAGTTAAAAGTTGCGAGATGAAAGTTGAAGAAGGGATGGCCGTGGCTGCCATCCCTCCTTGCTTCGCCCCAAGGCACGGCAGACTTCCTCGCGAGCCGATTGGTGTGCCTCAACTGCCCGTCCAGTCAAGATGGCACCGCTTCAACTTTTAACCTCTAGCTCTTTCCAACGCCCGGTTAGGGTCAGGCAGCGGGCAACTTCTATTTGCTTTACCCTTAAAAGATGGGGCAAAACAGCTCCATCCGATAATCGGTGTGCCTCAACGATTTCCCGTCAACACTGAAGCACCGCTTCAACTTTTAACTTTCAACTTTTAACTCTTCCCATGGCTGTCGCAGTTCCCACACTCCCGACGCACCGTTACAGCGCCCTTCACCGCTGGCATCTGCTCTCGCTCGATGCTCCGACGGTCGCTGTGGTGTGGACTCTTGCGGCGGCTCGCATCACCCACCACACGCTTTCCTGGTATGTGCCTGGAGCCATGTTCGTCGCGGTATGGCTGGTCTATGTGGCCGATCGCCTGCTTGATTACAAACAGGGCGAAGAGCTCGAAGCCCGGCACCGCTTCCATGGCCGTTTTCGCCGCCGCTTCGTGATCGCCGCCATGATCGCCCTGCCTGCGCTTCTGGCTCTGATGTGGAAGATGCCCGCGCGCGCCTTGTTCTCCTACATCCTGCTGTGCGCTCCACTCGTCCTCTACTTTGCCGCCATCCATAAGACCCGCCTTCGCCAGAAAGCTCCTAAGGAAGCCGTCGTCGGCATTTTCTTCGCAGCAGCGGTCTTTCTACCTGAGTTCTTCACGCCGCGCGTGGCTATTGCCACCACCTTCTTTGCGCTGCTTTGCTGGCTGAACTGTGTCGCTATCCATCGCTGGGAGAATCCGCAATCGTCTAACTGGAGCGCACGCAACTTCCGCCTGCTCATCCTTATCCTGGCGGCCGTCTGCGCTCTTACGCCGTTCTCTCCCGCGCCGCATCCCTTCGCCATTCTGAATCTGTGCACCGCAAGCTCGGCGCTTCTGCTGCTGGCGCTGGACTGCACTCGCCGGCCTATCTCCTCAGTTACACTGCGGGCTGCGGCCGACGCCGCGCTACTCACCCCGCTCATCCTCTTCTTTCTGCGGTGAACGCTACTCCCAACTTCGACCGCATCGCGCGGCTCTACCGCTGGATGGAATGGTTCAGCTTCGGCCCGCTCCTGCATCGCACGCGCAGCGCATGGCTGCCTGAACTTCTCGAAAGCCGGAGCGCTCTTGTTCTGGGCGATGGCGATGGCCGCTTCACACGTGATCTGCTCGGAACCAACCCGCACATCCGCGTTCACGCCGTAGACCTCAGCGCTGCCATGCTGCAGGAACTGCAACGCCGTTGCACACCGTATGCAAATCGCCTCGTGATTGCCCAGGCCAATGCACTGAACTTCGTTCCCGATGCCGCATACGATCTTGTTGCCACACACTTCTTCCTCGACTGCCTCTCCGAAGCAGAGGTAGAGCAACTCGTACAGACGCTACTGCCTTCCCTGACGGACAATGCCCGATGGCTGGTCAGCGACTTCCAGATCCCACAACAAGGCGCCATCCGTCCCATCGCGGCGCTGCTAACCCGCATTCTCTACGCGGCCTTTCGTCTCCTTACCGGTCTCCGTGCCAACCGCCTTCCCGACTATGCCTATTTATTGCAGCGTGCGGGGATGGTCTGTATCCGACGACGCGTGTTCCTTGGCGGCATCCTGATCTCGGAGCTATGGCAACGGCCTTGAAGCGCATAGAATTCTCGGCATGAGAAAGACCCTCTTCCTTGCTCTGCTTTCTCTTGCCACTGCGCTCGGTGCACAGACATCCATTGCGACCAACTCGTCCACGCCCTTATCCGAACGCGTGGTGCAGTACACCATCGACGCACAGATCGACCCGGTAAAACACACCGTTGACGGCAGCGAAACCCTCGCGTATCGCAACCTTACTGGCCAGCGGCTGACGAGCTTCCCCTTCCATCTCTACCTCAACGCGTTTCAGCCGCAGTCCACCTTCGCACGAGAGACTGCGGAGAGTGGCGGCTTCCGCGAAGTGGAGCGTGAGTATCCCGAACATCGCCGCGGCGAGATCCGTATCGCCTCCATCACTGCCGATGGCTTCGGAGACCTGACATCGGCGCAGCGCTTCGCCGCGCCCGACGACGACAACGCCGCCGATCACACCGTGATGGAGATTCCGCTGCCGCATCCTCTCGAGCCCGGCGAGACCATCACTTTCCACATCGCGTTCCACGACAAGTTTCCCGAGTCCATCGCACGCAACGGCTACAAGCGCGACTTCATGATGGGCGGCCAGTGGTTCCCAAAAATCGGTGTCTTCTGGCATGGCGCATGGAACTGCCATCAGTACCACGCGACCACTGAGTTCTTCTCGGACTTCGGTGCCTACAACGTCAAGCTCACCTTACCGGAGAACTACACCGCCGGCGCCACAGGCGTCTCCACTGGTATCACCCACGGCGGTGGCAGAAAGACAATGTCGTTCTACGCGGAAGATGTCCACGACTTCGCATGGGCTGCCTCACCGCACTTTACTGAGACCACTGAAACGTATCTCTCAGCCATGGGCCCGGTCCACATCCGCGTCCTCGCCCTCAAATCGCATCCCCAGGCCGGACCACGATATGCCGCCATTCTCCGCCAGACCATGGCGAAGTTTGAACAGTGGTACGGCCCTTATCCATACAAACAGATAACCGTGATCGACCCCGAACCAGGCTCCGCGATGGAGGGCATGGAGTACCCCACTCTCATCACTGGAGGCACCGACTGGTGGGAGCCTGTATGGCTTCACTTGCTCGAGATCACCGCAGAACACGAATTTGGACACCAGTACTGGTATGGCATGGTTGCTACCAATGAGTTCGAAGAGGCCTGGCTCGATGAAGGTATCAACTCCTATACCGAGGTCAAGGTCATCGAATCCCTCTTCGGTAAAGACAAAGGATTTCTCGGCGGAACCTATGCCAGTGCCGGTGAACGCGATCTACAACGCTACGAATACACCCTCGTCCCTGACTACGACCCGATGACGCGCTTCGCCTATAAGTTCCGCGACGAGCGTTCATACGGCGGCGTCACTTACGGTAAGACGGCTACAGCCTTGCTCACCCTCGAAGGCATGATTGGCGAAGACACCATGTGCGAAGCCGTACACCAGTACTTCACCAAGTACCGCTTCAAGCATCCCACTGCAGACGACTTCCTGCTGGAGATCGAAAAAGCCGCCATTGCCAACAACCGCGTAAGCAATTCTCCTGCATACCTTACTGCCGGCGCCCCATTCAAGGGAGGCGGAATCGATGCCTCCAAAGGCCCTGTCGATTCCTCACCCGCGCTGCGCTTCTATTTCCATCAGGCTATCTACGACACCGCGATTCTGGACTATGCTGTCGACTCGGTGACGACACAGCCAGTGGAATGGTGGAAACCCGAACCGGAAGATCCGAAAAAGACCGACTATCTCAACACAGTCGTCGTGCATCGCAAAGGAGACTTCATCCTTCCCGTCACCGTCGAAGTCGCCTTCGACGACGGCACTCGCACCCGCGTCTGGTGGAACGGCACAGATCGCTGGCAACGCTTCACCTTCCAGAAACACGGCGTCAAAGTCATCTCCGCCGAAGTCGATCCGGACCATATCGTCCTGCTCGACAAAGACCGGTTCAACAACAGCTACCAGGTCACGCCGCATGGCACAGCAGCACGCAAGCTGACAGCCATCATTCTCTTCCTTGAACAATGCCTCAGCCAGGTTGCGACATGGATCGTGTGAGCATGGAAACCAATCGCCGCCCTCTTCTTCTGCCCGGTCTCCACATGGCGCTACACCACTGGCGGGCCATTGCCTGGACCTACGTGCTGCAACTGCTGCTCACGGTGCTCTTCACACTCGGAGTCCACCACCAGCTTGCGGCTCTGCTATCCCACTCCCTCGTAGCAACGCGCCTTACTTCGGGCTTCGATGTGACGCTCCTTGCGGAGGTCTTCCGGGGCATCAGGCAGCCTCCTTACGCGGGCCAGCAACAGTGGTACCTCTCCAGCTTTGTCTTTGCCATCGTCAACCTCATCCTTACCCCCGGTGTGCTCTACGCCTACGTGACTGGAGAACGTGCATGCCTTCACCGCCTGCAATATCAGGGCTTCCGCTATTTCTGGCGATTTGTACGCATCGCTCTCGTAGCAGTCATCCTCTTCACTGCCGTGCTCAGCCCATTGGCGGCACTGCGTTCCTTTGCCAGCGATCGGCTCGATGCCGCCGGAGTTCTGGGCAAACCGCACTTCCTGGCGGTACTGCCGGTGACACTGATTCTGTTGCTCGTTGCCTGCCTGCTACGCCTCTACTTCGACTTGGTGGAGGTCTATGCCATTCGGCTTGGTCTCAATAACGAGTACCGCGTGTACAAAGCCTATGCTCCGGCATGGGACGCTCTGCGCTCCCGCTTCACCGCGCCGTATCTTGCGTTTTCTCTTTTGACCTTTGCAGGGGTCGCCTGTATCGCTGCCGCTGCCTGGCTCGCCATCCACCGTCTCGCCGCTCCAGGCTCACTCGGCATCTTTCTTCTGCTGCAAAGCGGCATCCTGCTCGATCTTGTCACCCGCTTCTGGCAGCGGGCGGTAGAAGTTCGCCTGACGGAGGATGTTCCTGCGAGCGGCCTTGAGCGCGACGAATCTCCACTGACGCCGGTTCCGATCTCTCCATGGCCCAGGCCGAATCCCTTTCCTCCACATCCAGAGCCGGAGATTCCTGAGAACTAGGACCTGCTATGCAACCAGCCGTGCCCGGAAGCAAGCTTCGCACCTGTAAATGATTTCTGGAGACAGACTGTAAACCACGACAACCTTGACCTCCCAGCGTCAGGAACCCCAGATTTCTTCCATGGCGGCGTCGAACGATAACCTACATCCGATACCATCAACACCCCGCTCTCTGGCATCCTTTAAAAAGAGATGAATCTTTACGTCCTCCGTCACGCCAGCGCCGGCACCCGCCGCGTCAACCCGCTGCTCGATACCCGCCGACCTCTCGACAAAGAGGGGAAGAAGCAGTGTCTGCAACTCGGCCACGTGCTCAACGGCATGCGCCTGCACTTTGACCTCATCGTCTCCAGCCCGCTGAAGCGCAGCCTGCAGACTGCCTCACTCGTTGGCATGGAGACAGGTTATGAGGCCTCGGTTCTGCTCTCGAATGCCCTCGCTCCGGGCGCTACCTTTGCCGACTTCCAGAAGCTGCTCAGCGAGTGCGGAGAGGCGGAGAACCTGCTGGTCGTTGGGCACAACCCCAACCTCACGACCTTTCTCGGCTCGCTTATCGCGTTGCCAAAGCCGGCACGGATCAGGCTGCGCAAAGGCTCCATCGCCCGCGTGGGCTATGACCGGGGAGCCGGAACTCTGCAGTGGCTGCTTGATCCTCGCACGGTACGTACTCTCTACACGGCTTCAACGGCGAGTTCGCGGCGGAAGACCTCGCGGAAGTAGTCGGCTTCTTTACGGAGCGACCATACCTCCAGCTCCGCGCTTCCGCGTGCTGCCGACAGGTCGAGCAGGACACGCTTCGGATAAACCTTGATACGTAATTTCACGGCAGCCGAAGCGCGGTCCTGATTCAGACCAACCGCAAGCCTCAGCAGGCCGATCGCACGCGCCACCGCTGTATGTTCCTCCACAGGCACTGCACGCATCACCCGGTCCATGCCATCCGGTCGGCTCTTGCCCAGGTAGCGCGCAATGGCGCTGACAATCGCCCGCTGTTCCGGCGAGAAGCCATAGATTTCGGAGTTTGCCAGAATATATTGCGTGTGCCGATGATGACCCTGGTGGTTCATGTACTTGCCTACGTCCTGCATCATGGCTGCTGCCTCCAGCCATAACCGGTACTCCGGCGGAAGCTCATGCACCACATGCAACGCGTCGAAGAGCTGCGCCACATGTGCCCGGACGGGCTCGTTTCTCCGGGGATCGACACCATAGCGGCGGCAGAGCTCGCGGATGCCGTTCCAGCGCTCGACCTCCATCTGCTGGTGCACGTCGGCGCGAATGTCCGTTTCGGCCAGCATCTGAGCCAGGACACCGTCACGAAGACCCAGCGGTGAGTAACGAAAGCCCTTCAGGTCCAATCGCTCCAGCAACTGGGCATACACATAGGCTCCGCCGATGATGATCTCACTGCGCTTCGGTCCAATGCCGGGTACCTGCACCCGCTCCGCATTGGTCATCTTCGCCAGCATGTGCGCCACCTTACGGACGCTTACCGTATCGGCTTCCAGGGTCTTTGTCTTCGCGCGCGACGCTCGCTTCTTGAACAGTGCCGCGGAAGCCTCCGCCAGTGCCGCCGCCGTGCCGCTGGTTGCAATCACGAGAGGCACATGTACCGGGCCAAGCTTCTTTTCCGCGCGGAGCAGCTCGCGATGGATAAAGCGTTCCAGTTGCGCCAGGTCTTCCTTGCTGGTCGGATCGCTGTGCAGAAACTCCTGCTGCAGCCGCACCGCCCCCAGAGGAGTGCTCACCATCGACTTGATGCGGCCGTGCTCGCTGTGGGTAATCTCGCAGCTTCCGCCGCCAAGATCGATCATCAGACACCTGCCCCGCGCCCCTGGCTCCAGCGTAGCCACTCCTAGGTGGATCAGACGGCCCTCTTCCAGGCCCGAAATCACCTCGAGGCTCCACCCCGTGGCCGATTTGACCCAGGCGGCAAAGGCGGCAGCATTGCGGGCATCGCGCGTGGCTGAGGTGGCCACGACCCGTACTTTATCCACAACATGGGCCTGCACCGCCTTATGAAAACGCTTCAGGGCCCGAATTGTAGTGGCCATCGCCTCCGGCGAGATCACTCCCGTCTCGAAGACGCTTTCGCCAAGACGTGTCACCTCGCGGTCCTCATACAACGTCTTAAGTTTATGCACCTGTACGGCGGCGATCTTTAGCCGGCAGGAGTTGGACCCGATATCGATAGCTGCAAATGTCGGCATCTTTCCTCGCGTCAGGATACACGGTTCGCGCATCGAATCTTCTGGGTGTTTTTCGTGTCTAACAGAAGGAACACACAATTTTCAGCAAGTAGAGTTGTAGCCGGATGGTAACTACGTACGCTCCGAAGCCTGTCGCGGCACCTTCACGCCTGACCAGCACACGCAAGCGCCGGATCTGGATCCTGTCGCTCGTCTGGGTAGCAGTATATTTTGCAAGCCTGTTCTCTCCACCGTTGCTTGACGACGCTGACGCTACCCACGCCCAGGCCGCCGCGGCTATGGCTAGGACCGGCGACTTCGTCACCCTTTACGTCAATGGCATCCGCTATCTGGAAAAGGCTGCTCTGCCCTATTGGCTGGTCGCGGTCGATTATCGCATCTTCGGCCTCAACGCATTTGCCACACACCTTCCCCTTGCCCTTGGCGTAGCGATGCTGGCTGCTCTTGCCTATCGCTGGGGTAAGCACGCGATCTCGCAGACAGCGGGCTTCTATGCCTCTCTGGCGACGCTCACCACCGCCGGCATCTTTCTCTTCACGCGCATCTTCATTCCAGAGGTGCTGCTCTCATTCTTCCTCTGCGCCTCACTCTACTGCCTGCTGCGAGGCCTTGAGAAGGCACGTGTCGGCTACTTCTATGGCATGTGGATTGGTCTCGCACTCGCCGTTATGACCAAAGGACTCATCGGTCTGGTCTTCCCGATGGGAGCAACGGCGATCTACCTGGCTATTACCGGCGAGTGGCGCCGCTGGCGCGAACTCCGTCTGGTTACCGGAGGCCTTCTCTTTCTCGCGATCGCTGCCCCCTGGCACATCCTCGCCGGTCTGCGAAACACCGGAGGCATGAACGGACACGGATTCTTCTGGTTCTACTTCATCAACGAACACGTGCTCCGTTTCCTCGGCGAGCGCTATCCTAAGGACTACAACAAACTCCCCGGCTATCTTTTCTGGCTGCTGCATCTGGTCTGGCTCTTCCCCTGGTCGCTCTTCCTTCCCGTCACCTTGCGGGATCTGTGGATCAATCGTTCCAAATATCTGCGACCGTACAGCTTTCATCAGCGCTCCGTGCTTCTACTCGGCATCTACGCCGCCATCATCCTGGTCTTCTTCTCCATCTCCACCAACCAGGAGTACTACACCTTCCCGGCCTATCTGCCGATCCTTCTGCTCATTGCCTTCTCGCTTGCCCGGCGGGAGCATAACGCTCAGCGTGGACACCTGATTACCGGGGCGCACGCCGTTTTTGCCGGACTCGGCTTTCTGATCGCGGGAGCTCTCTTCTACGGTCTGTGGAGCTCACGTAACCTCCCCTTCGAACCCAGCATCGGAGACCTTCTGGCCCATCGCGCCGTCGGAGACTACACACTCTCCATGTCGCACTTCTTCGATCTGACCGGGGCCTCCTTTGCTGCCCTGCGGCTACCCGCCGCCCTGGCTATGCTGGCCTTCGCCTTCGGTCCGGCGGTGGCCTGGAACCTTCGTTTGCACAAGCGCAACACCGCTGCCTTCTCCACCATGGCATTCACCAATGCGCTCTTCCTGGTAGCCGCGCACATCGCCCTGGTGCGCTTCGGCTCCATGCTGAGCGGTAAACAACTGGCAGACACGGCGAACGATCTCGTCGCCTCCCGGCGCATCGAAGGCAACTATCAGTTGATGCTGTACGGCGACCAGTCCTACGGCTCTTCGGTCATCTTCTATACCAACCGCCAGGCCCTGCTGGTGGAAGGCCGCTCCAGCTCGCTGATCTTTGGCAGCACCTTCCCCGATGCACCCCATATCTTCCTTTCCTCACAGGATCTGCTGCAGACGTGGGGACAAGGAGTGCGTCATCTTCTCTTCGTTCCTGAAGAACACCACAACGACGTAGAGCAACTTCTCAAGGGACGCTACGTTCTGTTGAAAGAGACCTCCGGCAATACGTTGCTGACTGACCGCCCGCTCGATTGACGTAACCATAGAAAAACCAGCACGATGGATAGAAGAACCTCGTGAGCCTGCCGACCTCATCCGCCGTGACGGACCCCGCCGCCTCGCCCGCCCCAGCACGCCGCAGATCCATCCTCATTCTTCTCATCATCTGGGGAGTGCTTCAGCTTGGCGGCATCTTTACCCCCGGCCTGCTCGACGACGTCGACTCGGTCTATCTCGAGGTGGCGCGCGAGATGCTCGTCCGCCACGACTATGTCACGCCCTATGTCGACGGCATCCGCTTCTTCGACAAGCCTCCATTGATGTACTGGCTCGCCGCCGGCAGCATGAAGATCTTCGGACCGCACGACTGGGCAGGCCGGCTTCCGCTTACGCTACTCGTCCTTGCACTCATCTTCTCCGTCTACTCCCTCGGGAGACGGTTCTTTGGCGAACGCGGAGGCTTCTACTCCGGCCTGGCCATCGCCACCTCCATCGGCCCCTATCTCTTCACCCGCTTTTACATTCCCGATGTACCGCTGGCGCTGTGGATGACCCTCTCCATCCACCTTCTGCTCATTGCCCTCGATCGCGTCCGCGCACACGAGTCCGCGCTGAAACCGATGCTCGGTTTCGCCGCCGTGACCGCCCTCAATGTCCTTACCAAGGGCCTTATCGGTCTCGTCTTTCCGGTCGGCTTCGCTCTCATCTTCCTTCTGTTGACCCGCCAGCTCCGCGCCATACTCCGCTTGCATCTCGTCGCATCGACGGCGCTCTTCCTGCTGATCGCGCTTCCGTGGCATGTACTTGCGGCCATACGGAACCCTGCCATCGACGCCAATGCCCGCGGCTGGTTCTGGTTCTATGTCATCAATGAGCACTTCATGCGCTTCCTCGGCAAGCGCATCCCACATGACTACGGCCAGGTGCCACTCCTGCTCTTCTGGGGCATGATCCTGGCATGGCTTCTACCCTGGGCGGTTTTTCTTCCGCGTGCGATCCGCTGGGGCGCCGCCACGTTGCGAACCCAGGGTATGAAGGCACGCGTCTCCGAAGCTCCGCTGACCCTCTTCCTGTGGTCTTTCATCGTCATCGGCTTCTTCTCGCTCGGCAGCCGGCAGGAGTACTACGCCCTGCCGGCACTGCCCGCTCTCGCCATCTTCGCCGGCGGACAACTTGCGCGCGCCGAAGATCCACTCCATCCGGGGTCACGCCATGCGGCCTACTTCTGGACACGCTGGCTGCTTCTGCCCATCACCACACTCGCGGCAGTTGCCTGCACCTGGTTTGCAATCACCGCTCCCACGCCGCCGGCGGGCGTCGATATCTCAGACCTGCTCACCACCAATCCTGAGCGCTATACCCTCGCGCTCGGTCATCTCTACGACCTCACGGGCAAGGCGATGGGCTTCTTCCGCTTCCCGCTGATCCTTGTCGCCGTATCCATGTACACTGCCGGCCTGACGGCATGGCTGCTACGGCGCAAAGGCAAGTGCTATGCAGCCAACGTCACTCTCGCCATCGCCATGATGGGTAATCTCTGGGGCATGCACGAAGGCCTGGCGCGCTTCTATCCAATCCTTGGCTCAAAGGGTCTGGCCGACGCGATCAACTCCGTCTTCCAACCCGGCGATCAGATCATGCTGGACGGCGAGTTGACCTCCGGCTCCTCCATCGCCTTCTACACTCGCCAGCCGCTGCACCTGGTCAACGGACGCGTCAACGGTCCCTGGTACGGCAGCTTCTGGCCTGACGCCGCCAGAGTGTTTGAGACCGAAGACTCCCTGCACCAGGCCTGGGCAAGTCACGACCGCGTTTTCCTCATGACCTACGAGCCGCAACGCCGCGTCACCGACCTGCGGCCCTTCGGCGGCGTCTACGAGCTCAAATCTGAGGGCGGCAAAACCGTCCTTACGAATCACCCCTGACGAGCGGTAGAGCGTTTCCCTGTAGGTGTAGGAAAAATGCTCTAAAAATCAGATGAATCGCGCGACTCCCGCAATACGGGATTGTTACTCTTCTAACGATCCCTATGACCCCTGTAACGCGTCTCTCCCTCGTTGCGCTGTTGGCTACTGCTCCGCTCTTTGCCCAGTCGCCAATCAATCTGCCCAGCAGTAAACAACTGCTCCCCGGCATTCCTGGCGAGCCGCAGCGCATCAACAGCCTGCCACTAGCGATGGCCTGGTCCCCGGATCATCGCTACCTTGCCGTCGTGAACGCCGGCTACGGAACGGCCGAATCGAACTACCAGCAGTCCATCGCCGTGCTCGACACACAGACCGGCACCGTCAAAGACTTTCCTGAGCCGCGCACGACACTCTTGTCCGCGCAGACACTCTTCTCCGGCCTGCTCTTCTCTGCTGACGGACAGCACCTTTATGCCTCGCTCGACTCACTCTCCGCTCCTGAAGGCGGCGAGCCTGACAAAGACGGCCTCATCAAGACCGGCAACGCCATCGCCGTTTACAGCTTCCACGATGGCTCCATCACCGCGGACCGCCTTATTCCCATCCCGCTACAGCAGCTTGCCGCTGGCCGCTCGCAGAACGAGATCGGCAAACCCATACCTATGGGCAAGGCCATCCCAGTTCCCACCGGACTGGCACTGCTGAAGACAGCCGATGGCGCCGAACAACTTCTGGTCGCCGATAACTTCTCTGATGATGTACTGCAGGTCGATGCCGCCAGCGGCAAAATCCTTCGCCGCTTTGATCTCGCCACCAAGCCGACCGTTCCGGCGAATTACCCGATTGCCATTGCTGTCGACTCAGCGCAACGCTTCGCGTATGTCGCTCTCTGGAATGGCTCCGCGCTGGCCCAGCTCGATCTGAAGTCAGGCAGGGTTGTCTCCACACTTCCGCTGCTTCCGCCTGACCCGGCCACCGGCCCCAGCTCGCATCCCTGTGCTCTGGTCTTCTCGAAGGATGGACAGATCCTCTACGTCGCTCTCGCGAATCGCGATGCCGTCGCTGCCGTCTCACTCGGAAGCGGGAAGCCTAAGCTGACCGGCACTCTTGACACACGTCTGCCCGGCCAGAGCTACTTCGGCGCGATCCCCACAGCGCTTGCTCTCAGCACCGATGGCAGCCGTCTCTTCGTTGCCAACTCCGGCTCCAATGCGGTCGCAGTCTTCGATACAGCGAAGAAGCTCTCTGCGTCAGCGCCTGTCCACGCCGCAGGCTTTTTGCCCACGGAATGGTTCCCAACTGCTGTCGCCGTGCAGGGTAACAAGCTCTATGCTGCCACCGGCAAGGGCAAAGGCACTGGTCCCAATGCGCCCAAGCCCCTGATGACGGCCGACCCCACTCAGATGCCCGCAAAGTTCAAGACGCGGCCACATGCCTACATCGCCACGCTACTGCATGGCTCGCTGGCCTCTATCGATCTGAGCTCCGCTCTGCCCAAACTCGATGAGCTCTCGCGTGCCGTTGTTCTCTCCAACCGGATGAACGCGGAGCAGCAGCACGTCTTTGCCGAAGGGCACAACCCCATCAAGCACGTGATCTACATCATCAAAGAGAACCGCACTTACGATCAGATCCTCGGTGATCTCGGAGTCGGTGACGGCGATTCCTCTCTGACGATGTATGGCAAAGACATCACCCCAAACCTGCACAAGCTCGCGCTGCAGTTCGGTGTCCTCGATAACTTTTACGATTCCGGTGAGGTCTCCGGCGATGGACACGTCTGGTCCACCGCCGCCATCACCTCCGACTACAACGAGAAGAACTGGCAGCAGAGCTATCGCGGCAAAGAACGCACGTATGATTACGAAGGCGTCGTCGCGGAAGGCTATCCGTTGCTCGAAGGCATCTCCGATATCGATGAGCCGCAGAGCGGCTACCTCTGGACGAACCTCGCCAAACACGGCAAGTCTCTCTACCACTTCGGTGAGTTCGTTGCTACCAAGTTCTGTGATGACTCCGGCGAGGCGCCGAAAGACCGTTCTCCGCTGAACGGCACACCCGAACCCGCGCCGCAGCGCTGCGCCGGAAAAGCTTCCATCCTCCCCGGCCAGGAGATTCCCGCCAACTACGGCGGCGGCGTGAGCGAGTACCAGTGGCACATTCCACTCATCTACAAGAACACCGCCACCAAGCCTGAGCTCGAAGGCCACTTCGATACTGCCTATCCGGACTTCAATCTCAAGTTCCCAGACCAGCTCCGCGTCAGTGAGTTCCTTACCCATTTCGACAAATGGGTCACCGAACGCAAGGCAGGCAAGGACAACATGCCGCCGTTCGTGATGCTGCGCCTGGGCAATGATCACACCGCCGGCACTGCCGTCGGTTCGCCCACACCCCGCTCCTCCGTCGCCGATAACGATCTCGCTGTCGGCCGTGCCGTGGAAGCCCTGTCACACTCGCCCTACTGGGACGACACCGCCTTCTTCATCCTGGAAGACGACGCGCAGGACGGCGCCGACCACGTTGACGGTCACCGGTCGATCTCACTGGTTGTCAGCAAGTACTCTCCGCGTAACGCAGAGGCCTTCATCGATCACAGCTTCTACACCACGGTCTCTGTCCTGCACACCATGGAAGACCTTCTCGGCGTTCCACCGATGAACAACAACGACGCCTTCGCTCCGCTGATCGCATCGATCTTCGCAGGCAAGGGCGACCAGCCGGCATTCACTGCCGACTACACCAATCGCGACAATAAACTCATCTACCAGGCCAACACGCCAAAGGCGCCGGGAGCGAAGCAGTCCTCCAAGATGGATTTCACTCACGAAGACCGCGCCGATGCTCGCCTGCTGAATATCATCCTCTGGCGTGACGCCATGGGCGACAAACCCGTCCCGCAGATGGTGCTTCATCCTCACGGCCAGAAGAAGGACGATGACGACGACTAGGAGCTAAACCGTCTCTTATCTTCGCCACAGAAAGGAAGATCGAATACAGTTCGATCTTCCTTTTTTGTTTGTCATTTCGCAGCGACCAAAGGGAGCGAAGAAATCTGCTTCTCTACGACCCTCACTCGATACTCAGCTCCCAGCGAACTTTGTTCGCTGACCATTCGAGCACAGCTCGAATCCGTAGTGCTTAAGGGCACGGCTTCAGCCGTGCCGCACAAAGCCCACAGGAACGGCGGCTTTAGCCGCTGAGGTCAAGTTTCCGAAAGATCGCCCTCAGCGGCTAAAGCCGCATCTTTTATCAGAGCTGTACTGGCACGGCTGAAGCCGCGCCCTTAAGCAAAACATTCGCACCTACGGCGCGAAGTGGTTGCGCCACGCGCAACGGTGCTCTGCTTTTAGGCAGGGGGACAATGCAGCGAAGCTTTCCTGCTTTGTCATTTCGGAGCCCGGCGGAAAATCTGCTTCTCTATCAACTCCTCCCCTTTTTATTCATCCTCAGGCGCTGGTGGAAACATCGGAAGAAGCATCTACTAGAGAGAACCGCAGGGAGAGGGAGAGCATGGTACAGATCAAACGGAGTTGGGTCATCATTGCAGGCATCGTGCTTCTGGTACTCGTCGGCTTCTTCGCCGTGGGCCACCTTCTTGATGCCGACACCTATCGCGGACGCATCGAAAAAGCACTCTCGGACTCCCTGGGACGTCCCGTGCAGTTAGGGCATCTGGACTTCTCACTGTTCTCCGGAAGCCTGCTGGCTGAATCCCCCGCCATCGCGGATGACCCCGCGTTCAGCAATCAGCCCTTCCTTACCGCGAAGAGCGTTCACATCGGGGTTGAGGTACTTCCGCTGCTGCTGCATCGCCAGGTCCACATCAACGGCTTCACTATCGATCAACCGAAGATCATTCTGATTCGCGCAGAAAACGGCACGTGGAACTACTCCAGCATTGGCAGTGAGGGCAAGCGCAAAGCCCCCACGGCGGAGACCAACGACCTTATCCCCAACCTGACCGTCGGAAAGGTCGATATCAAGGATGGCAGCGTCACCATGGGAACGCTGCCGCAACAGGGCCAGCCGCACATTTACAGCGACCTCAACATCAGTGTGCAGAACTTCTCGTTTGCCCGTGCATTCCCCTTCACCGTGAGCGGTAAGCTGCCGGAAGGCGGAAGCATCGCGATCACCGGTAACGCCGGCCCGATCAATCAGCACGACGCTTCACTGACGCCACTCACCGCACAGATCGGGCTGAAACATGCCGACCTGGTCTCAGCCGGACTCGTCCAGCCCAGCCAGGGAATCTCGGGCATCGCCGATCTCGATACCAAGGTCACCTCAAATGGCCAGACGGCACAGGCCGATGGCAAGCTTCATCTCGCGCAACTGAAGCTGGCGAAGAACGGTACGCCCTCCTCACAGCCTGTCGATCTGCAGTTCAACGTCAACCAGGATCTTCAATCACTCTCCGGCAAGATCAACAGCGCCACCATGCAGATCGGCAAGGCCGCGCTCGCACTCGCCGGAACTTACACGACCCGCGGCAACACGACCACGACGCAGATCAACGTCGATGGAAAGAACATGCCCATCGATGACCTGGTCGCATTTCTTCCCTCGCTCGGCACACAGTTGCCCTCCGGCTCGCGGCTGCAAGGCGGCACCCTTACTCTCTCGCTCGAAGTCGCCGGACCAACGACGGCTCCCGTTATCAGCGGTCCTGTCCATATTGCGAATACACAGCTCGCAGGCTTTGATCTGGGACAGAAGCTCGCCAGCATTCAGGCCTTCACCGGGGCAAAGACCGGGTCGAACACCACCATCCAGGCCTTGAGCACCAACTTGCGCTACAGCACGGAAGGTGTCCAGACGAATAACCTTGCAGCCATCGTCGCCGGACTCGGCTCAGCCTCCGGCAACGGCTCTATCAGCGCCAATAATGCGCTCAACTACCGCCTGCTGATCAAGCTCGACTCCACCGGCATCGGCGGTCTCGCTACTCAGGCTGCCAGTCTGTTGCCCGGTGTCTTCGGATCGGCGGTCAGCCAGGCTACTGCGAATGGAATTCCAGTGACCATCGGCGGCACAACCGCCAACCCCACGTTCACACCCGATATGAGCAAACTGGTTCGCGGAAACACACAGCAACAGCAACAGAACCTGCAGTCCAATCCGTTAGGAAAAGCTCTCAGCGGGCTGTTTCATAAATAGCACTTGTTTCTCGAACAAGCCTCTGCCTCCAGAGACGCCGCTTCCATGCATACGGTCAAGAACCGTGTCTTCGCTATACTTGCACTGAAACAGATACAACACATCAACTCTGGAGAACGCCTGTGTCCCCGCTCAGGACCTCTTGGCGCGGCATCTCTGCCTCGCTGCTCTTTCTGTCGACGGTTCTAGTCAATGGTTGTGGTTCGGATGGAAGCTCTTCTTCCACCAGCAAGCCCTTTGCAAGTGTCGTTTTCCTTGGCGACTCCCTCACTGCCGGCTATCAGAACGGCTCACTCCTCGATAGCCAGCAGAAGAATGGTTACGCCGCACTCATCGCCACGCAGGCAAACTTCTCTCTCACGCTGCCGCTGATCGCGCCTCCCGGAGCGCCTGCAGTTCTGCAACTCGTCAAGGCCGGCCCTCCTCCCGTCATTGTCACCGCATCGGGAACCACCACCGGCCGCGATAACCCAACCGAGCAGCCAACCGACCTCGCCGTTCCCGGCCATCTGCTCCATGACATCCTCAACACCACACCATCAGCCGTCGCCACAACTGGCCAGCAGCAGATGACCAATCTAGTCCTCGCATTCCCAGCGGGCAACACGAAGTCACAGCTCGACGAAGCTATCGCGCTCAAGCCAAGCACCGTGATCGTCTGGGCGGGCAACAACGACGCTCTCATCGCCGATGAAGAGGGAACGCCCTCCGTCATGACATCGCTCGCGAGCTTCACTACCGACTTCACCCAACTGATGACGACCTTAAAGTCGAAGACGTCGGCCAATCTGGTCGTCGCCAACATTCCCGACGTCACTGCCGTTCCCTACATGGTGCCTGCCAATACTGTCATCGCGCAGGTCTCTGCGCTGACCAGCCTCCCTGCCTCCACCGTGGCTGCGATCCTCGGTATCCAGAACGGAGACCTGGTGAACCTTGATGGAGTGCAAGCGCTGCAGGCATCTGCCGCTGCTGGAAAGCTGACAAAGCTAGCCGATAACTACGTCCTCACCGCATCCGAGGTAGTAACAGTGCAAGCCGCGGTCAACAGCTACAACCAGGTCATTCAACAGCAGGCACAGGCTGTGGGAGCAACTGTCGTCGACATGCACGCCTACTTCGCCTCCATGCAGGCGGGTGTCACCGTGAATGGCAAAACCGCAACCACAGCATTTCTCGGCGGCCTCTTCGGCCTGGATGGTATCCATCCCTCCAACACCGGCTATGCTCTGTTGGCCAACCAGTTCCTCAGCGCGCTGAATGCCAAACTCTCGCTGGCCATTCCCCTGGTCAACGTAGACGGAATTGCAACCAAAGACCCTCTTGTTGGCCTGAACATCCCGGCCGTGAAACAAGCAGTCCCTGCCATACACTTACCGCTCAGATAGGGCATATCGAAAATGCGGAAAAGCCATAAGTCTGGATGCCACATCCATCCCGGCAGGGATGGTGGGATATGCGAGCGAAGCCCGAACCAAGCTCTGTGCTATGACCGGCACGACAAAAGGCGCGGATCAGATCCGCGCCTTTTGCTGCTCTCGGCTGTCACTTGCTACTGCACGGTGACGCTCAAGCTATTCGAGGCTGCCGCCCCGGGGTTAGTCGCTACCAGCGATCCCGTGCCGGTTGCCGCTAGATCGCTTGCCGGAATGGCGACAGTGACGTGCGTGGGATCGACGATCCTGGTCGTGCGGTATGCGCCGTTCCAGCTCACCGCTACACCCGGCGCGAAGTTCGCCCCGGTCAAGGTCAGCAATACATTTCCTGACCCCTTTGTGAGTGTTGTTGACGAGGCAGACGCCAGCGATGCAGGAGCCGCTCCCGAAGTCATGAGCGCGGGAACGATCGCAGCACCTCGTAGCAGGTAGAGATGACCGGTGGAGGTAAGGATGGCAAGACCATCCTGCCCCCAGCGAATGACGTCGACTTGAGAGTAGCCGTTCGTGGAGCCTTCAATAGCGGCCATATTGAGCGGCAATGTCGCAACCGGTTGATAGGTATTGAGGTCGTAGATCGTAATTCCGGTTGTTCCACTCGAAGAGCTTGTCGTCGGATAAAACGCTCGGCGCAGCGATGCGTCCGGCTCCAAAGCCTGCGAACTGGAGAAGCCTCCTCCGCTCACGCCAGCCAAGGTGGCAATCGGTGTTGCCGGCTTGGTCGACGGATCGGCGATACCACCGCCATTGGCAAATGCGAAGCCACCGCTCAACTTGAAACATCCGAAGTGGCTGAGTGTCGATTCGTTGTACACCGAAGAGTTGTAGGCATTCAACCCTGACGATGTGACCGTGTAGTGGTCGAGGGTGAAACCGCTCGTATCGACGTCGAACGCCAGCAGATTCGATGCGTCCAGGAACGAGAGGCACGAACCGCTGTAGGGTCCGGAGGCCTGGCCACGAATCGCCGCCGTCTTGTGCACTGGATCAAAGTCATAAATTGCATTTCCAGTAAACGATGCGATATCGAGTGCGATTGTGTTTTCTGTTCCGGGCTGCACAGCAATGCCACGGAGGGCAAGGCCGCCGGAGAAGCTGGAGCTCGCCGGTACCGCGTACGTGAAATCCGGCTGGCCAGTGAGCATGTTATAGCGTGCGACGCTCTGGCTGCCGGAGAGAATCGTATAAAGAATCTGTCCATCAGAGCTGAGCGCCATGTTGGTGGGCTGGCTCCCAATTGAGACCGGAGTCCCAATAGACGCCGTATCCGGCTGAATCGCCGCGATCGAGTTACCTGCGACGCTGCTTGATCCCGAACCTACGCTCGCCATGAGTTGACGCGAATATGGATCATAGAGGATGTGATTCACGCCGATCGTAACGACGCTGAAGTATGTCAACGGCAGAGCTGAAGAGATGCCGCCTCCCGGAGCGGGAGTGGAGACCGTAACCGGCGCCCACCCCATCGATGCGAAGTTAGAAGCAGGCACCGTCGCCGTCAGTTGGGAAGAACTGACAAATGTTGTAGCGAGCGCAGTAGAACCCAACATGACCGTTGAGCCGCTGCTGAACCCGGCGCCATTCACCGTCAGCTTCGTATCCGCCGTTCCGGTTTGGATCGCCGCCGGGCTGATGGAACTCAACACGGGAGCAACGTTGTAATCATTGCCGGTGATCGTCGCGGTGGCGGTTGCCGTATTGTTGGTGCTGTCGGGATCAGTGTTTCCGGAGACCTGAACCGCCATGGTCGAGCTTCCGGCTGTGGTTTGGAGCACGGTAAAGGTTACCGTCACGGTGCTTCCACTCGCCATGCTCCCCAGAGAGCATGTAATACCGTTGGACGTGCTGCACGTACCGGCAGTCGAAGCCGCAGAAACCAAGGTGCCGATCGCAGGACCCTGGCCAGCCAGGACGACATCCGTCGCCGCGGATGGACCGTTGTTCTTCACCAGCGCCGTGAATGTACTGTTGGCTCCAGTGGCGGTAGAGCCACCAGCGGCTAGCGTTACACTCAAATCCGCGGTTACCGAACTTAGATCAGCGATTAAGTTTGACGACAGACTATAGATACCAAAGCTCGTGCGGAATGCAAGACCGTTTCCTCCCCATCGCGTAAGACGGGTCGGATAGATCGAAGTGCTTGAGATCAGCGATGGCACGTTTACCGGAATCGTGGTCCCGGTGGAGCTATAGTCGCTAAGTTTAAAGATCTGGATCTGGTTAGCACCGCCACTGCTGTTGCCCGTCCCGGATACATAGTCGACCATAAAGATCTTTCCAAGCGTGGCGTCAGCAAGCGTCGCACCTTGTGCGACGGTTTGACCCGTCAGGTAAAGAGAACCCAGCAGAGCTCCGGCCTCGGCGTCATAGACTCTGCCGAAGTTGGTGAACATCCTGCCCGAGAGAAGCTGCATCTCGTCCTGGGAGCCGCTCGCCGGCGTAATGCTGCTCAAGACCAGCTTCGCGGTCAATCCATTGCTGTTGTATGTGAAGGTGTTGTACGCGCTACCGCCACCAGCGTAGATCTCATTTTTTGAACCATCGGTCTGGATGGCAAAGATGGAGTTATCGTAGATCGTGTTCGTCGCGGTGTTGGTACGCATCACGCCGCTATCGAAGATGGCAAGTCCAACCCTGGTGGTCAAATCAGAATTGCTCAGGGCAACAACCACTG
>JABFXN010000399.1 GCA_013361705.1 Acidobacteriaceae bacterium
ATGCTCTCGAGCTTGGTCTGAAAGGCGCCGCGATCTGCAGCGTCTTTATAACGGTCAATCGCTGCACGCATCTCCCACAAATCTCGCCGGAGCTCCCGTTCTCTTTGACGTTTGAGCTGGAACCGCGCAATCGGAAGCACCGCAGACGCGAGGATGGCGATGATCGCTGTCGCTACGATCAGTTCCACCAGGGTGACGCCCGCCTCCCCCCTTCGGTTTGGAGCATGCTTCGGCATGGCTTACTTCACGTGCACAATGGCCTGAGAACCGACAGCCGGCAGATTCACCTGCGCCGAGTTCTGCGCGCCCACCTTCGTCAGCATGAGGTTGGAATCACCCGCGGCCGTGGCCTTGAAGGTCAGTACGCAGATGCTTCCCTGCCCATCGACGCCCTTGGTCGAAGGCGGACGCGAGGCGGAGATCGTGACCATTCCATTGCCCTCATCGCGATGCGCCAGAGCCACAGCCTGACCGTCACGGCCCAGCATCTCCCCGCTGTCCACGTTCACCAGTTGCAGGACCTGCGGATTGAACTGCATCTGCAGCGGCACCGAGTACAGGTCGCGAGCATTTGAGGCCATGACTGCCACCTGGAAGGTGCTACCAACGGCCTGGGTTGCATTGCCCGGCGTAATCGCAAAGCTGACGGGCGCCGCGACCGAAGCCGAGGTTGTAGCCGAACCGTCCTGCTGAAGTTGCTGAATAGCAGCATTTGCCGCGGCGGCAGCCGTCGTGCGCTGTGCAGGCGGGACAAGCGCCCCGCCGGGACCGGCAGCCCCCGTCGTCCTGGTCGATGCCGCATCCTGTCCCGCTTCACGGCGAAGCTCAATCGACTGACTGGTGCCGGTATCGATGGCGCGCGTGTTCATGCGGCTCAACATGCTCTCGCGCACCAGATGTGGAATCAGCAGGAAGACGACCTCATCCTGCGATTGCGTCTTTGACCTGGAGCCAAAGACATATTTCAACAGCGGCAACTCGCCTAGACCAGGAGTACCGCTCACACTCAACGAGTCCTGGCGGTTTAGAATACCGGCCAGAATGCTGGGCTCGCCTTCCTTGAGCTGAATCACATGCTCCACCGAACGCTGACTGATGATCGGTTGAGTGACGGAACTGATGGTCACCGAACCGCTCTGGGAGGTGACCTCGATCTTCATCTTCAGCGTGATATCCCGATCCGTATGCACAGTCGGAGTCATGTCGATATTGACGCCAACGTCGATATAAGTGAACTGCGTGTTCACAAGCGCGCTGACGGCGGTCGTTGTCCCGGAGGCGAATGATCCGGTCGCGATAGGGATCTTGGAACCGATCTTCAGCGTTGCCTTTTGTCCATCGGTGGCGCGAATGCGAGGATTCTGCAGAATGCGGGTGTCGCTATCCGTAAGCAGCGCATTCACCGTGCCGGTTCCAATGTTCACGTTGAAGTTGTTGCCATTGAGGTGGGCCAACTGATTGAGCGTCAGAGCGCTGTTGTTGTTGTTCGAAGAGGAGGAGCTGGAACTCGAATTAGAGCTCGACGAACTGCTACTGGTAGTGTTGGTTGTAACGGGAGTGACCGAAAAGGACTGAGGAAGCGTAATACCCAGATTGCGAACTTTCTCGCGGTTCACTTCGAGTACGGCTACATCGACCACGACCTCTGGCTTGGTGCGATCGAGATCGTTCAGAAGCTTCTGCGCCAACAGAAGCTGGTCGGGCGTGGCTCGCATCACGACCGCATTCTGGCTGGGAATGGCAAAGACGCCGACGTTCTGCCCGGTACCGAAGACGTTACGCAACGCAGTGACAATTTCGTTGGTGTCGGCGGTCTGGGTGGCATTGGTCAGATAAAAGGTCTGGACTGCCATCTCGTCCAGGTCCTGACGCTTATTACGGGTGTTTTGCGCCACCAGAATCGTGTTTTCTGTCACCGGCTTCCAGAAGGTACCGGAGATGGCGCCCACAATGCGCAAGGCGTCATACAGTGACACATTATTCAATTCCACCGGGATACGGGTGGAGGTATATGCCGGATCAAACAGGACATTCAGGCCCGCGGCCTTGCCGATGGCCTGATAGATATTCTTCGTGTCTTCCACCATGCGAAGCGTGATGGGGTCATTCGAGATCGGCTTGAGAGAGACCGGTCCGCCCAGTCCGGAAATTTCTGCCTGAGTGGCCAGAATTCCGCTTTCCAACGACTGCAGTTGTGGTGATGGGGGAGCGGCCGCCATCTTCTGGGTCAGATCCGACTCCTGCTGAGCGGTCTGGTTCGCGGGATCGATCTGCAACGCACGCGTGAACTCCGTAAGAGCTCCGCCGAGGTCGCCTCCCTGCCGCAAAAGGCGTCCGCGGTCCACATGTGCCGTTGCGGCCTCAAAACGCAGGCGCTCCGTCTTTACCTTGTAGCGAATATCTCTCGGCTTCTTTGCGAGGGCCTGGCGGTATGCCTCATACGCCGCGTCGTAGTCTTGCCGTTCTTCGGCTTGCTGCCCACGTTTATAAAACGAGCCGGCGGACTGGGCATGCGCTGCCCCGCCGGTGACGGCGAGAATGGTGACGACGAAGGCTACATTGCGAAGGGACGTAAAGCTGCGATCCATGTTTCTATAGAGGCTCAAATATGTGGGTGAAATCGGACCGCTCCCCGCTTGCTGATGGCGAAAGTATAGCATTCCGTTTCTCTTAGACGCCGACCCTGCCCCTGAGGCTGGCCGCCGAAGACATGGCCAGAGTTGGAATCTTTTGCCGCGTGTTAACATCAAACGTCCAGATGGCCCGTTCTGTAAGCCAACCCGTTCCAGGAGCTGTGAAGGCGCGCCCCACGCGCCCGCGTGATCCCGTGGCGACGGGAGAGCGGGACGCCGCGCAGAATCGCTCTGCCAGCCACAATTATTTCCTGACCGACCGTTTTGAGGCCGGCGTTGCCCTGCGCGGTACTGAGGTCAAATCCGTCCGCGAAGGCAAAGCCAACCTGAAAGACGCCTACGGTCTGGTAAAAGACGGAGAAATCTACCTCCTTAACGCGCACATTGGTCCCTTCTCTCATGGCAATGCCATGAATCATGATTCGCTGCGGACCCGCAAGCTGCTGCTGCACAAGGAAGAGATTCGCAAGCTAGTAGGTAAGACGACACAGAAGGGCTTTACGCTTATCCCGACACGCCTTTATTTCAGGCACGGCCGCGTGAAATGCGAGCTGGCCCTGGCCAGAGGCAAACAGGACTGGGACAAGCGTGAGACCGAGCGGCGTCGGGAAGCCGACAAAGAAGCCCGCGCGGCCGTCGCTCGGGGCCAGCGGCGCCAGAGCAATTCTCCTAACGGTATAAAGAGGGTTTGACTGTTTGCGCCGTTTTCCTTAGAAGAAAATGGCATTCGCAGATTTACCCAAAGCCAAAGAATTAGGAAAGTTGCTCTGATTGTCGAATTGCCGACATTCCGTCTACGATGGAACTTTCCTGTCCAGCGTTACCATGAGGAATATGCAGACCAAGCTTGTTTTTGAGGATGCCGCATCCTCCGCCTCCCCCCTGCTAACAGTTTTCGCCCTCGACCAGAACACGGAAAAGGAAGGCGACCCGAAAATCGCCCTGCTCTCTGTGTCTGCTGCCGTACAGTCGGCAGCCGCTGCCGTGCTGACCTCCGGAGAGTTCAAGGCAGGGGTTGCGGAGACCCTGCTGCTGCATAACCCCGCAGGGCTGAAGGCTGCCCGCCTGCTGATTGTCGGTGTGGGCAAAACAAAGTCCCTTTCCGCCGTCGAGCTGCGGAAGGCCGCCGGCACTGCAGTCCGCTTTGCCAAACCTCGCGGGATCCGCGAGGTCGCAATCATCTTCCCTGAGGGGCAGGATCTTGCCATCGAAGCGGCTCGTTCGGCGCAGGCTATCGTGGAAGGCGCAGTGATCGCCGACTTCGATCCGGATACCTATAAGTCCGATCGCAAGGACCAGAGCATTGCAGCCCTTAGCGTGTTCGCTCCTTCAGGAGCGCGTGCAGCCATTGAGACCGGCGTCGCTGAGGGCGAGATCATCGCCTCTGCACAGAATTTTGCCCGCTCGCTGGTCAACGAACCGGGGAACAAACTTACACCCACCGTTCTGGGGCAGCGTGCTGCGGAGATGGCCCGGACGTCCGGTCTCGCTGCCGACGGGTACTCCACCGACAAGATGAAAGAGCTGGGCATGGGCGCCTTCCTCGGCGTGGCCCAGGGCAGCTATGAACCGCCTGCGCTCATCGTGCTGACCTATACGCCTCCGGCGGCTCCCGCGGCCGATGCTCCGGTGTTTGGCCTGGTGGGTAAAGGCATTACATTCGACACCGGCGGCATCTCGATCAAGCCGGCTGACGGCATGGAAAAGATGAAGTACGACATGGCGGGGGCTGCCGCCATGCTGGGCGCCATGCAGGCCGTTGCCGCGCTCAAGCCGCCGTTCAAGGTTATCTCTGTCATCTGCTCCTGCGAGAACAAGCCTTCGGGCCGCAGCTACAAGCCAGGGGACATTCTGACCTCAGCCAGTGGAAAGACGATTGAGATCAACAATACCGATGCCGAGGGCCGCCTGGTACTGGCCGATGGCCTCTGGTACGCCAAGCAACTTGGCGCGACCAAACTCGTCAATGCAGCCACCCTTACCGGAGCCTGCGCCGTCGCCCTGGGACTGATCAACGCCGGCCTGTTCACCAACGATGAGGCCACCAGCACAGCGTTTACCGGTGCGGCCAAGATCGCCGGAGAAGGTTTCTGGGCGCTTCCCAGCTCGGACGAGTATTTGCAGCTCATGAAGTCTTCCATCGCCGACCTGATGAACACCTCCAACACACGCTGGGGCGGAGCCTCCACTGCAGCGGCCTTCCTGAAGGAGTTCGTCGGTGAAACCCCCTGGATCCACCTCGATATTGCCGGTCTTGCCTGGCAGGACGCAGACAAACCCTGGATGCCGAAAGGCCCGTCGGGTTTCGCCGTGCGCTCCATCGTGGAGTGGGTTCGCTCGACTCAGTAAAAACAAGAAGTAGACGCTTCAGAATGCCGCAACAACCAACGATTCTTTTCGTCGATGACGAACCCGTCCTGCGCGAGCTTCTCCCCCTGTGGCTCGCGCAGCATGGATACCGCGTGCTCACGGCCTCGAGCGGAGAAGAGGCCTTAGCGATTCTGCAAAGAGAAACCGTCGATGTTCTGCTGACCGACTACAACCTTCCCGGTATCAGCGGAGCGCAATTGATCGAACAGGTCCCGGACAAGCCTTCGCTCGTCCTGTACTCCGATGCAGCCGACTTCCCGGAAACGGAAAAACACCGCCTCAAAATTCGGGAAGTGCTCTCCAAACCTATTCGGCGCGAGATCTTACTGTCCGCGCTCAAAGACATTACGATTCAGGGTTAGGCTGCAGATCTCCGCTGTCCGGACTCAGCGATCTGGTGGATCGTTCTGGCGTTGAATGCCTTCAGGTCATCCGGCTTGCGGCTGGTCACGAGCCCCTTGTCTTCGACAACCTCGCGATCCACCCAGATGGCTCCGGCGTTCATCAGGTCCGTCTTCAGCGATGGCCATGAGGTCATCGTCCGGCCCTTGACCACATCGGCTTCAATCAGAGTCCACGGTCCATGACAGATCGCTGATACCGGCTTGCCCGCCGTGAAGAACTCTTTGACGAAGCTGACCGCATTCGCATCCATACGAAGGCGGTCAGGATTCATCACACCACCTGGTAAAACCAGAGCATCGTAGTTCGAAGCCTGGGCTGACTTGAGATTGACATCGACCTTCACGGTCTCTCCCCAGTCTGTCATGTCCCAGCCTTTGATCTCCCCGGATTTCGGAGAGACAATCTCTACCGTCGCTCCAGCCGCCTGCAGGGCCTTGTAAGGCTCCGTAAGTTCCGACTGCTCAAAACCATCCGTGGCCAGAATCGCAACACGTTTCCCAGTCAGATCATTTGCCATGTCTTACCTCCATGTGGGGAGATAAGACAGCGTTCCGGCTGTCACCGTTGCCCGCCCTCGCCAAGGCAGAGAAGCTCCCTACATCACTTCGGGAGCTTCAATCCCCAGCAGCGACAAGGCGCGAACCATCTCGCGTTTAGCCACAGCCGCGGTAGCCAGAAGCAGCTTCTTCTTTGCCGTATCCGTCTCCGTCAGGATGTGATGCTTGTGGTAGAAGTTGTTGAACTGTTGCGCCAACTGGAAGACATACTTCGCCAGGATCGCCGGTTCTGCATTCTGGATAGCCTGCTCGATCACCATCGTCAGCTTCGATGCCGTGAGCCATACCTCCCAGATGCTGACGCCACTCTCCCCTTCCAGCAGATCCCCTGCTGCGAGGTCAGACACAGCGTCCTGCTCATCGACGCCGGCTTTACGGAAGATATTTGCGGCTCGCACGATGGCGTACTGCACATAGGGTCCGGTCTCGCCCTCAAAGCTCAATGCATCGCGGAAGTCGAATGCGATGACGGTATTCCGTGAGTACTTCAGCATGAAGTAACGCAGAGCGCCAACAGCGATCTTACGCGCGGTTTCGAAGCGGTCTGCCTCGTCCAGTTCAGGATGACGCGAGTCCACTTCGACCTTCGCTGCAGCAATCAGCTTGTCCAGCAGGTCGTCGGCTTTAACGCCGAATCCTTTGCGCCCGCTCACCTCGATGTAGGCGCGCTGCTGATCTTCTTCGCTGACGGTGTAGCCCAGTTCAATCGCGCAACGTGGTGTCAACGCCACCATCTCGTAGTTCAGGTGGGTATAACGATCCGCGGCATCCTCATATCCCATGCCGCGCAGAGCCTGAATGACGTTGTTCTGCGGATCATTCTGACGCGAGTCGATGACGTTGTAGATGGCATCCGCGCGGCCGAAATATGGATGCTGCTCTTCGCCATGCTCGGTCGAGATCCAGCACATATGGTTTGGGTATTGATGGAACGGCTTATAGCCGAAGTCCTTGCCCAGCAGGCCGAACTTCCACAGATGATAAGCAATGTCCTTACCGACGTAGGTCACCGTGCCGTTTGACCGTACGATCACCTTCGCATCCTCATCCGGCCCTTCGGTTGGGACCTCCGAGCCGGCGCGGCGCATCACCCAGCAACCTTTGTTTTTGCCCTCGGTCTCCTGGTAGAGCACTCCCTTCTCAATCATCAGTGCCCGGGCCGCTTCCCAGAACTTCAGATGAAGGATCTCGCTCTCTCTTGGCAGGAAGTCATACTCGATACTGAGCCGCACCATGGTCTCGAGATGCCGCCGCAGTACGGCTGTTGCAATCAGATCGGCAACCTCGGCAGTCTCATTGCCGCCGTGCTCAATAGCGTGCAGTGTCTCGAGACGCAGCGCCTTCCGTGTTTCCTTCTCTGCCTCATCGGCCGTGTACCACTGCGAGACGCGCGCATACAGGTCCCACATGTAGAAGTCGACTCGCTCGTTTTTGGCTGCGAGTTCTTCCAGCAACGACTTCACGCCGGCAAGGGAGCGACCTTCCAGGGCCGCCAGGCCCACTACGACATCGGCCACCTGCACTCCGGTGTTATCGATGTAGTTCTGAACACCAACGTCATAACCGCTCTTATATTCGTCTTTGCGCAGGAGGCGCTGAAAGGTATCGCCCAGAATGGCATTGCGCAGGTGACCGATATGGGCGGCCTTATTCGGATTGATGCTGGTGTGCTCCACCAGCCGGAACCCTGGACCACCAACGTCGGCATGCTCACCGGTTGCAATACGGCCGGCAACCACGCCGCGATCGAGCTTGATGTTCAGGTAGCCCGGACCGGCGATCTCGACCGAGGCGACACCCTCGATCGATTCGAGCTCAGGACGAAGCTCCTCGGCAACCGCTCGCGGCGCCTTTTTCACCCGTTTCGCCAGTTGCAGCGCTACGGGCAGCGCATATTCGCCGAACTCAATCTTCGGCGGCTGCTCCACGGCAACCTGGGGCAGTTCGATTCCGTATTTTTTCTCAACGACAGCGGCAATCTGCCGCAACAGATCTAATTGAATCTTGCGATACATACACTCTCTACTTTACGGAAGCTCAACAGGAAGCTCTTGGACTTCCTGGGACAACGAAGGGTGTGGGCCGCGCCGCGCCCGATGCGACAGGAACATGACACCGCCGGCAGCGGTTACCGTGAACAAGATAAAGACATGGACGACCAGAGCGAAGACCACAGCAGGTGTCTCCGCTGCTCCATGCGAGACCATAGCCAGCTTGGCGGTGAATTCGAAGGTCCCCACGGCGCCCGGCGAGCTCGGGATGAGATAGGAAAGATTGCTGAAGGCCAGAGCGCCCCAGGGACCGATCCAGTCACTCACAATTCCCAAGGCACGCGCCACCGCGACAAAGATCATTCCCTCGCACGCCCATAAGATAAAAGACTCCAGCAGAAGAGCCAGTCGCACCGGGAGAGAGATGATGGCAATTGCATCCAGCGCCGAGACTAACCGAGCCTCAATCTTGCCGACCAACCCGGGATGCGGTAATAGGTTCAAGAGCTTCTTGAACGGCGATTTGAGCTTTCCCGCAGCCAGCAGAAGCACTAGTACCGCACCACTCACTCCCAGTAACAGCACACGCGCCACGATCTGGGTTTTGTGCGAAATCAGCGTCGAGTTGCGTCCCAGCGTAGCCACAAACAGAAGCAGCAGCGTGAAGACGTCCAGAACGCGTTCCAGAACCACGGTGCTTAAGATTACAGGCGCGGTTGAATCCAAGTCGCCCGCGTAGCTGAAAACGCGGAGAAAATCTCCAATGCGAAGCGGCATGATGTTGTTCGCCGCAAAGCTCGTCATCAGCACTCGTGCACAGGCGGAGAATTTCGCGCGACTGGAAGCACGCATCATCAGCCACCAGCGATGTGACCGCAGTGTATAACCGGCAACCAGAAAGACGATGGCCACCAGCATCCATGTGGGTTCTACCAGTCGCACCTGCCGCAGACCGGCATAGTTAACACTGCGGAAGGTGTACCAAAGAAAAAAACCGCTGATCAGAAAACCGGGGATTGTTTTCAGCAGATTGCGGCGCTGCTGCGGCGTCATGCGGTTATCCTTGGACGGGCCTTGGGAGCAGGCACGGGCAACAGTTCATGGGTGCGGAGCATCGTCCTTATTATAGTGAGGATGACAACGGGGCCAATTCCTTCCCAGATTGAGCGATACCGAAACTTTTTCCACATGCCTGTTCGTCTAAATACCTAGACCATCGGAGCTCTTCTAACCATTGGCCACGTTCGTAGTAACGCAACCGCGACCGGTAGAGCGCACTGTTCGCCAGTTCACCGCCTCCCCTAGCGGACGGGTCCTGGCTCTGGCTGTTCTCACACTTGCGGCCCTGGTCATTCATGGCTACCACCCCTACAGCGAAGATGGCGGCATTTATATCGCCGCGGCCGAACATGCGCTGCAGCCTCAGCTCTTCCCTCACCTAAGCCAGTTTGCTGATGCACACGTCTCCTGCCTCTTCTTTTCGCGGATGATGACCGGCATTGTGACGCTGACGCATCTGCCCCTGACCTGGGTCTTTTTTCTCGGCTATCTGGCGGCCATCTATCTCACCCTGAGCGGGCTGCACAGCATTCTGCAAACGTGCCTGCGCAGCGAGGCAGCCCGGTGGTTCGGCCTGCTTCTCTTTACCGCGATCATGTCGATGCCTGTCGCTGGGACATCGATCATCATGGCGGATCCCTATCTCACCTCGCGTTCGCTTGGCCTTCCAATGGTGCTCTTTGCCATCGCCGAAGCGCTGCAGGACCGGCCACGCTGGATGCGCATCGTGATCTTCCTTATACCGGGCAGCCTGCTCCACCCCTTGATCGCGGCCTGCGGGATCTACCTGATCGCACTGATTGTTGCCCTTCGTAGCGGAAGCCGCGCCATGGTGTATGGCGTTATCGCATTTGCCCTGGCGACATCGACAGCCGTCCATTGGCTAGCACCCATCGAATCCCCTGCATATAGCGACGCCGCCGTCTCCCGGACCTACTGGTTCCTCACCCGCTGGAGCTGGGATGAGATCGTAGGTGTGATCGCCCCAATTCTGTTGCTGTGGGCGCTGGACCGTTTTCGTCCCACAACCTTCACCAACACCTTTTCGATCTTTCTGCGGGCTCTCTGTCTGGGCGGGATCGTCACCATCGTGGTCAACCTGCTGTTCGCACATCCCGATAGCGGCAACCACCTAGTTGCCAGCCTGCAGCCTCTTCGTTTTTTCACATTTATTTATCTGGCGATGGCCTTGGCGCTCGGCTCACTGCTCGCTCTGCTGCCTCGCAGGATTGTTGGCGGATTCATCATTGCCGCGCTCGCAGCATTTCTCTTTCTCGTCCAGCGCAATATCTATCCGAACACAGCCCACCTGGAACTCCCCTGGCGAGCCCTGTCGAATGAGTGGGAACGCGCCTTCCTCTGGGTACGGGAACACACGCCGCAGGACGCAGTGTTCGCGATGGACTCTGACTACCACAATCTTCCAGGCGAGGACACACATGTCTTCCGCGCCATTGCACTGCGCGATGCGTTGCCGGACTACTCCAAGGATGGAGGGATCGCTGCCGTAAAACCATCCATCGCCGGCGACTGGGTCCGTGGTGTCGCTCTGCAGCGTGATCTCGACGATCTGGATGACACAAAACGTATCGCCAGAATGAAACTGGCGGGTGTGACCTGGGTCATCCTTCGCCCCTCAGCCAACACCCGCCTTGATTGTCCCTACATCGATCACGATATCCGCGTCTGCCGGATTCCGTAATTCATTATTACTGCTGCCTTAGTTACTCGCCCCCGAGGCGCTGGCCGCCGGTGCGGGTTGTAATACGACATTTTCCTGATCCTTGGCCTGCAGCTTGTTATAGAAGGTGCGGATTGTCGGATAGTCGGTTATTGGATAAATCAGACCGTTACGCGCCAGGTTACGCCGAACCGTGATCGTGTTCGTCACCTGCTGGCTGCTGATGTCATACAGCATGCTCTCGAGGATCTTATCCTGCGCTGTCGCCGGAGCCGACTCAACCTTCATCCCAGCCGGAAGAACATACCGGACGGCATCGCGCTCCCATACTTCATAGTTGAAGTAGACCGGAAGTTCGCGCTTGTCATGCGGGAACGCAGCCTTGGCGCGTGACTCGTAGATGTCACCCGGAAGGATCATACGCTTGGAGGTTGCAACGCCTACCGGCCCACTTACCTTCAGCGCCACTTTCAGGGGCTTTTCGTAGTCATAGAGCTGTTCGATCTTCGTGACTTCCGCTTCCATACCGCTGGGCAGCATGGCTTCTACAGCGTCCTTCAGATCACGATTCAACTCCGTTTCGTCCGTGCGGGTTGCACGTTGACGCCAGCGTACGGCGGGAGCTCCCATAAACGTAAACACACCAACACCTGTTGCCTTGCCCGTTTCATCGAGTTTCAGGTCAGCAACTCGTTGGACCTGGGAGTATTTATAGCTCTCGCCCGGCAACTCCGCGACCTTGACGCCCTGGTCGGTCTGACGAATGCCACCGGCATAGGTATGCTTCCAGTCTAGATGGCCGTAGGGAACGTACTTCATTCCTGGATCAAAGAACTGCTCCTTGCCGTCAACCGCCACAATGGCGATTAGATCGTCGAGTTGCGAGAAGGAAAGCCAACCGGGCAGAAAGACCCTGTCATCACGGCGTACGACAGCCATTCCGTAGGCTTTCATACCCGCGGCTCTCGCCATCGCCAGGAAGAGACCAGCCAGATCATCGCTGCTGCCGCGCTTGCGGGCGAGGACGTCATCGGCAGACTTCACTGCTTTAAGCCCATTGGCCTTATCTTCTGAGGCGCTGCGCGCGCGGGTGAAGTCTGTATTATCCATCGCCATCACAGCGGCATAGATCTTCTTCAGCTTGTCGTCCTGCGTCGTCGCTCCGGTAGTGATTTCCGTGGTGAAGGAGCGCACAGCCCCGGACGGCTCGGCAAACTTATCAACGCCTTTTGACCACTTTTTGCCTTCCGATTGCCAGAACTCATCCGCACTCTTGTAGTTCAAGTAATAGAACATCACCCGGTAGCTATTGCTCTTCATCGGAGGCATATAGTCCTCCTCAACGAGAGCAGGGACATCCTTTGCGTTTACCTCGAAGATAATCTGCCCGTTATTCCCGTTCACAGCAGGCAACTGGGTCTGCTTGACTTCCGTACCTTTGGGAAGAATCGGGGTCCATGAGATTCTTGAGTTGTCTTTCCCATCAGAGAAATGTAAATCCTTGGTACTGGGTTTCCACACATAGTGTGCCTTCTGTACGTACAGACTTCCCTGAACATCCCATTGAGGAAACGTGTAGTAGTTATCATCCCAGCGTTTTTTGTAACGCAGCTCGATGATGCTTCCCACCGTTACGTCGGGAAGAGTAACGACCTTCGCCGTGTACTTGTTCTCCTTGGTCTTTTCAATCACCTTTTCATAGGGTTTTCCCGTGTACGGGATGACCGTCCCGTCAGGATGAATCGTGCGCCCCTGAACGTCGTCCACATTCCAGTACCAGCCATCGTTGCCGCGGTACTGCACGAGTTCATAGTCCGCGTTTTTTCTACCTTCTTCGTTGAGTATCTTGATGCGAACGTACGCGCTAAACATATGGAGCCCGTCTTCGGTCAGCTCGTCATAGTTCAGGATCACGGCCGAGGCGCCCGGCGCCTGCGGGAAACTCGTCATCTTCAATTCATCCTGCGTTGGCGTAATCCACTGATCAGCAGCGTGCGCCACACTGCTTGCTAAGACCAACGCCGCTGCCAGATATGCGGCTCTTACCATACGAAACATCTCAACCCTCCGAAACCATCCCTCTTTACTTCTTTTTCAGAACCACATTGCTTTGCTCGTCGTAACCGATCACACCCGCGAGCTTCTGCACTTCTTCGTATTTCTCTGCGGGTAACTCTACCTGCCGCACCACATATGTTCGTGTGTAATGCAGCTTGCTGCCTTCAACCTTGCTGACACTCTCATACGAGGCCCAGCCCATGTCGATCTTGACCGGATCAGGCAACTCATCGGCCACGTAACCTGCCGGGAGTTCGATCTCATAGTCGTCTTTCACTTCACGCGCAGCGCCCAAATCGATTGGATATACGCGGGCCTTTTTATCTGCTTCCAAGGTGTCTGTTCCAAGCACGCGCGGACGCATCATCAGCAAGGAGCCAGCCGGTCTGGCAAAGCTGGATGCCTTCAACGCATAGGACATCTTCAGATCTTTCGTGAGTTCCATTGCATTTTCGACTTTGAGCCCGTCATAGCTGAAGTTAACTAGGTCGCGCCCCAACATACGATCGAAAATCTCTCGCTGCTCTTTTTCCGTTCCTGTCCGAAAGAGTCGACGATGGCGGTCGGCAATATCACCGAACCGGCTTTCTAACATCTGGCCATCGAGGGAGCCATCTTCCGCAAGCTTGAACTGCCCCGAACGATGAATTGAATTCACCTCGGGGGTAAGGATTGGAAACGCAATCACCTGGCTATTTTTTCCATCCATCAGCACGCCGTAGCCGCCCTGCAGGTTGTACTCGAGGTGCCCGAACGGCGTGTACTCCCAGGTTGGATCAAAGATCAGAAACCGCTTGCCGCTATTTGCTTTGACAATGGCATGTAACTTTGGAGACTCGTATCCTGCCGGCAGTTCGATCGCCGCGATCATGTGGTTACCGGCAATCGATGGAGCATTGGGATCCACTACCCCTCGGTCGGAGTCCACCATCACCCATGTCGAGCGGATACCAATACTGGAGAGCATGGCTGAGAGAAGGGTCGCTTTATCTTTACAATCGCCGTATTTGTTTTTGTAGATCTGCTGTGCCGGATGTGGCTGGTAGCCGCCTACTCCGATCTCAATAGCGACATACCGGACCTGGCTTTGTACATATTCACCGATCGCTTGAACTTTCTCTGCAAAGTCCGTCTTACCGGCAATCAGCTCCTGTGCCTTCGCCGTGAGCTCCGGCGTGGCATCGTTACGTCCTTTCGCCAGGACGTCATACCAATCGCCGATACTCTCCCAGCTTCCCTTCGTCGCATTAGGAATCGATGCTCCAAAATAGTGGACGGACATGCGCTTCGTCTGACCTCGCCACTCCGGAGCCATATTGACTTCTCGCAGGTCGACCGGCGGCTCGTTGGAGACTTCCCACAGGTACTTCCCTTTTTCGAGATCGATCGGGGCAGTTTCTTTCTTTCCCTTCCAGACCTCTTTGTATTCCACGCCTGGCGGCAACTCTACCTTCAGGCGCTCTTTTAGAACCGGGAGCTCCTCCTGAACGTGCCAGATATATTCCGTGGAGTAGGGACGAGCCTCGCGCTCATACTCCATGGCAACAATCGCCCCAGGATCGCCGGCCGGCGCGGTACCTCCACGATAGCGGTCATCCGAATAGAGCAGATAACCCTCGTAAGCTCCGTGGTCGGCAATCTCGTTGTCCTTCAATTCATATTCATGACCATCCGGTCCGATGCTCCAGATTTTCAGAAGACGAAGCTTCGAGTCGCCGTCGTAGGAAGCTCCGAGATGGGCGTAGCCCCTGCCCTGTGGACGAAGAATCTTGATTGCCACGCGATGGTGCTCTACGGCATGCAGGTCCCCACCGACGGTATACGTAGTGTCCGAAAGTAGAACAACCGCATTGGTATTTGCCGGATATGACGGTAGCGGCTGCTTCGCAGCCTCTTTCAGCCAGTCAGGCAGCACCGGTTTCTTTTCCGCCAATGCGGAAGGGCTAAGCAGTGCGACGAAGCAGGCACATGCGAGGAGACGAACCGAGGGAGGAAAGGCAAGAGAACGATTCAGGAACACAGGTACAAACCCTTTGCAGATCAAGCCAACGTGCGGGCCATGGAATGACGGGCGGAGAAGAGTTTCTTCCCCGCCTGACGTACCAAAAATGGAGATGTAGCTGCTTTATATCCTGCACACTGGGGCGTGGCAAGAGAATTTGCACATGATTTAGAGCGTTTTACAGCGGCGTTTCATTCTGGAAAACGCCATAGACGCAGAAGCCCTACACTACACCCACTGGGAAAAATGCTCTAGGGAACACGTAACGGGCGGAAACCGTCGTACGGGAACAGGCCCGTCGGGTAATCTTCCGTCGGCACCTGCGGCTTGAACAGATAGCGGAAGAAGAAGCCGGCCGTAATGGTGTTGTAGTTATTCGTATTGTTGCCGTTCAGAATGCCGCCGACATACCAGTGATCCGCGATGCGGTAACTCATCTCAGAGTTGAGCGAGTAGTTCAGCCCGGTGCTGGTATTGACCGGATACTCTCCGCAGGTATGCGCCGCGATGGAGGGCAATGTGCAACCCGAGTACGCCCCGGTCTGCTGCGATGTATCCAGCGGATAGTACTTGGCGTAGGCTTCCTGGAAGCTCTGTACGCCGACAGCGCCGGCGACCGTATAGTGCCAGTTCGTGCCGTAGAAACCGTTGAAGGTGACCGGTACAGCGCCCAGGAAGTAGGCGTTGGGACTGAAGTATCCGCCCATGCCGTACGTCATGCCGCGCTGGTTGTTGTCATAGTGCATGCCGAAGAAGCTGGCGCCCAGATTGAGGCTGCCATAGCCCGGGAACTGCTTAACGCGCCAGTAGGATCCGACCGTGCCTTCGAATTTTCTGTTGTCCAGAACGTGAAATCCGGTCAGAGTGGCACCCGCGGCACTGACGTAGAAGCCCGAACGTTCATTGCCAAAATCGAGACGCATACCGCCGCCGGTGGAGACAACGCCGCCCCAGATGTTGCCCGGAAAGACCGGTGTCGCTGAGCCCGGATCGCGCATACCGGAGTAGGACAGCTGCGTATCCTTCACGTTGTCACGGTCAGCGAACAACAGGAAGTGGCCTCCGAAGGGGCGCCAGCGCCCGTGGCCAATGACATTGGTTACGAGAAACTCGTAGGGGGTAAAGCCAACCGACAACGCCATGTTGGTGGTTACCAGTTGCGCCTCGCCACCAAGGCCGGCCGTAAGCTGCTGCGACGGCTGATTGATGGCATTCAAAGGAAGTGTGCCCAGAATCGGTACCGTGCCGGTGGCGTTCTGGTACGACGCAAGATCCAGCGTGCCCGCATTCAGGAATACAGCCCGCGGAATGATGCTGAGCCGCAGTGTCTTATTCGCGACCAGCGTCGCCTCAAAGGGCGATTCCAGATCGAACAGCCTGTTCATGCCGGAGACGCCGCTGCGGTAACGGGCAAGAGCCGTCGCGCCGATCCATGACGAATAGCTTGCCTCCAGCGAGGCCAGGTCAAGCTCAGTCTGCTGCCGCTCGCTTAGCGGAGGTCCGGGAGTCAGAGCCGCGGCGCGATCCCAACCGCCACGCAATGGAGGAACGTTCTTTGCCACCAGCATGGGATCTGACGGAGGATTCCCCAACGGATAGCTCGGTCCCAGCTCGGGATACGGTTGGCCGCTCAACGCTACCGGAACGCCGGGATAGAAGAGCGGCGCCTGCTGCGGTCCAGTTGAGGCTCCCTCGACGGAACGGCTGCGCACTGTCCGGCGACCGGTCGTAGCGGGACGATGCCCGGGCTGCGGATACTGTTGACCGTAGGTCTCTGTTCCGGCAGCCGCGCCGGTATTCTGCGCCAGGTCGCCACGATACTGATAGTTCGACTGCGTCTGGGGAGCCTGAACCGTCGAGCGCACGCCACCTTGCGGCTGCGGAATCTGGGTCTGCGCGGCGTTGTACGGCTGACCGTTGTACTGCGTCTGTGTCAGCGGGGCTACATCGATCGGATCCTGCGGAGGATGGCTGGTGCCTACCAACGGTCTTGGGTCAGACGGTCTGCGGCGCGTGGCAGCTGCCTCGGCGGCCGCGATATCCGGATGCGAGGATGACGACGGCACCCGTCCCGTGCGCTTGGAGTTCGGCACATACTTCGCCGTCGGGACAACGTCCGTAGGCTGCTGCACCGTCGGCTGGATGGGCTGGAGGTCCGAACCAAGACTTACGGGAGACTCCTGCGCCATATAGGCGGCATTCTGGTTCACGCCTTGCGGGTTATACGGAACATATGGACCGTACACATCCGAGCGCGCCTGCTGTGCAGGCGGGCCATAGGCAGAGAGAGGACCTGCGGCATTGACCGCACGCTCCGTCAGCCGCCGGATCTGCTCCCGCTGATACGCCATGTAGTCATTCGCATTAACGGCATTGCCGTTGGTATCCGTCTGCGGAAAGGCCGGCAGAGCACTCTGCGCGGTGACATCGGGCTGCTGTTGTCCCAGAGGAGCGAGTGCCGGATTCGCCTCAGCCTGCGGGACATAGTCCTTCAGCCGCGTGGTCGTTCCAGGACGAGCCGGCGTGCGCTGCTGCTGATAGGCCGGGTTCGTCATATACGACGGAACAAGAGTGCTGTTATTCGGGGAGCCGGCCCCGTTTCCCTGAAGCTGTACCGGCGCGGTGCCGTACTGGTTCGAGTAGCTGGGAAGATATGGCGGAGGCGCCGGAGCTGCAATCTGTCCCGTCACCATTGCCGGATCCGAGCCCGGAGCCATCAACTGCGCCAGGTCCAGAGCCTGTGTTGCATTGGGCAGACGGCCGCCATTCTGGGCCGCAAGACTCATCTCGGCAGCGAGCTCAGCCCCGGGGTCTCCCGGAGGCATCGCACTGAGACTTGCCTTGTAGTAATCCGCCGCACGGCCGCTGTCGCCGCGAGCCTGCTCAAACTTCGCCGCCATGATCAGCATCTGCGCATCTTTCGGATACTGATCGAGGCCATAACGCAGCCATGTCTCGGCATTCTTGGTATCGTTCGCCGCCAGAGCAGCGCCGATGGCGGCCTTGTAATCGGTTGCCGAAGCTGTCGTCATGTCCTGCGAACGGAAGATCGCAACTGCCTGCTTTGGCTGACCGGCACGCGCATAACCCGTCGCGAGCGCGCGAATCACCGCTGGATTATCGGGAAAGGCCTTTGCCGCGGCGTTCAGAATCGCCAAGGCACGACGGATGTTATTGGCTGCCACTGCCTGATTGGCGCGGCGCACTGCCCAGTTCGCCCAGATGGTCTGCACCGTACGGCGCTGTTCTTCGTTCAGATCGTTGCGGCTGCCAATCATCATTAACTGGCGATAGAGACCGGAATCATTCTGGGAGTTATAGAGCAACCAGGCGTCCTGGATATCGATATCCGCGGGAGGCGCCATGTTCTGCTTCGCATAGTGCTGCTGCACACGCTGCAGAAAGACCATCGCCTGCTGCGGCTGCCCCAGGCCTCCGTAGATACCGCCTACGGTCTGCAGATACTCCGGATCCAGCTCGAGCTGCTTGCGTGTCTGCTGCGGAATCTGCTGAACCTGCGCCAAGGCCTCCTGGTCATGGCCGCTGGCATGAAGCGCCGTCAACAAACCTTTCCAGCTATCGAGCCGGTCAGGGTTCTCTGTCAGGACCTGGCGATAGATGGCATAGGCCTGCTGGGCATTGCCGCGCTTCATGTAGATGCCGGCAAGTTCGCTCTGCATTGCGATCGACGGCTTCTGCCCTGCCATGCTTGCCTGCGAAACAGCCTTCTCCAGCATGTCCTGCGCGATATCGAGCTTGTTCTGTGCGTCGTAGACCGCAGCTACCGTGCTGACGAAGCCAGGATCGCGGAGCGCCTGGTCATAGGCGGAGGGCGGCATGCTCTCGAGTGTCTGCTCGGCAAGCGTGTCGTTCTTCATGGCATGCTCGACACGCACCAGCCCTTGCCAGGCA
>JABFXN010000002.1 GCA_013361705.1 Acidobacteriaceae bacterium
TCACCTTCCAAGCACCGCCCACTTTGCCCGGATTCTTCAGCCAGACGATGTTGTGTGCGAAGTAGCTGCACTGGATCACGTCGGGCCAGCCATCGCCATCCACATCCATGATCTGGTCGCTGAAGTTGTCGATGTAGCCACTGGAGTAGTCGATCTGGCGCAGGGGATGCTTCACCCAGCGCGGCCCCTCGTACCAGCTCTCGCCTGCGACGATGTCGAGCTTGCCATCCTTGTTCAGGTCGGCGACGGCAACCGTCTCGCCGTACCCGGGATCGATCATCGTGGTACGAAAGGCAATATCCGCAGGACGGCTGGCAGCATGAGCTACGGCGGCCAGGGCCGCCATACCAAAGACGCACAACAGCTTTTTCATCGCGATGGAATCTCCCTGAGTTTCAGCGGAGGAATTATTCCATCCCGAGGGCGCGTCATCAAATTCCTGTCAGTCAGCGCCGGGAGCAGATTTTTACGAGATCGAGGAGTGAGGAGAGAACCGTGGCCGGTCCACTGGAACGACGAGTGACGAAGAGATTGGGAAATCGGGGTCCCCAGTCAGCTTTGCTGGCTGGGGTGAAGAAAATCTGCCCCGGCCCTTCGGGTTGCGGCGCAAATTCGCCCGTACTTCGTTGTCAGCCTCGACTGTAGGCCCGCCACAGCCTTCGGCTTCCGCCTCGTCTGAACAAATTTGCGCTCGCAACGCTGACGACAGGAATTTGATGGCGTGCCCTAATGTGTAATCGTCGACATGGAGTAAGGACGAGCCGAAGCCGCGCGTCCAAACTCCTTGTTGGGTGTGCTCTGCATCGTGAAGCGAAGCTCGCCACCGGCAAGCAGCTCGTCATGACGCAGGAAGACCCGAGTCAGAGGCTGGCGATTCAACGAAACGCCGCCGACGTAGTCGCCGCTTCCCTCTTTCACAATGCGTAGCGTCTTTCCGTTCGGCAAGTGCAGCGTAGTTTCATCAACGAACGGTCGGCCTAGGACATATTCATTACTTCCGGGCGCCACCGGATAGAAGCCCATCGACGAGAAGAGGAGCCAAGCCGACATCTGCCCAAGATCGTCGTTGCCGACAAGGCCATCGGGAGCGGGACGATACTGCGACTCAATGATCTGCTTCAGCCGCTCCTGCGTGCGCCACGGCGCGCCGGCGTAGGCGTAGAGATACGCCAGGTGATGACTGGGTTCGTTGCCGTGAATGTACTGCCCAATCATGCCGGCTATGTCTTCGACATCCGCATATTGTTTGGGATCCACCTTGGCGTCGAACATCGCATCGAGCTTCTGGATCAGCTTGTCCTCTCCACCAAGTAACTGGATCAACCCCGCCTCATCCTGCGGCTGATACCAGGAGTACTGCCAGGCATTGCCCTCGGTGAAGCCGCTGCCATTGCCGGCCTTGGCCGGATCGAAGGGCTCGCGAAAGCTGCCATCCGCAAGCCGGGGACGCACAAAGCCGCTCTTCGTATCGAAGACATTGCGCCAGTAGGCCGCACGCTTGGTAAACTCCTGCTCAATATCGCGCTTCCCCATAGCATGGGCCATCTGTGCGATGGCCCAATCATCGAAGGCATATTCCATGGTCTCCGATGCAGACTCGTCGTCGTGATCGACCGGCACATAGCCGCGATCGATGTACTCACCGACTCCCTCATACTGGCGATACCGGGCGCTAGCAACCATGGCATTCAGAGCTGCCTCAGCGTCATATCCGCGAATGCCCTTCTTGTACGCATCTGCAAGGATCGGCACGGCGTGGTAGCCGATCATGCACCACGTCTCCAGCCCGGCGAACTGCCAGACAGGCAAAATGCCATAGGGGCTCTGCTGCTGCGATGCAATCAGAGAGCGGACAACGTTGTTCGTGCGCTCCTCCGGCTGTAGCAGCGTCATCAATGGCTGCTCGGCACGATAGGTATCCCACAGCGAAAAGGTAGAAACAAACTCCCAGTTCTTCGCCTGATGCACCTCTTCATCCGGACCGCGGTAGCGGCCATCCACATCCATCGCTGTGCTGGGAGCCATCAGTGCGTGATAGAGCGCGGTGTAGAGGTTCTTCTTCATTGCCTCCGTTCCGGAGAACTCCACACGACCGAGCTCCTTTTCCCAAGCCGAACGAGCCTGCGCGCGAATGCCGTCAAAATCAAAGCCCTTCACCTCGGCATTCAGATTGGCGATCGCACCCTCTTCGCTGACGGTCGAAAGCGCCACCTCTACTACCAGTGGACTAGCAAGCTGTCCGAAGTCGAAGGCAGCGACCAGGCCTCGGCCCTCCTTGAATGGAACATCGGTCGCATCGCGGCGCACGCCGGAGAAGCCGAGATACTCCTGTGGCACCGGCTCGGCATTGCGGAAGAGATGTCCGGTCAACGGTGCGGAGAACCGCATGGCAAAGTACAACTGCCGTGCCGGCGCCCAGCCACGCGTCTCACGCATTCCTGTCACCAGGCCGCCTTCACGAAGGCGAATCCGCGACCACATCACCTTTCCCGCGTAGTTGTAAATCGAAGAACGCAGATCGACGACCAGATGCGCCGGCTTGTCTGACGGAAAGGTGTATCGATGCACACCGACGCGGGTTGTCGCGGTCAGCTCCGCGCGCACCTGCGGGGTATCGAGCGTCACAGCGTAGTAGCCGGGCTCGGCTGTCTCGCTCTTGTGCTGAAAGGTCGAGCGATAGTCAGCGGGCTCGAGCTTCACCTCGCCGGCCTCTGGTGTGATGAGCACATCGCCGAGGTCGGAGTGGCCTGCACCCGAGAAATGCGTGTGGCTAAAGCCGAGGATCGAGCTATCTTCATAGCGATACCCCGCGGCCCACTTGTAACTCTGCTTGAAGGGCTTGATCTCGGTATCGGGGCTGAGCTGCACCATGCCGAAGGGAACGACGGCTCCGGGAAACGTATGGCCGTCAGGGCCGGTGCCGATCATCGGATCAACGGAGCGGAAAGCCGCAGACTGGGCTACAGATTGGGCTCCCGCAATTCCACCAAGGCACACTATCAGCACAGCCGAACGAACCAGAAGACTCTTCATCAGGCCATCCTAGTGGACTTACACCCACAGGGAAAACACTCGAACCGTTCACCGCGCTACCATGGGCACGATGAAATCACTGATGCTTGCCCTGGCCACCCCCCTTCTCGCCATGCACGTTGCCTTTGCACAGTGCCCCGCCGACGCCGCACCGGATGCTCCGCGCGTCACCGTCACCAACGGCAAATTGACCGCCGTGGTTCATCTGCCGGATTCCCAGCGCGGCTACTACCGCTCAAACCGTTTCGACTGGAGTGGAAGCATCGCCTGCGCCACGCTAAACGGCCATACCTTCTGGGGACAGTGGTTCTCTCACTATGATCCGCTGGGCAACGACGCCATCACCGGTCCGGCGGAAGAGTTCCGCTCACCTGATGGAGCTGAACCGGGATATAACGAAGCTGCGCCTGGGGGTCTATTCGTTAAACTCGGCGTCGGAGTCCTGCGCCGGCTCGATGAAAAACCTTACAGCTTCGGCGGCAAGTATCCCATCGTCGATACCGGCGTCTGGAAGACAACTTCGAACCGCAATTCGGTCACTTCAACCCAGGTGGTGCACTCCACCATCGGCTTCGACTACCGCTATACAAAGACTGTAGAGATCGACAAGAAGGCCAATGTCGTCCGGCTACGTCATACGCTGACAAACCTGGGCAAGCGTCCCATCGACTCCGCGCTCTACAACCACGTTTTTTTACAACTGGATGGGAAAGGTCCTGGCCCTGGGACCAACATCACCCTGGGCTTCGCACCGACGGTGGAGACTCCCTTCCCGGACTCCGTCTCTGTAGAGGGCAAAACGATCCGATTCCTTGGACCTCCTCCGAACGGACGAGCTGTCGGCTCCTACCTGACTGGCTACAGCCCGGAAACGCCAAACATCTCCGAAATCGCCGACTCCTCCACAGGTCTCCGCGTCCGCCAGAAGACAGACGCACCCATCGTGAAGTTCTATTTCTGGGGACACAGCCGGGCTACCTGCCCCGAGGCCTATATCGCCATTCACGTCGCTCCGGGCAAAACCCAGCGCTGGACGACAGAATTCGCGCTGGAGGCGCCAGCAGCGGCATCTCCCGCTCCGCGATAAACTGAAAAGCGACTATGTTTGAGAATCTCCAGGAAAAACTGCAGCGCGCGTTTAAGAACCTCCGTGGTCAGGGGACCATCAGCGAGGAGAACATCACCGAGGCGCTGCGCGAGATCCGCCTTGCCCTGCTCGAGTCCGACGTCAACCTGAACGTCACCAAAGACCTGATCGAGCACATCCGCGAAAAGGCGCTCGGCCAGCAGGTAGCGACGGCCCTGTCGCCGACCGAACAGGTCATCAAGATCATCCACGGCGAGCTGGTCGAGCTGCTGGGCCGCGACACCGCCCGCTTCAAGTTCGCCTCGCAGCCGCCTTCGGTCATCCTGATGGCCGGCCTGCAGGGTTCCGGTAAGACCACCACCACCGGCAAGCTGGCTCAGTGGCTGAAGAAGGGCGGCCACCGCCCCATGCTGGTCTCGGTCGACGTCTATCGTCCCGCGGCCCGCGAACAGCTCGCCGTTGTCGCCAAGTCCATCGGCACCCAGCTCTACACCGGCAATATAGGCGCCGACGAAGCCGGAACACCCCTGGTGCTGCGCCTGGCCAAAGAGGCCAAGCGGGACGCCGCCAACTTCGGCTGCGACATCCTGCTGGTCGATACCGCCGGACGCCTGGGCATCGATGAAGAGCTGATGGGCGAGATGTCTGAGCTGAAGAAGCTCCTTAATCCCTCCGAGATCCTCTTCGTCGCCGACGCCATGACCGGTCAGGACGCCGTGAACTCAGCTAAGGCTTTCCACGACCGCCTCGGCATCACCGGCGTGGTGCTGACAAAGATGGACGGTGACGCCCGCGGCGGCGCGGCCCTGTCGATCCGTCAGGTCACCGGAGCTCCGGTGAAGTTTATCGGTACGGGTGAAAAACCTGATGCCTTCGAGCCCTTCCACCCCGACCGTATCGTCAGCCGCATTATGGGCATGGGCGATATCGCCACCCTGCTGGAGCGCGCCGAAGAGAAGCTCGACCGCGGCAAGGCTGAGGCCTTCGCCAAGAAAGCGCTCGCCGGCGACGGTTTCTCGCTGGAAGACTTCCGCGATCAGCTGCGGCAGATCAAAAAGCTGGGCTCCATGCAGTCCATCCTGAAGATGCTGCCCTCGGTCGGTCCGTTCCAGGGCCTGCAGCAGGCCGCCGGGCAGGTGGACGAGAGCCAGTTCACCCGCGTGGAGGCCATTATCAACTCCATGACAGCGAAGGAGCGGCTCAACCATGAGATCATCTCCGGCAGCCGCCGCAAGCGTATCGCCGCAGGCAGCGGTACCAGCGTGCAGGAGGTCAACAAC
>JABFXN010000065.1 GCA_013361705.1 Acidobacteriaceae bacterium
TGACTCTCTTCATCGCCACGCATACAGGTCTTCTAGCAGACTTGCCTGTTTAAATCGCAAAGCCTTTTTCAGCACCCTCTGAAGCCCGCTGCTCCCACCCATCTTAGCCATGCCCTAGGCATATCAGATCAATCGAATTTGTTGATACCCCTAATGCCCCGCTACGGCTCGCGCCGCTTATTTCTTCGTACGTCTCGGCGCGATGTCGTTTGCCTGCCGCATCAGGAAGTGCCGAAATGCTCCGACGCTTCCTACAGGCTCTGGCCCGGCGGGGTATGCCATGGCGAACCGGCGCGTCAGCTTCACGCCTTGAATGCGAGCCAGTTTGACCGTTCCCAAGGACAGTTGATTGCGCACCGCCCATCGCGAGACGATCGTTACACCCAGGCCGGCCTCAACCGCGTTGAGCAGACCCTCCGTCGAGTCGAGCTCCATCGAGATTCTCAGGTCCTTCAGCTTCAGTCCAGCCGTCGCGAAGGCCTGCTCGATCACCCGCCTCGATCCGGAACCATATTCCCGCGTGAGCAGCGGCTGACCCTTCAGGTCGTCCAGCGAGATCTCATGATCGGCCCACTCGTGCGACGCGGGAACCACGAGGACCATGTGGTCCTCCATAAAGGGTTCAATGTGGATGTCTTTGCGCTGTTCCGGACCTTCAATCAGGGCGACCTGTATCTCACGAGCCAACAGAGCTTCCAGCATCTGATCCGTATTTCCGCTGCGAGCGCATACCTTGACCTTGGGGTTCATGGCAGTGAATCCCGCGATGAATCTGGGAAGACGATACTGGCCGATGGTTTGTGAGGCGCCGATGATAAGGTCACCCGCCTGCTGACCGTAGGCTTCGGCGACCGCGGCGATCGCCTCGTCGCTCAGAGCCCGCATCCTCTCCGCGAATGGCAGCAGCGCCTGGCCGCCAGGTGTCAGCGAGATGCGACCTCCGCCACGGTCGAAAAGCGGAACTCCCAGTTCTTCCTCCAGCAGCTTGACCTGTTGCGTGACCGCGGGTTGCGTCAGCAGCAGTTCTTCGGCGGCTCGCGTGAAACTCAGGTGCTGGGCTACCGCCCGGAAGACACGGATGCGAAAGTTATCAATCACACGCGCTCCTCAGCGAAAAATATCGTCGATAACATGAACGGTGTGCATATGCAGAGCGGCGCTATTGAGGCGCCGCTCTGTGACGAATCTTACTACTTCTTTTATAGAAGACGTTTATTGTCCGTGTGATCCAGTATTCGCGTGGGGGAGGTGGGGCTGAAAATAAAAGTTTAAGGAGGGATAGTTATCGTTTGATCCTCTGTAGCCGCCCTGTCCGGATATATTGATCTGGCATGCGGGGTAGCTTTTGTCCCACCAAAGCTCCGCCGAGCCAGAATTACCGGAACCGTCATCATATTGATATGTGCAGCTTCCCTTAGTTCCGGCCACATTCCAAGTCCCCTGCCCTTGTGGCGCAATCGATGCGGGAGGCTGGGAAACAAACTCACCATCTTGGTTTTGAACAGAGGCTGGATCGAGCGTCAAGGTCGCATTCGTTTGGTTGTACAAAATAGCCTGGAGGGGAGAATGGAAATAGAAGCTTAAGCTGGGATAAGATCCCGTAGCTTCCCCTCCGTACCCACCGCTTGATTGGTTTGTACTGAGCATGCTATTACTTGGGTCCCACGAAAGAGTCGCCGCGCCGGGTTCAGCGTTGGCCGCCTGAAATTGATAGATGCAGCTTCCCTTAATTCCCTTCCCTGTATTATCTCCATCCACCATTGTCCAATTGGCCTGCCCGCCTGCCACAATCGAGGCCGGAGGCTGGGTTGTAAATTCACCGTCTTGGATTAGGAGAGAAGCGGGATCGAGAGTTAAGCTCAGATCCGATTGATTGTAAAAAGTGATGTCTAATTTTTCGTTTGCAACGAAATAGACATCTACAGTTGCTTCTGTCCCTTTCCCTCCCGTGTATGTCATGTTGTAGTCAGGTGTAGGATCCCACGACATCGTGTAAGTGTTACCGCTTGAGATTGGATTGGTCCATTTGACGGTAAGACTACCGCCAGGGAAGCTATAAGAAGCGTACGAACTATACCATTCGAGCGATGATACTTTCTGAATCCATTGCACTTGTTGTCCTGGCTGAATCACGTTTGGTGGCGGGACGTTGTGTAAGATGGAGTCGCCTTGACAACTAGCTCCTGTTAGATCCAATGTCAAAGATGTATTGTTGTGAAAGTTCACTGTCGTGGATCTGTTGAAGCTGATTTTCTCACTCAAGTTGGAACAAGCATCTTCGGCGACGTCCCCTTGGTAAGTCGTCGTACGACGCGCATCTTCGTGAGTTTTAGTCTCATGGCTGGGGTTTTGGGCGGCAAGATTCTGAGCATTTTCAGACATAACGGATCTCCACTGTGCGTCATTGTTTGAATTTTGGGCAACGATGCAGGCGGGAGGAAGGTGATCTGTGGCAATGCTATCCGGGTGTTCCCGAAATTAGGGTCTTGTCAGGTCAGGTGCATGTGTCATGCACAGCGTCACTATACCATCCTGGAACACCGGATATCGGGAACGCCACTGCTACCCTGCGCGAGAACGAATCACTTGCACCGCTGCCCGTGCGCCGACCTCAACATGCTTCTCGCCGAACGAAGTTTGGACTGTATTTTCGGAATGCATACATCACGCAGCAACACCTTCCGGGTCCAGCGGATCTGGCGTCGCAATCGCGTACAGCGAACGCGACGAGAGCCGCCGTGCGATCTCGCAGGCCAGCAAATTGTAGAGCAGCAGCAATGGAAGCAGATGCCATTGGCCCGTCAGCTCAATGGCCATCATGGTTGCCATGAAGGGTGCGTGAGTCACCGCCGCAAGAAACGCCGCCAGGCCGATGACGGCAAAGAGACTCGGCTGGGTAACGCCAAACATCTGTCCGGCGATCAGACCGAGAGCAGCCCCTGTAAACAGGGTCGGTGTAAACACTCCGCCGGCTGTACCTGCACCAACGCACACGCCGGTCGCGATCGTTCTCGCCAGCAGCAGCGTGATGCTCGCCCCCACCAAACCGGAACCGCTGAGAACCTGAACCAGCGCCATGTCGCCGTTGCCCCACACCAGCGGTGTCATCAGGCTTAGAAGACCCACCACCAGACCGGCCCACGCCATAGCAAAGGGCCGGCGGCACAGAAAGCAAAGACCCCGGAAGAACCGGTGGTAGAGCGGTGCAAGGCATCCCAATGCAATGGCAAGAAGGACTCCCCACACAACCTGGAGATCGAGCGTGAGATGGCTGTGGACCGCGAAGATGGGCCCTCCTCCAAGCAGGGCTCGGCTCACAAACCACCCGGAGACGGAGGAGACAGCCAGAGGAACCGCATCCTCCCATGACCATTCGGCAAGGACCACCTCGAAGGCGAAGAGCACTCCGGCAATAGGCGCAGAGTAGGCGGCGGCGATGGCTGCCGCGGTGCCATAACTCACCTGACGGCCAAGTGATGACAGCCGCACGCCCGATCGTTTGCCAACCCAGGATGCCGCAGCGGCAGCGAACTGAATCATTGATCCTTCGCGGCCGATCGCAGCGCCCGTGGCTACCGAGAACGCTGAAGAAAGCGTGCGCCAAAAGGTGGAGGGGAACGGAATCTCTCCATCGCTGAAGCGGACCGCTTCCACATACTCGTGAAATGGCGCCATGCGGAGACGCCGCTTCACGAACCATGTGATCGCTGTCGCCAGCAGTGCTCCCAGAATGGGTGTGACCAGGCGCCGTCCAGACGGAAGTGCCGCAGCGGCCGCCGGCAGAGAGCCCGCATGCTGTGTCAAAAGCCATTGCAAGCCACGCATCAGCAGACGAACAAGAACGCACGCCAGCCCGCTGACGACACCCAGGATAGAGGCCCAACCGGCCGCGCCGAGGATCCCAGCAAAGGTGAGTTGAGGTGAATAACAATCGTTCTCTGCGGTCATGCGATTGCTCCACGAGGCGCGAGGGCCATCGACTCTGCGTTGTAGAGAGTAGCAGCCCTGTGCAGCTCTGCCTCCGGCTGCTGCGTGGCCCTTTGCAGTGTGTGGGCCAGCTCCGCCGCCTGGTTACGAATCTCGGGAACGGCAATCGACTCCAGCAGCGTTCCCAGGCGGCCAGGCCCAAGACTGAACAGAATGTCCGACTCCTGCCCAGCGGCATCGATCAATGCTCCTGTCTGCGAAGTGCGAAGTCCCCCGCCCAGTGGACCGGCGGCGATGAGCCCCTGCGCGAACAGACTGGTCAGCAGCGGTGAACCTACCCACCTGTAGTTCATGCTGGGGCCGGTGCAGTTGATCACGCGTCCAGTCTCGAAACGCTGATTCCCTTTCGGAGTTCGAATCGTGACGCTTGCACACTCACCCTCCAGATCGACAGCCTGCAACCCGCCTTCCCGAACCTGCAGCGTGCCGGCCCGTAACTCGGCCTCGATAATGTCCGCAATCGGCGGAGCCATACGGTGCCGCACCACATCCCATCGCCGTTGCAGATGGCGGCGGAAGCGGCGCTGCTCCTCGACCGGAAGGGCAAGCCAGAGTTCGTTGGTTGTCTCTCTCAGGCTGTCGACCGCGGCACGCCACTCTGTGCCATTGCGGAGCGTCTGGTGGAAGGCGCGCAGATAAGCCAGGCATGTAGCTGGGGTGCCCCGTGGAATCGCACTCCGTCGCATGGCTGTATAAGAAGCATGGCGTTTGGGGAAGATGCCATGACGTGAGACCGCAGTGATGGTTCCGGTGTGCCCCAGCTCGCGGAGCCGCAACACCACATCCACGCCGGTCAGCCCCGTTCCGATGAGCGTGACCGGGGCCTCCGGATCGAGCCCATCGAAGGTGTCAGCAGCCCAGGCATTGTGCCGATAGACGCCGGCTGTCCGTGCCTGCTGGGTGATGCCGGGAAGTGGGGCTGGATCGAAGTTACCCAGCGCCAGCACGACGGCTCTCGCTTCCAGGGTTCGGCCATCGTGGCAAGTCAATACCGCTCTGTTTCGCGCGAGTTTCAGATCGACCACCCTGGCGCTGAGATGTTCGATCCCGGATACAGAGGCTAGCAGCGACTGAATGTATTGCCCGAAGACGGCGCGCGGCGCGAAGGTCATGGCCGTCGCCTGCGGATCATGGTTCGCTCGCAGCCACGTCAGGAAATGATAAGGCTCGTCGGGCAACGCACTGATCTTGCCCGCCGGCACGTTCAATAGATGTCGGTAGCTTGGGGTCGCATAGGCCAAACCCAGTCCGAGCGACGGACTGGAATCCACCACAACGACGCGAGCCTTCGGGTTCTGGTGGATGAGGTGATAGGACGTGAGAGCTCCACTCACTCCACCACCAATGATTGCGATCGGTGCTGTCGCTGTCTCGT
>JABFXN010000120.1 GCA_013361705.1 Acidobacteriaceae bacterium
GGTTAAGCAGGGTAAAGGTGTAGTCACCGGTCTCCGAGGTCACGACCGAGCGGGTGTCTTTGGTCTGAAGATTGGTGACCGTAACCTTGGCCCCGATGACACCAGCCCCAGTTACGTCCTGAACGGTCCCCAAAAGGTCCGCTGTGGTGACCTGGGCCATCAGGGAGAGCGTGAAGGACAGGAGCCATGCAACCAGACCTGTCCTGAGAAGTCGCGTCATATTGTGCCTCCAAGCTATTCACCGCGCCGCGCGGCTTATTTTGGCGTCGCGTCGGCGTACTCCCGGTGAAACAGCGGAAGGTTATGGAGAGAACGAGAGAGGCGTAAGTGCCGGACGGTACGGCACATGTGCCACACCTGCCACCATTCCTCTGAAATCAATGAGTTGCGAGAGTCTTCCAGCCGATGCACAGCGTGGTAGATTTCGTGGAAGACGCCGGTCTGGTTCATCTCCCGTCGGTCTGCCGAAACCGGTTGCCTGCACTCTGATCACGTGGTTACACTTCTTTGGCGCCGACTTCTTTAAAGGCCCTGATATGTCTGCATCGACCGAAAGCGTTCTCGATGTCCCTTTCCCATCGAGGAGCGTTGCGTCTGACGCGATCTACCATCAGGTCGACCTTCTGCTAGCCAGCTCCCATTTCCGTAACAGCAAGCGCCATCAACGCCTTCTTACCTTTCTGACGCAGAAGCATATCGACGGCGATATGCAGAGCCTAAAAGAGAGGGTGATCGGCATCGAGGTCTTCGATCGAAAGCCGACCTATGACCTTACGATTGACCCAATCGTCCGCGGAGCAATGGCCGATCTCCGCAAACGGTTGGCGCTCTACTACTCCGAAGCTCCACACAGCAGCGAGTTGCGGATCGAGATTCCGGTGGGATCGTATATCCCTCACATTCACTGGCCTGAGCTGGAGGATGGAAATACTTCATCAGAGATAGCGGTAGCTAAGGCGAAACTGGTTCTCGAAGCTACACCCATTCCCGTCGAGACACCGGACGTCACCACGGTTCCCGCAGTAGACCGAAGCCGCACGGTTCGCCGATACCTGCTTGCCGCCGTTGTCGCCTGCGTATGTGCCATAGCCATCTTCTTCATGTATCGCATGTCGGAGACGCAGAGGCAGAATCGCGATCTCGCTTCCTTCTGGAAGCCGCTCTGGAACTCGGAGAACGAGATCCTGATCTGCGCCGGAACGCTGAACGGCATCATGCACGAGCCGGTGGTTGAGAACGATACCTGGAATCACGTCACGCGCACCCGCAATCATCTTGACCCGAACGTTGGCGCTGCCCTTGTCAGTGTTTCAAGCCTTCTAGGAGCACAGGGGAAACACCCCTACATGAGGATTGCCGATACCACGACTCTTCCGGACCTGCGCAGGCAGCCGTCTATCCTGATCGGCGGCTTCAACAACCAATGGACCGTGCGGGTTCAGTCGAACATGCGCTATCGGATATCCCGCCTGAGTCCGGACGCATCGGGAGTGGTGGACACCAAGAACGGAGACGCGCCCTTGGGTACATTCGACTTTTCGGCGCCGGTAAACTCCATCTCGAAAAGCTACGCGATCATCACTCGCCTGAACGACCCGCTGACGGGGCAATACGTTCTCTCTCTCGCCGGGCTCGGCTCCTACGGCAATTCCTCGGCAGCCGAGTTTGTAACGACGCCTGCTTACTTCGCCCTCTTTGCAAAACAGGCGCCGAAAGGCTGGGAGTCTCACAACGTACAGGTTGTGATCGAAACCAGCCTGGTGGAAGGGAAGACCAGCCCACCCAAGGTGATCGCCTTCGAGGTCGATTAGATACGCTGGGTAGATTAGTTGCTGATGCCGACGATTGTTTGGACGAGCGACTTCTCCGGCAGGGCTTTCACAAAATAGTCTGCAACATCCGCCCGCGATATCTTGAAGCCGAATCTTGGCAGATGACCGATCCGCTCACGATATCTTCCGGTCCGTGGACGGTCCGTCAGCTGCGGTGGCCGTACGATCGTCCAGTCGAGCCCACTGCTCTGAACAATCGACTCCAGTTCTGCGGAATCTTTCACCACCGATGGAAACAGCATCCTGCCGAGCAGATAGGTAGGTGGAAAGAACGAATCTTTGAACAGAAATGCGGTCGAGATAAGTACGGCCCGCCGTACGCCGCTTTGCTGCATTGCTCCAGTCAATACGGTCGCGAAGTCTCTGAGCAGATGTTCATCCGACTTCGCAATCGGCACGCGCGGCCCAAAGCCGGAGAGAACGGCGTCGTGTCCTTCGAGTACCCGGGTCATGGTTTCCTGGTGCAGCAGGTCTCCGGTGCGAAGATCGATCCGTCCGTAAAACGCCCTGAGAGGTTCAGGTTTGCGGACGAAGGCTGTTACAGCATGGCCCGCTGCAAGCGATTGCTTGATCAACTCCATGCCGGTGCCGCCTGTGGCGCCTAGGATGACAACTCTCACTGTCTCAAATCTCCTGTCTGTACTGCCGCTATGCGCAGATACGCCCTGCACAATAAGACCGGTGAGCACCGCGGCGCGTGACAGATCACCTCTACTTCAGCGACGGCAGATGTTTGAGCTTGTCAGGATTGGTGATGACGTAGATCGACGAAATGAGATTGTCCCGCACTTCGATGGTCACCACGGAATATGGTTCTCCATTGAAATACGTGACCAAGCCAGGTTCGCCATTGATGCGGGCCAGCCGCCGAACCAGGGTCTTTGGGACAAAGCGGTGCATTCCTCCCAGAATGCCTCGTCCAACCTTATCGGCGCCGTGAACTGCATTGGGGACGGCCGCAGCCTTGCCCCCGCCGTCAGATCGCAGGACCACATCTTCTGTCAGCAGGCTGAGCAGGTCCGTCATCTCACCAGTTCCAATTGCCTTCAGAAAGCTCTCCAACAGTGCGCCGTGATCGGGGCGGGTGGCCTTAAAGCGAGGTCTCAGCGTCGCAACATGCTGCTTTGCTCGTTTCAAGATCTGCCGGCAGTTGACCTCACTCTGGCCGACGATCGATGCGATCTCGCCGTGCTCGTACTCGAAGACCTCTTTCAGCAGAAAGATGGCACGCTCAATCGGTGTGAGGCGTTCCAGCAGGACCAGGAAGGCCATCGAGAGCGACTCATCTACGCGGATCAGGTGGAAGGGATCGCCTCCCGGATCAGTGACGATCGGCTCCGGGAGCCATATACCCGTGTACTCCTCGCGCTGTACCTTTGCCGATTGCAGATGATTGATGCAGAGCCGGCTCAGAATGGTGACGAGGTAAGCCCTTGGCGAGCGGATATCCTCCTCCCCGGCTGCATGCCATCGCAGGAACGTCTCCTGCAGCATGTCTTCCGCATCGGCAACGCTTCCCAGCATGCGATAGGCGATGGAGAAAAGAAGGCTGCGGTACTGGTCGAACAGTCCGAGCCGTATGGAGCGCTCAGCATCACTCTGTGATTGCTCGTGTTCCGGTATCTGATGGCTGCTCATTGCTCCGCTCCTTCTGCCGAATCTCAGGCCCGAAGGCCGGTTTCCTTGGGCGTTGATCCTCTCTCCATACAAGACAAACGGGCGGGTTGCAGCGTGACAATCGGTCTCTGTCACATTCTATGTTTCTCGGCGGTCTTCCTTACAGCACGTGCCGCGAGGGCATTTGTTCTGGAGGGACAAGAGATGATAGTGACAAGATTGCTGCGTTTCATTCTGGCGGTAAGTGCGATCACCATGCTGGTTCAGGCCACGTTCGCAGGCAGAATGCTGGCAGGCGATGTTAAATCGGCGGCGCTTCATGCCTTTACCGCGAAGGTTCTGGTGCTGTTGGGCGGCAGCCAGGTGTTGGCCGCCCTTGTTCTCTTCCTGCAAAGACGGTGTCCCCTCTGGGTTCCTGTGGCCGCTCTCGGTTTGGTGAGTGCCGAGGTCGCGGAGTTCGCTGCAGGGCATCTCCACCATGTCGCCATCCATGTACCTTTGGGACTTGCGATCTTCGGAGGAGCGATCCGGCAGTTGCTCTGGTCGATTGGTGGCATGGCCCCCGCGACGTAGGGTGCGTCTTTGGGGTTTGTATCGAAAAATGATGTCATCCTGAGCCGGAGGCGAAGGACCTGCTTTTAGGGTTTCAACGCGTCCAGCCATGTCGGCGGGGCTTGCGATTTGAGGCCGCCTTCCTTCCCACGAAAACGATTTATGAAGGGAAGTTTCGTTCTGTTAACGAATAGAGTTATAGTTTCACTTTCGATCTGTGGCCGGTCATGAGTGCGCTAGGAATTTGGGATATTCTTACGGGCAATAGCCCGATTTTTTAGCGAGGTTCACCTACAGTTGTCCAACTCCGGAAGGGCAGTCGATGAGCAAAGCTGAGGTCCCTCGCTGGCCGCAACGCATTCATCAAGCCGCCGCCGGCCTTCTTGTGCTCGTTGCTCTGGCAGTACTTTGGGGATGGGGCACCGACAATCCCCGGCTTACAAGCGTTGTCGTTGGCTGGCCACGGATGGTGGTCCCAACCGCGGTCTGCTTCCTGCTTGCCGGCATTGCTCTCGGACTGCATACATTTGTGAGGGATTCCAGGTCGTCCCGAGGACGTACGATTTCCTTTTGGGGATCGCAAGGTCTCTCCCTCCTGATCGTCTTGATGGGGCTGAGCCGGCTCTTGTCCGCTGTTTTAGGGCGGGATTCGGAGGTTGACCACCTCTTCTACATGCGCTCCGGCGCTATGGCGCCTGCCACCGCGATCAACTTTATCCTGCTTGGCAGCGCATTATTTCTTGCAGGCAGACGTCGTGCCTTTTCATCCTTCCAGGCGATGGCGCTGCTGGCCAGCCTGATCGCATGGCTGGCCTTCAGCCGTTTCCTTTATGGAGGCGCACCTCTCGTTCCTCAGGACACGTTGGCCGTGCATACCTCGCTGCTGTTTTTGGCGTGGAGTGCCGGCCTGTTGTGTTCATGGCTCGAAGATGGGTTGATGAGCCTGCTGGTCAGTGACAGCGCTGGCGGGGTCATCGCCAGAAAGCTTCTGGTCCCGGCGATGGTTCTTCCCATTGCCGTGGGATGGCTGCGGCTACAGGGACAGCGTGCCGGGTGGTATGACACAGAAGCAGGGCTCTCGCTCTATGCCTTGGCCAATGTTGTGACCTTCGGCGCTTTGGTGTGGATGACCGCCGCTGCTCTTCATCGCTCTGACATCAGCCGCAGGAACGGTGAATGGAAGCTCCTGGAGCAACTGGCAAGACTGGACCTGCTCCGGCAGATTACACAGGCCATCGAGGAGCGTCAGGATATGCCGAGCATCTTTCAGGTTGTGCTTCGTAGCCTGGAGGATAATCTCCCAATCGATTTTGGATGTATTGCTCTTTATGACCGGGCCGGTATGGTGCTGACGGTTTCCAATGTCGGCGTTCGTCAAGCAGTCCTGACAGACCTGAAACACACCACCATCGGGATTGATGAAAACGGATTCGCCCGCAGCCTCAGCGGCCAACTGATCTATGAACCGAATCTCGATCAACTGACCACACCGTTTCCCCGGCAACTGGTACAGGGCGGCCTCCACTCTGGGGTGATCGTGCCGTTGAAGGTCGAAAATGCGCTCTTCGGCATCCTTATTGCAGCAAGAAGAGAGTCAGAGGGGTTCAGCAGCAGTGATTGCGAGTTCCTCAAGCACCTTGGTGACCTGATGGCGCTTGCTGCACACCAGGCGCAGATGTACGGCTCGTTGCAGCATGCCTATGACGATCTGCAGGCGACGCGGCAGACGGTTATGCAACAGGAGCGCCTGCGTGCCTTTGGACAGATGGCCAGCGGCATCGCACACGACATCAACAACACCATCTCGCCCGCGGCGCTCTATACCGAGTCCCTGTTGGAGACGGAGACCGGCCTGAGCCGCCAGGCTCGCCGTACTCTCCAGACCATTCAGCGGGCATTGAATGACGTCTCGAAGACGCTCACCCGGCTCACGGATCTGTATCGGCAGAGAGAGCCGCAGGTTGTCTCTGCGCCGATTGATCTTAATCAACTTGTGCGTCAAACCATCGAGCTGACAAATGCCCGCTGGTCTGCCATGCCGCAGCAGAACGGGATTGTGATCCGCATGGTTACGGACCTTGCGCATGGCATTCCTCCGATTCGAGGGCTTGAAAACGAGCTCCGGGAAGTGCTCGTCAACCTCATCTTCAACGCCGTCGACGCCATGCCGAATGGCGGTACGTTAACGCTGCGCACTGGCATCGCGAAGACTGGCTCCGGAGAAGGAAAGCCGGCCCAGATTCAGGGAGTCTTTCTGGAAGTCGTCGACACGGGTGTTGGCATGGATGAAGAAGCCAGGCGGCGGTGTATGGAACCTTTCTTTACCACCAAGGGCGATCGCGGCACCGGACTTGGTCTTGTCATGGTGCAGGGTGTCATGGAACGCCACGGTGGTGAGCTGGAGATTGACAGTGCCGTCGGTAAAGGGACGACAGTACGTCTGACCTTTACCGCTACAGACGCCGCGGTCAGTAAACCTGCTCCGACCGCGCATGCCGGTACCCTATCGAAGCCTGTGAGGATTCTGCTTGTCGACGATGACCCTCTTCTATTGAAGCCGTTGCGCGAGGTGCTGGAGCTGGACGGCCACGATGTTGTTACCGCGAATGGCGGTCAGTCAGGAATCGATGCCTTTCATGCGGCGCTCTCGCAGAACAAACCCTTTTCTATCGTCTTCACCGACCTGGGCATGCCCTATGTCGATGGCAAAAAGGTAGCGCTCTCCGTTAAGGAAGCCGCATCCGCCACACCTGTGATCCTGCTGACCGGTTGGGGATACCGCTCAGGCAACGAAGATGAGACGCCGGCTAACGTGGACTTGGTTCTGAGCAAGCCGACAAAACGCGGCGACCTCCGCTCTGCAGTCGAGCGCTTCTCCGGTAATCCCGTAAATTAGCCAAAATGTTGTCATCCTGAACGAACGGGTCCCCAGCCAGCTTTGCTGGCTGGGGTGGCGTAGTGAAGGACCTCCTTTTCAAGATCTTGCCTCAGCAAGAAGCATTGGCAAGATCCTTGGTCTCTCAGGCCATTCGTCCCACTAACGCATCGACCGTCTGTTCCGCAGACAACGGCTGGCTGTAAAGATTCCCCTGTCCCTGCTCGCAACCCGTCAGCAGGAGCGAGCTCTGCTGGTTCGGGTCCTCAATACCTTCGGCGGCAATGGTCAACCCAAGACCATGGGCGAGACCTACCAGGGCGCGAACAATCGTGGCACTCTCCTCCTGCTCGGCCTTCAGGTCTCTCTCCATTGCTCCTTCATGAGCATATGCGGCAGACTGGTTACTCTCTTTCCCCTGCATAGCGCGGATGAAGCTGGAGTCGATCTTGATCTTGTCGAGTTTGAAATTGCGCAGATGATAGAGGCTGGAATAGCCGGTGCCGAAGTTGTCCAGTGCGATGCGGACGCCCGCATCCCGCAGCGTTCCGAGCAGCAGCTTTGCTGATTCAAGGTCCCGTACCAGGGCAGCTTCCGTAATCTCAATCTCGAGCCGGTTGGGGCTGAGACCTGTTTCGTGAAGAGTTTCCAGAATCCGCGCTGCGAGAGAGCGGTCTTTCAACTGTACCGGCAGGACATCGATGGAGAGCCGCACGTGCGATGGCCACTGGGCCGCGGTCTCGCTCGCCTGGCGAAGAATGTGGTCCATGATCTCGTGAATCAGGCCACACTCCTCCGCAATGGCGATGAAACGCTGTGGGCTGATCGAGCCCGCGGTCGGATGCAGCCAGTGTGGCAGAGCTTCAAAGCCAGTGATCTGGCGTGTCCGCAGGTCGACGGTGGGCTCAAAGAGAGCCTTAATTTGCCCTGACACCACAGCAGACCGAAGCTCCCGCTCCACCCACTCCCGTTCCCGCATGCGGCGGTCGAGTACCTCCTCAAAGAAGTGCACGGCAGAACGGCGCTCTTCCTTGGCACGGTACAGGGCAAGGTCGGCCTTCCGGAAGACCTCCTCAGCGGTGACCGCGTCGAACGGAATCAGCGCCACGCCGATTCCGGATGCGATCAGATGCCGGATCTGACCTGTAAGTAAGGGAGGGGAGAGCTCGTCAATGACGCGCCGGCCAATATTGGCGGCCGCATCAGGACCCATCACGTGAGTTGCCAGAATAGCGAACTCGTCTCCTCCCAGGCGCGCCACAAGGTCTCCCTCACGCACCGCGGAAAGAAGCCTCTGTGCAGTAAGGGTAAGTACCTCGTCCCCGACGGCATGGCCGTAGATATCGTTAATTTGTTTAAAGCCGTTCAGGTCGAGAATCAAGACGGCATGGCAGGCGCCTTCGCGAGGCGGCGCGGCGATCGCTGCTCGTAATGCGTCGTCAAACTGGCGGCGATTGGCCAGGCCGGTAAGCGTGTCCTGAAAGGCAAGAACCCTGATCTGTTTTTCGGCAGCGGTACGGCGGGCGATCTCCCGCTTTTGTTCCCGGTACCGGCGAATGGCAAAGAAGAGCAACAGGATTGCGAGAACACCGCTGATGAGCAGAGCTTCGTCGAGCTCGATGGTCTGCTGCTGCAGAGTCTCATGACCTTCATTGCGAAAAAAGTCATACTCCAGCGCCAGGTACAGGCCGACGCCAATGGTTGCTATTACGATCGAAAGATCGGAGAGGGATCTGCGATGTCGCATGATGAATGCCTTTACGGAGGAAAAACTCAACGGTAACCTCGCCATCGGTAGATCCCGGCGTAGAGAATAATCGCTCAAGTCGGGGGCAGCTTTCTACTGTGATGACACGATCGCTGGCAAAATTATGTGAACAAATTTCAGTGGACTGTCGATTCCACCACCTCGCACACGACTATCTGATGAACGGATCCCCACTGGAAGACGCTGAAACGGAATGATCGGGCCCTTCAGAAGTACCTTGGAAAGGACTGCAAGGCATGATTCGTGAGCAGCAACCCGCACTCTCTCTCTTCGCTATCGGCATGATCGCACTGGGGACCCTCTCGGTGATCTACCGTGACTTCGCCTATAACTGGCAACCAGTCCCCCCATTTCATCCCGGCCGCGGAGGGCTCGCCGTAGCCTGCGGTCTCTTCATGGTCATAGCCGGCGTGGCTCTGCTCTTTCGTCCAACCGTGGCGATTGCTTCGCGTGCCCTCCCTCTGTTTCTTCTGGCCTGGCTTTGCCTTAAGATTCCGGCGTTGATCGTCGCTCCGCAGATCGAGGGCGTCTGGCTTGGGCTTGGCGAAATTGCCATGTTGTTTGCTGGCGGCCTGGTGGTCTTTGCCTGTTTCTCCGGCCTGGAGCAGTCATCTTTCTTCAAGCGATTCACTGGCACGAGTGGGCTGCAGATCGCTCGCATCATCTTCGGGCTTGCTGTGATTCCCGTCGGCCTCAGTCATCTCTTTTATGTGAAGATCACGACCGGCCTTGTGCCTTCCTGGTTGCCCTTCCGCGTCGGTTTCGCCTATCTGACCGGCGTGGGGCAGATGGCCTGTGGCCTGGGGATATTGTTCCTGGTCCTGCCACGTCTGGCTGCGTATATCGAAACCGCCATGCTGGCACTCTTTGCCTTCCTGGTCTGGGGACCCAATACCTGGTTTGCCGCTGCGCCGAAGATGGCCGGCACGCCGGTGGGGCCGCGTTTCCCGCTGACCGCGTTCTTCATCACCTGGATCATCGCCGCGGCCTCGCTGCTTGTCGCCGGCACTCTCACAGATGAACGACCTGCTACCTCCACGACATCCAAACAAAGGACTATGAATGACAGTGCAGGACGATACGCTTGAGAGCTTTCAGGCTCACGGAACCCCAGCTCTGCCGCCAGGAGAGAGCGGCCATGTGACCCATGAAGGCGCCCGCATCTGGTACTGCAGACTTGGTTCAGGTCTTCCGGTGATCCTGTTGCACGGAGGGCTTGGTCACAGCGGCAATTGGGGCTATCAGGTTCCATCTCTTCTCGAGCATGGATTCCAGGTCCTTCTGATTGATAGCCGCGGGCAGGGAAGAAGTACGCGCGATCCGCGTCCCTACTCGTACGACCTGATGGCCTCCGATGTTGTCGCGATCATGGATGCACTGCAGATTGAGAAGGCTGCCTTCGTTGGCTGGAGTGATGGCGCATGTACCGCCATGCTCCTCGCTGCGGCGCATCCATCACGCGTCTCCGGAGTCTTCTTCTTCGCCTGCAATATGGATCCCAGCGGAGTAAAGCCGTTCGAAGCGACTCCGGTTCTCGATCGCTGCGTCTCCCGTCACACGAAGGACTATGCCGAGCTGTCACCGACACCGGATTGTTTCCAGCAACTCGTCGCTGATCTCTCACTCATGCAGCGGACTCAACCGAACTACACCGAAGACGATCTCGCTAAGATCCACGTACCTGTCACCATCGCGCAGAGCCGCTCCGACGAGTTCATCCGCACAGACCACGCAGAACACCTCGCCCGGTCTATCCCCAACGCCAGGCTGGTCCTGCTCGAAGTTGTCACACACTTCGCCCCGCTCCAGCGCCCTGAACAATTCAATGAGGTGGTACTCGGCTTTCTGCATAGCCTGCATAGCAGCTAGGGAGTATTCAACAAATTCGGTTTAGCCCATACACTGGGTGCCCATGTCCCGTGGGGACATGGGCCCGACCTTTCAGCATCGCTCATTACGGCCGTCCCCGATAAATACGCCACTCCACGCCACCTGTAAGTCCTGACGGCAGCAATGGCTCATCCGGGGAAGGCAACGCGATGTTGCTCTTCGTCTGCCTCGCCGAAGGATCAACGGAATCGCCGACACGTCGGTTGTGCCACAGGTTCGTCACCGCCACTTCGAGGATGCCGCTCTCGGGCAGCGGTCCACGCAGACACACCTCATAAGGCGCTGCCCAGGTGGTCGCCACTGGTTTGCCAGCAAACGTAACCCGCGCGATTTCGTGCACCCCTTCGAAGCGCAGGCAAGAGGTCTCGCCCGCGGAGAGCTTCGGTGTTGTGAGGCTGGTGCTGTACACCCCTGTTCCGGAGAAGTATTTCGTGCTATCAATCTCTGTCCAGCTCTTCAGCTCCGTCAGATGCACAGACTCTCGTCCTGGAATAGCCAAAGACCAATCTGCCTTGACCGGTTCGGTATGTACCAGTTGCGGAAGATCTCCTGATGCACTGTGTTGCAGAAAGACAATCGCAGCAGAACCATACGCCGGCAGCGTGACAGAAACCCTACTGCGTCCATCGGGCATAGCCGCAGTCCGAGCGCGATGTGCCGAACCCGTTACCGGATCCCAGATCTCGGCGTCACCTGTGGCACGCAAAGCAATCGTGAAGCTCTTCTCTGTCGCGTAGCTGCTGCGCAGATAGTAGATCTGTGTCCCCGCGACCTGCCGATGAATGGCATCGACGCTATCCGTACTCACCGGCGCAAGGCGCACATCACCCGTAGTGATCGTGACGTCGGCAGGTACGCGCATCCGCTGTAAAGCCTCATGCGCGTTGTCCGTACAGAAGACCGTTCCCGCTCCATACAGGTGAGATTCTCCCTCTGGACATCCCTTCCATATCTGTGCAATTAGCTCATCAAGCCTTTTCTTCTGCACATTAGACAGATTGCCCGTACTCGATACCGGTGGCAGGGAGATTACGATCCCCCCTGCGCGCAGATAGCGCTCGACCATCTGCAATGCCGCAAGTGAAATCCTCCGCGTACGTGGCAGCACCAGGGCACGCCAGTGCACACCGCTTGGTCCCACAAGCTCATGTCCCGCAATGTGGATCGTGCGCAGCAGCGCGTCTTCGTTGGTGACGTCATAGTCGTATCCAGGCAGAACATGCGCCGGGTCGTCTGCCTTCAGGCGCACGAAGTTCGGAATATGGTCGCCATAGAAGTACAGAACGTCGTTCACCGTCGTGCCCTGCTGCATCAGGAATTGAACACGATTCAGATAGCTGAAGAATGGTCCACCGTCGGTCCACCACGTCACCTTCGGGTTGAGGTGGGTTCCTGCAAAGTACTCTTGCCCTGGCACGCCAGACTCTGCCGGACTCGAGGTGAACTCGTGCCACACAAGCCGATTCATCCCCTCGGTGATCGCCATATCGAAGCTGGGCTTCAGATCCGTTGCCAGAGACTCTGACCACTGCGGTCCGATGGAGGTCTCACCCTCCTGCGCTACGTAATGCTGGCCGTAGATATTCGCCGCGGACGCTGCCTGCTTGGTGAAGAAACGCTCTTGATCCTCATGCCGGTGAGGGTTCTGCGACCAGAACTCGGTTTGGGGGATTGCTGCATGGCGGAAAGTCTCCAGTGCATCGATCGGAGCCCCATGTGGCCCGCCGCTCTCCGCCTGCACTCCCAGGCCATGTTGTCCGGCCATCTGCGCGAAGACGTCATAATGATTCGCCACGATCAGATCGGCGACCGTGCGCCGCAGATCCGTAAGAAAGCGCGTTGTTACGGAACGATCTCCCAGAATCCGGCCGGTAAGGACCGGCAGATAAGGAATCGGATCATACCCCCGGTGCTGCCGGAACTCTTTGTCGAATCCATCCGTCCAGTTCGTTCCACCTAACTCCCAGCTATCCGTCGCGAGGTACTTCAAGCTGTGAAAGGGCTTCGCCGCGACGAGCAGTGGATCTACGTTCGCCTCCCAATAGTGTTGAAAGGCGCTGCGGCTCATGTGATCGATCGCCAGGCCCTTCCATGTGTCGCTTGAGGTCGAGACCTGTGCCCCGGTGTTCGTGTATCCCACCGTGAAGATCTCCCATTCGCCCGCGGGAAGATCCAGATGTAGCTTGCCATCAGCGGCGGGTTGCAACCGCCGCACCTCGGCAAGAGAGGCATCGGCATATCTATCCTCATCGCGGAAAGTGGTATCGAGTCCGTCGTTCAACATCGCCGAGCTGTCGTTCATGCTGAAGCCGCTCTCCGCTGCGGCTGCGCGAAACCGGATGCTGCTGGAATACCCGTCGGCCACGTGCTGCTCCGCTGCCGTATGGCGATCTCCCTGGCCGTCCTCCAACTGAGTAGCCTTTGCCTGACCATGATGAAGCGGATATGCCAGCACGGCGATCTGACGATAGAACATTCCCTGCGTGTGCTGTGGTTGCGGAACATCCACCTCTTGTGCTGACCCACCCTTCACTACCGTTGTGGCAAAGGTCAGCGCCTTCGATGCATCTTCCGGTCTTACGGTCGGCCCGCCCAGGTTCCAGCCGCTCATAATGTTCAGCGTGATCTCGAGGCCCAGTCTGTCGGCCTCGCGCAACGCATGCGTATAGAGCGCAACCCATGCGGCTGAACCGAACCTTGGCCCGGCTGGAACTGGAGCGTGGCCGTTCTGCGTCGCTCCGCCGGCATCCACCAGCAACGCTCCGCCAAATCCTTTGGCCTTCATCTCCGTCAGGTCGTGCGTAATGGTGGCCTTATCGGTGTTGCCATTCAACCACCACCAGTAGCAGCGCAGTCGTGCCTGTTGGGGAGGTGTCTTGAATCCAGCGCGCAATGCGGCGATCGAGCTTGTCTGGGACGCATTGCCCTGCGGCGTACCCATTTGGGCATACCCGAGCGTCGAGGTTGCAGCGAAGGCAAGACCGGCCAGTGCCGTTGAAACATGCATGCGAAAAGAGCCCTTGGATCGAAGTGTACTGAAATTCTGTGTTGCGCAAGAAAGCCGCGGCCATGAATCGGCCGCGGCTTTGCGGAAGGTACTGCCGGTTTAGAAATTGATACGTGCCGTCAACTGCCCGATACGCGGATCGTTTGCCTGCGTGAGTGTCACCACGCCAAAGGTCGAGCTGCCCAGACCGGTTCCCGGACCACCGAAGTTCGGCGTGTTGAAGACATTGAAGAACTCGCCGCGGATCTCAAAGCTGGTTCCTTCGCGGATCTGGAACTGCTTGAAGAGCGAGGCGTCCACCAGAGGATGAATCCTCTGCCGGATGTTCAGCACCGTCGAGTTATGCTGCGTCGTGTATGCCAGCCGCTGGCGATATGCCGGGACAGGCGAGAGCGAATCGCACGCCGGAGCCGAAGACGTGGACTGCACATTCACTCCCGACGTGTTCTGGTAGCAGGTGTTGAAGTAGCGTCCGTAGGACGCATTGGCCTGAGTCACCGGTCCAATGATGTCCACGTTCGAAGGCGCCGAAATCAGCCCTCCGTTCTGCGCACGCATCACACTGTTCAGCTTCCATCCACCCAGCAGCAGACGCTCGACATAGTTCATTCGCGAGAACTTCGGAAGTTCCAGCGTTCCAAAGATGTTCGCCACCAGTGTCGCATTTCCATCCTGAATCGACGCCAGCTTGGTGTCGAATCCATTCAGATAGCTGGTGTGCAGCATCGTCTTCGCCCAGGTGAAGTTGCCCTGCAGCGAGAAGTGGTTCTTCATCGGCCGCTGCACCTGGATCTGTAGTGCGTTATAAGGCGCGCTTCCCACGGATGTGTACTGCGCCGTCACCGATCCGAACTCCGGATAGGGCAGCAGCAACAGGTTACGCGCGATGGTGGCGTTGTTCAGCGTGGTTGTGCCGCTGAACTTACCCGCCATCGGGTTCGTGACGGCGGTGTTCAGGTAGGTCACGCCGGCCGTGCCCTGGTCGTAGTACTGCTGCGGCAGGTAGTTGATGTTCCGGTTGACTTCAAGCCGGGTGGGACGTGCACCGACATACGCCACCTGCAGCACGGTGTTGCCCACCAGTTGCTGCTGTATGCTGGCTGACCACTGCGCGCTCTTCGGTTGCACGTGGTTCTGGTCAACGAAGCTGACGCTCTGTCCAAGCGAGGTTGCAAGTCCAAGCGAGCTTCCGGTCGGCAGCGTTACGCCTGAAGGAAATGGATTGCTCAGCGAGTTCAGCGGAGCGCTGGTGCTGTAGTTGTTGTAGCTGGTCGTCTGGCTGAAACCGGTGCCGATCGGCGACTCCAGCGTATTGAAGTAGATGATACCGAAGCCTCCGCGCACTACTGTGGCATTGGTTGCCTGGTAGGCCAGACCCACGCGGGGCTGGAAGTTATTCCAGTCACGAGGATAGGGGAAGCGGTTGCTGCTGCTGGTGTACTGCAGACCGCCATTCAGCGTCAGACCCGTGACGGAGGCCTGCAGCGGATTCTGGCAGGTGGTGCAGAAGCCGGTCACCATCTTGTTGTAGCGTTCCGTGAACGGCGACTCGTAATCCCAACGCGCACCCAGGTTCAGCGTCAGCTTCGGGGTGATGCGCCAATCGTCCTGCACAAACGGAGCGATATAAATCTGCTGCAGGGCGAATGCCGCCTGGATGTTGTAGCTCACCGAGGAATGCGCTCCCAACAGGAATGACGCAAAGGGGTCGCAAGAGCTCGCGTCCGATCCGACGTTCACGCTGACCGAGTTCTTCTGTGTGAAGCGGCGGTCGAAGTTGGCTGCCCCCAGTCCGCTTTGCGGGTTCTGGACGTTGTAACGGATCAGGTTGCCGTCGAAGCCAACCCGCAGCGTATGACGGCCCACGCTCTTGGTCAGGATCTCGGCCCACGCCGCCGTCATGTTCGTGCTCACCTGCCCGCCCGCACCGGCTGCCAGACCGGCATAGCTGTCAGAACTGAAGCTGATGCCGGGAAATGAGGTGTACGGCAGACCTGTGCTCGAGATTCCGATCGACGAAAGATCGAAGTTCTGGTTACCCGGATAGGTCAAGCCAAACGGATGCCACAGGACACCGATGCGAGAGTCCAGTACCAGCGTCGGAGAGAACTGGTGTACATCGTCGAGGCTTCCGCCACGGTTGTTGCGATACACGCTGTACCCATAGCCCGTCGGTCCGATCCCTTTCGGGAAGCCCTGCATCGGGTAGTTCTGCGTCAATCCGGAGCGGAACAGAATTGCCGACAGCTTGTTCCTACTTCCAATCGCCTGGTCGAAGCGGACGATAAAGGACGGATAGGTGCTCGGATAAGAGGTCTGCGTCGAGATGTAGTTCGGAATTGTCAGCGCGGTCGCGCCGGCCACGTTCGGAGTTGGGAAGTACGAGGCGATTGTCGATGAGGCGGAGTTGATGCGCGATGCGATGTTGTTATTGGCAAAGTAAACAGTGCGGTTGCCGCTGGAATCGACCGGCGAGTTCGGATCGTAAAGCTGCACACCCGACTGACACAGGCCGCTGGTGTTGAAGCCGCCGGTGCACAGGGCTGAGAAGTCGCCCGCACGCTCCGCGGTGGTCGGTACGCGCGACGTGTAGTTGATCGCCGTATGTGAGGCATAGCGTTCAAATGCAACCAGGAAAAAGCTCTTATCCTGGCCGTTGTACAGGAATGGAATCCGTACCGGTCCATCGAAGACAAGGCCCGTTTGGCTCAACTGATCGTTGTTGCGGGCTGCCTTGTTCGGAGCCTTCTCGTAGGTGTTCGCGTTCAGGTAGGTGTTCTGGAAGGAGTAATAGGCGGCGCCATGGTAGGCGTTGGTTCCATTGCGGACAACCGTGTTGGTCACGGTTCCGTTGCCGTGGCCGACCTGTGCGTCGAAGATGGAGGTCTGCACCTTCACCTCCTGCACTGCTTCGGGGGAGGGAACAAAGCCGGTATACGAAGCGCCCGAAAGGCGTTCGGCCGGGTCATCCGGAATGCCGTTCAACGTCAGGCGGTTGTGGCCGCCGCTGCCGTTGGTTGTGACCTGTACCGCAACTCCAGAGAAGGGATTGGTGAACTGGCTGGACTTGCCCTGGAAGTAGCCGCCCGATCCGGTATTGATCACGCCCGCCGCCAGGGTCGCCATCACAAAGGGATTGCGGCCCGCGTTCGGCAGGTCGGTGACCTCCTGCGTGCTCAGGGTTGTCGCAATGTTCGGCGAGGCCGCATCCAGAAGAGTATTGGAGCTTGCCGCCACGTTGACCGTTTCCGTTGCGGCTCCCGGCTCGATCTGGAAGTCGACCTGCTGCAGGTTGCCGGCGGTCAGAATCACACCCGTATGGCTTGTGGACTTGAAGCCACCAGCCGTGGTGGTTACTGTGTAGGTTCCTGGGTTAAGCGAGGCAAAGGTATACGCGCCGGCTCCGTTTGTTTTGGCCAGCGTCTTGAAATGGGTGGACGTCTCTTCCGCGACTACTTCGGCCCCCGGAATGACAGCGCCCGTCGAGTCGGTCACCTGTCCCTGGATTGACCCCAAGTAGCGTTGCGCATACCCCAGGGGAACGGCAAGGAGAAGAATCAGGAGCAGGGCAGGGAATCGCCTTCTCCCAAAGATGGGTTGGTTCTGCATGAACTGCCTCCAAAGTGTTTCTTTGAATGGCAGTCATCCTCTTTTTTGCGAAAAACGACAGACAAGTTAATTTACCGGAAGACCACAGGTAAACCTAACCTGTTAAGACTCGTCCATTACCTTTAGAATCAGTGAGTTGAAGATAAAGTATCGAATGCGGGCACCTGGTGCTATGCTCGTGAAACACACCCCCGTTTTTAGGTAGCAGAATGGCAGCAAGGTCGGAGACTGTAGTGGATGAGGAGGAGGCAAAAGCCCCTCTCCCGGAGCTCTCTGTCCGCCGCGCTCTCATCGACCGCGTCGCCGGCAGCTCCCACTTCGCTCGGTCGGCTCGCCTCCGCGACTTCCTTCTTTATGTCGGTCACGAGTCCCTGAAACCCCATGCTCCCGAGATCCACGAGCAGGAGATCGGTGTTCGTGTCTTCGGCCGCTCCGCCAGTTACGACCGCAGCCAGGACAATATCGTCCGCGTCAACGCGACCGAGCTCCGCCGCCGCATCGAGACCTACTTCGCGACCGAGGGTGTAACCGAGCCTCTGGTCTTTTCCATTCCGCGTGGAGGCTACCTCCCGGTCTTCCGCTGGCGGACAGCTCCCGCGGAGAATACGTTTCATTCCTCGGCGGAGCAGCCGGAGCTTCCTCCATCCGCTCCGCCGGTGGAGGCTCTTCCCGCTTCGCGCATCTGGCTCTGGGTCAGCGTCTGCGGTGTGCTTGCCATAGCCTGCGGCATTCTGCTCTGGCAGAACTACGGCCTGCGGAAGAAGACCGACCTATGGGCAGAGCGTCCCGCCACAGCCGCCTTCTGGACCGCGTTTGCCCAGGCTGCTCCGCAGACCGATATCGTCCTCCCCGACGCCTCCGTCAGCATGAGCGAAGAGATGCGCGGCAAGCCCCTTACGCTCAGTGACTATCTTGACCGCAACTACATCCATCGCTCCGAGGAGATGACTCCCGAACGCCGGCAGGATCTGGAGACCATCTTCAACCACAACCTGGTGACCCTGGGGGACTTCCACGCAGCCCAACAGATCCTGAACCTCGCGCCCATCGCACCTCGCCTCCGCCTTACCCTGGCGCGCTTTTACGAAGCCGACTCCATCAAACGCGACAACGTCATTCTCATCGGCGGCAAGAAG